>JBGPJN010000112.1:0-9580 GCA_041485445.1 Dehalococcoidia bacterium
CGAAGCGCAGCGAAGGCGAGCAACCCCAAGAATCTGCCACAGTGCTGAGCCCACTACTATAGATTCTTCGCTTCGCCTCAGAATGACATCGGTAAGATTTGGATGTCGGACAACTAGCATCACGCATCCTCGTAAGGGGGAGAGGGACGTCCCGGTTCCCGTCCCCCTTACCAAGGGGAGACTACAGGGGGTCGTCCCCCGCCACGCCGCGCGGCGCAGGAGGGAGACCAATCCCTCTCTGTCTCGCCCTTACCAAGGGGGAGCGGGCCCCGGCGCCCCGCCTCAGGGCAGGGTGTTGCCGGAGGTCACCGCATCGGCGGAGTCTAGCACCTGCAACCCGCTTCCGCCCCGGGAGTAGGTGCCGGTAACTCGGTTGCCCGTAACGGACGCCCGTGGTGAGCTCAGCACCCGGATGCCGAAGTACGCGCCCCCACCTGCGCCGGTGACCTGGTTGCCCTCAACCACCGCGCCGGGCGAACCCACCACCACAATTCCGTGGGTGCCGGGCGGCCCGCCGGTAACCCGGTTCTGACGCACCACCGCCCGCTCCGCGCTGACCGAAATACCGGTGGCAAACCGGGCCACGGTGATGTCGTTGTCCGAAATCTCCACATCCTGGGAGAACACCCCAGACACCACTATGCCATGCTGCTCACGCAACCTCGGATTGGTGTTGATGGTGTTGCCCACGACCTTCAGTCCCTTGATATTGCTCAAGACGACTGCGCCTAGCCCCAGACCCTCTTCCCCTGCTTGATTGAGCACAAGGTCTTTGATAACCACGTTCTCCAGTTCGCCGCCGAAGATGGCAGTCGATCCGAACTCCACGGTATGCCCCTGGCCATCCAGGGTAATGTTCGCCGCTCCTTGGGTGAATAGGAAGCACGACCCCATTCCCAAGGGTTTCAGGTTGCGGGTCACCTGGTACACGGTGTTGGAGCGGTCCAAAACCTGACAAGAGTCCACCCGCACCGTAGCGGGGGAAGGCTCATCCTCCCGCGGCGGCTCCGATTTCGGCAGGGTCTTGCCGGGGGGATGAACCCACCAAACCCCGGCCTCTGCGCCGCTGGTGGCCGCGTACAAGGCGTCGGGGCTCCCTGGGTCCGGGGCCAGCATCGTTGCCGCCATCTCAGCCATGGGCTCCCAGGAGTCGCCGTGGTCCAGGGAGCGGAATAGGCCCCGGTCCAGACTGGCCAACCACAGACTTCCGTCGCCCAGCTCCAGTACCCTCCGGGGCCTTTTGGGCAGGACGCCTTGCTTGGTCCAGGTGGCCCCGCCGTCGGTGGAGCGGTGCAGCCCGTCGGTGTCCGCCGGGGCAAACATCACGGCGGGGTTACTGGGGAGGACGTACAGCATGCTTCCCGGGATTTGCCCCACCTGGTTCCAACTGTCGCCGCGATTGGTGGAACGGAACAGGTTGCCGCCGCTGATGGTGTAGATGGTGGCTGCGTCCCGAGGGTGCAGGAACACCCGTTGACCGCCCTGGCCCAGCAAGATCCAACTGGCGCCTCCGTCTTCGCTGCGGTAAATCTGCTCTTCCCTGGTGCCCTCTCCCCTGGTGCCGTAGTAGACAGTGCTAGGGCGCTCTGGGTCCAGGGTTAGCTGGGGGAACCAGGCGGACACCAATTTGGACCAGGTGCGGCCCCCGTCCACGGTCTTGAAGATGTTGGTCTCGTGTCCGGCGTAGACAACATTAGGGTCGGTGGGATGGGGAGCCAGGTTTCTAATACTGTCCCGCCCGAAGGTGCCCAATATGGTCTGCCGCCACGTAACCCCGCGATCCTCGGACCGGTGGATGCCCTGGGTGTCGCTGGAAGCCCACACCGCCCAGGGGGTGGTCTCCAGATCGGTTAAGTCGAGCCCGTACATTCCTTGGCTGGCGTCGGTCAAGCGAACTCGGCCGGACTTTGCTCCGGCGCCGCGGAACAGGCTGCTGCTGGCCAGGTAGAGGGTGTCCGTGGCCGTGTTGAAGGCAAACCCTTCTGCCTCGCCCGCGTTGTAGTTAATCTGGGGCGCCACGTCTACGAAGCCGCGACCGCCATCCGTGGTCACTTGGAGCGATGCCGCATCGCCGTAATAGGCTACTTGGGGATTGTCCGGGTGCACCCCGATGCCCCAGGCTGCGGGAGCCTCACTCCAGGTCGCGCCGCCGTCCCTGGAGACGCCTTTGGACGCGTAAATAATCCGGGGGTCTCCCCGGGCCATCTTCACCGCGGTACGCCCGCCGCCGGCTTTGAACACCTGCTTCCAGCTATTGCCACCGTCCGCCGACCGCCACAGGGCCACTGCGTCGTTCTCGCCGGCCAGGATGGCCCGCCTTTCTGAGGGCGCACTGAAGTCCACGTCAATGTCCCAGAGGGAGGCGTCGGTGCCCGAGATGGCCAGCTTTCGCCATGAGGCACCGCCATCAGAGGAGTAGTTCACCCCGCCGGTGCCTGTTGCGTATAGCTCCGCGGCGTTGGAGGGGTTGATCAGCAGGGTCTGGGCGCCTTCCACGCCCGGCAGCGTCTCCCAGGACTCCCCGCCATTGCGGGTCTTGTGGATGGCCCGCCGAGTGGCCAAGTAGACCGTCCGCGAATCGTTGGGCGCAATGGCCACGTCCTGGCTCAGCTCAAAGGCCTTGAACATGGCCCAGCTGTCTCCCCCATTGGCGCTCTTCCACACGCCCCGGTTGCCCACCGCATACATCACCTGGGGGTCCTGGGGGTCCAGCCTAACGTGGTGGAGGGCGGCGCCGGTGAGCGCCAGCAGGTCCGCTTTATATTCCTGCCGCACCGGGCTGGCGGGCACGCCCACGGGGGGCAAGGGAGGCCTGGTTGGGGCGGCGGTGGGACGCAGGATGGGCGGCGGGCTGGCGGCTACTGAGGGCGTGGGCTGCCTTGCCGGGGTTGGACTCCGGCCGGGCGAAGGGGATGGCCCAGGTGTGGGTGCGCCGGCGGGCGATGGCGTCGGCAGGACCTGGGCGGGTGGAGTGGGGGATGCGGATCCGACGGTGGGCGCCGGCACCCAGGGGTCCGGAGTTGCCGTGGGCACACTAGTAACGCACCCGGTCACGAGACCCAGAGCGAGTGCCGCCAGCAGAGCCAGCCATTGTGTCAGCTTTAGCACGCCAAACCTGCCTGAATTATATCAGAGCAACCGCCCTGCGGATTTCCGCCGGGGGTGGATTCGCACCGGCGGTGGTGCTAAATTACTCCCGGTGCCGGTCCGCCGCAGGCGGGCCGCGACGACAGGAGGTTAACATGCCAATCGAGAAGGTCGCCCCAGGATTGGACCGCATCGTCTCCACCCGGCAGCAGATCAAGGAGCTGGGCAAGGGCTTCGGCGGGCCGGCGGGCCCGGCGGAAGGCCCCGTGTGGTGGTGCGAGGACGATTGCTACCTGCTGTTCAGCGACATCGGGAACAACCGCCGGATGAAGTGGTCTCCGACGGGAGGAATCAGCCTGGTCAAGGAGCCCACCAACTTCGCCAACGGCCTGACCAGGGACCCCCAGGGCCGGCTCCTGGCCTGCGAACACGGCACCCGCCGGGTGACCCGTGAGGAGCCCGATGGCAGCATCACCGTGGTGGCCAACAGCTACCGGGGCCGCCGGCTCAACCGACCCAACGACGTGGTGTGCAAGTCCGACGGCAGCATTTACTTCACCGACCCCGGCTTCCCCACGCCGGGCCTGGACCTGGACTACAACGGCGTCTACCAGGTAACCCCGGACCTGGGGACCATCACGTTAATCAGCTGGGACTTCGCCCGCCCCAACGGCCTGGCCTTTTCCCCCGATGAAAAGCTGCTTTACATCAACGATACCCGGCGCCGGCACATCCGGGCCTTTGAGCTGGAGCCCAACGGCATGCCCCTAATCGCCACGGACCGGATCTTCTGCGACCTGAACGGCGAGCGGCCGGGCAACCCCGACGGCATGAAGGTGGACGTGGAGGGCAACGTCTACTGCGGTGGCGCCGGCGGCATCTGGGTGATGGACTCCGCGGGGAACCACCTGGGCACCATTGTCCACGGCGCGCCGGGCACCACCAACATGGCCTGGGGCGGGCCCGGTTGGAAGACCCTGTTCTTCACCACCCGCAACACCCTGGGCTGCATAGACCTGAACATTCCCGGCATGCCGGTGCCCGCCAAGAAGCCATAACCGCAACCTCTGCCTGGCTCCCCGGAACACATAAGCGAAGCCCCCGCCTTGAGGACGGGGGCTTCGCTTATGCCAGTTACGCTGTGACCGGGATTCGGGATTAAGGGGCGAAGCACATGCGGCAGCTTTTTACCTCAGCCGGACTGTGCCCCCGGCCACGCTCTGGGAGCCCCGCTGGCCGATGGCCTGGACCGTATACTCGCCGGCGGCCATCCCCTCGGGTAATACGATGTTGCTCTGGAAGCCGCCTTGGGCGTCGGCGGTGACCGTCCCCAGCTCCACCGCGGCGCCTTCGCTGGTCATGGCCACCACGGTGACCGCCTCATTGGGCTGGAAGCCGGCGCCGGCAAACTCGGCCGCGACGCCCCGCACCAGGCGCCCGGTGGGCTGGGTGAGCACCGGCGCCACCACCCCACCGCCGCCAGGGCTGATGACCGGCCCGGCCCTGGGCACTATGGTGACCGTGACTTGGGCCTGGGCGGTCTGGCCGGCGGCATCGGCCACCGTGTAGGTGAAGGTGTCGGTCCCGGCGAATCCGGCTGCCGGCGGCGTGTAGACCACCGCGCCGCCAGACACGGCTGCCGTCCCCGCCGCCGGGCGTGACCGCCGTGATTCGCAGGGGCGCCGCCCCGGTGTCGTTTGCCAGGACGTTGACCGCAATGGGGCTGCCGGCCAGAGTGGTGGCAAAGTCGTCCACCGCCACCAGCGCGGGGCCGGCGGCCTGGCTGGGCACCAGCCAGAACCACATCTCCAGGTCCCCGCCGGGCTGCCCGTCGCCCGACGGCAGCCTCAGGCGGGTGAACCCGGTTTCGCCCACACCAAAGACCTCCCCGTCCAGGTAAACACTCCGGGCTTCCACATCCCAAATGAAGTTGCCTTTGATGGTGAGGCGGGCCAGCAGGCGGGCGGGCAGGTTCCGCTCCACCAGCACCTGGAACAGCCGCTCCACCAGCCAGGAGCGGGTGACCGGGTTGGGAATCCACTGGATTGAGGTGCCTGCCGGTTTCAGGTCGGCGGCCAGGACAATGGGCTGGAATCCCACGAGGTTGTTGACACCCCAGAGTCTCTGGTCCACGTCGTTCAGGGGATAGGGCAGCTCCAGGGTGACGTAGACCACCGGCTTGTTCACCAGGGAGTCGGGGTCTGGCCGGCGGTCGCAGAGGATTCGCAGCCCCGGGGCGAAGCGCGCCACCGGCACGTTGGAGTCGTTGAGCAGCCTTTCCGTCCGGCCGCTCAGCAGGATATCCCGCACGTGAATGCCGGCGCTGGCGGCGCTGATGGTCGCGTTGTATGCCAGAGTGAGGTCCGGGGCCTGCGCCATGAAGGCCACCACCTGCTGGGGGTCCTGGTTGCCCAAGGTCCACTGACAGGAGGCCAGCCCGTTGGCATCCGTGGCCACGGTAAGCTGAGTCTGGCCGCCGGCTCCGGCATCCACGGCGCCCCCGCCTTGGGTGACCTGGAAGGTGACGCTCACGCCGGGCACCGGCCACTGGCCGTTGGCCACCCGGGCCTGCAAGGGAAAGGGTAAGGTTTGCCCGGGAGCCGCCTCTTGGCCGTCGCCGCCCGCGTAGTGCAGGGAGTAGTTGGCGCACAGGTTGTCCAGGGCCTCCTGCACCGTCCCAGGGTTGTTGGGGTTGATGCACTCCGCGGGGTCGTACCAGACCTGGCTGGCGATGCTGTGATTGCCGGTAAAGTGGACCGGCGGGTGGAGAGGAACGCTCTCCGAGGCGTCCAGCAGGGTGGCGGTGAGGACCTGACTGGGATCGGCCACATCGGGATCCAGCAGCCAGGCGCAACCGGCGGTGCCGTCCGCGCCGGTGTGCAGGATGATGGAGGCCTCGGTGGCGGCGGCCAAGCCGGCCAGGCTGTCCGCCACCCGGGCGCCCGTGCTGTCCGCGGAAAACTGGACCGGGGCGCCTTGCACCGGCCATTGGCCGTTGGCGACGCGGACCCGCAGCAGTGCCGGCAGAGGCTGGCCGGGCATGGCCTCCTGGCCGTCGCCGCCCGCGTAGTGCAGGAAGTAGTTGCCGCACAGGTCCGCCAGGGCCTCCTGCACCGTATCGGGGTTGCTGGGATTGATGCAGCCCTGGGAGTCGTACCAGACCTGGCTGGCGATGCTGTGGTTGGCGTTGAACCGGATGGGCGGATGCTCGGTGGCCACCTGGGAGGCGTCCAGCAGGGTGGCGACCAGCAGCTGGCTGCGGTCGCTGACCACCGGGTCCAGACGCCAGGCGCAGTTGGCGGTGCCGTCGGCCCCCGTGGCCACGACGATGGACGACTGCAGGGCGGCGGGCAGGCTGGCCAAGGTGGGCGCCACGCGGGACAGGGCCTTGTCCGCCGCAAAGCGGACCAACGCCCCCGCCACCGGCTGCTGGCCGTTCATCACCCCCACCCGCAGGAGCTCCGGCAGGGCCTGGCCGGGCAACGCCTCCTGGCCGCTGCCCCCCAGGTAGAAGTAGCGCAGCAGGCCGGTGAGCGGCGGGAACAGGTGGCGGCAGTCGTGCACCACCGGCGTCCACGCTCCGGCGGTCTGCTGCCAAACCACCAGGGCCAGGGCGCAGTAGTGGCGCCGCAGCCCCTGGGGCGGGGCGCTGGTCAGCTCCTCCACCTGCCCAATGACCGTGCGGGCGGCGAACATCCAGTAGTCCCCGGTGTGAAAGCTGCCGCCGCCGAAGGTCACCTGGACGCCGTCCTCCAGCTCCAGGGTGTCCGCGGTGATGGTGATGGCGGCGCTGCCCTGGTCCCAGCGGCGGACCTTGGGGTGCAGCCCCAGGTTGAGGCCGGACACCGGGGCGCTGAGGGTGATCAGCCGCTCCGACTCGTCCAGGTCGGTGATCTGAAGCAGGCTGCCCGGCCCGGTGGAGGACAGCTCGGTGGCATCGTCCAGCACCTCCACCCACTGGCCCACCTGGAGGCGCAGCACCCGGTCCCGCCCCAGGCTGGATAGCCGGAGCTGGGCGGTCGGCTGGCCGTCAATGAATTCCTCGATGGCGTAGACCACCGCGCCGTTGTCCCGGGACCACTTGAAGGTGGCCGTACCCAGGTTGCCGCCCTGGTGGACCTCCACCCGGTACAGGCGGTTCTCCAGTCCCCGGTAGCCGCCGGCGGCCGCCAGGGCGCAAGGGTCAACCGGGGCCTCGGCCTCCACCACCGAGGTGGTCAGCAACCCGCCGCTGGGTGCGGGCGGCCATCCGGAGACGTTATCGGCGCAGGTGATGTTGCCCACGTTGCTGCGGAACTTGACCTCGGCCACCGTCTGGAGCCGGGTGGCGGTGTCCGGGCCGCCCAGGGCCACCTCCCGCAGCTCGGGGTCTTCAACATATGTGATGTGGCGCTGCCAAACGTCCAGATACACAAGGTCGGTGCGCCCCACCACCGGGGTCAGGGCCGGCGGGTCCGGGTGGTCCGCCTGGGACGAATAGCTGGTGGGTGACTCCAGCTCGCACAGGATGCCGTCCACGTAGATGCGCCCCGCGGAGATGGACAGGCCGGGACCCGCCTCGGTCTCAGTGTAGGCGATCTGGAACCCGCCCCCATCCTGGGGCGCGCCGCAGGCCCCCACCACGTCCCTGGTGGTGGTCTCCTCCACGTGGCGCTGGACCGCCGAGTCCTCGTTCCAGTCGGCGTCCAGGTCCACGCGGCCCTGCTGTTTGAGCACGGCGGCGTAGTGTTTGGCCGGGTCGAAGGTGTCGCGAGAGAAGTCGCCTTTCATACCACGTTCCCCATCAAGTTACACATCAAGTTACGTAAATCAGGCCGGCGTTCAGGCCGAAGGGCAGATACTCCTGCAGGGCGGCCCGCAGATTGGCCTCCCGCTGAGGTTGTTGGAGGTGACGGAATGCCCCCATCTCCGAGCCGTCCTCGGCGCCGGCGCGCAGCTCGGCAGCGCACAAACTGCTCAGCTGGCAGTAGGCGGGGTGGCCGTAGTGCTCCGAGGTAAACCTGGGCTTCAGGCGGGCCAGCACCAGGTCCCGCTCGGCTGCGCTCAGCGCCGGGACGCCGGTCAGTCCCAGCGCCTCCGCCCGGTGGGCCAGCGCCAGGTCCGGCTGGCACTGGAAGCGCCGGGGAGTTTGGGAGCCCTCGGGCAGGTAGCTGAAGCGGACGCACCCCTCCTGCCGCCGCACGGTGACGGCGAGCCCGGTGAAGATAACCTCCGAGGCCAGGTCCAGCTGGCGCACCAGGACCGCGCCCAGCACGGTGACCCGCTCCAGGGTGGTGGCCGGACCGGGGACCAGGCCCGCATCGTCGCCGGCGATGGCCGGCGGGTTGACCCCCGGCCCGGGGGCGTTATCGATGATGCTGTCGGTGGCCACCAGCCCCCGGGCTTCCTCGGGGAGCCGCACCGGGCCCAGGATGCAGTGGTCCACCACCACCAGGGGATTGTCCGTGGCTGGGTGGTTGCATTGGATGCTGGCCCGGCCGGGGAACTCGGGAAGGCCGCCCTCCAGCAGGCGCACCCCCGGCGCCAGGGTGCAGTGGCGCAGGGTGACGTTCAGGTCTCCCGAGAGATGAAGGGCGCCCTGGACCAGCAGCCCGTTCAGGGTCAGGGCCGCGTCCTCGGGGCCGGCCAACGCGAAATTGCCCACGGGCCGGACGTCGGGCCGGACCCCTTGGGCTGCCTGGATGACCAGCGAGACACCCGCGGGCAGGGCGATGTCCAAGATGCCGCCGTAGACCCCGTTGTCGGCAACCTGGATGACGCCGCTGGGGCTGCCCGCGGCCTGCCACTGGGCCAGCGCCCCCTGCAGGGTATCCACCGCGGTGCCCTTGGCCACCACCATGCTCCACGGCTGGGCGTCCAGGTCGGTCAGGGTGCTGAACCGGTCGTAGGGGCCGCCGCCCAGGTCGGCGCTAAACCCGTAGGCGTAGTTCACCAGCACCGCGCCCGCACCGGGGTCTTCCCCCGCGGCGAAGGCCAGCCGGCCGTTCACCGGGTCCACCGCCACCTGACCGGCGGGAGGCAGGCTCCAGCTGCTGAGGTTGCGTCCCACCACGTTGATGGGGGGCACGAACTGGCCGTTGACCAGGACGCCCACACCCCGGTTCGGCCCGTAGTACCGGCTGTTGTCCGGACGGTCGCTCTCCGCCGTCGCGGCATTTTCCGCGGCGTACTCGGCCAGGTCCCGGTGCAGGGCCAGCCGCCGGATGGGAGTGGGCACGTTGGTCTCCTCGGCCAAGTGGGTGATCTCGTCCTCGGCCTCGGGGGCGTGGAACAGCGGCATGGCGTGGCCCAGGGAGCTGAAGTAGTAGAGGCCGTCGCCGACCCGGCGGGGGACCGCGCCGGTCATCTGGTAGGGCTGGAGCCGGTAGAGGAACATGCCCACGTTGGGGATGTTGTACCAGCCCTCCTGGAAGTTGATGGCGCGCACGTCCACGGTGTGGGCGGCGGACTGGAAGGGCCCCTCCAGCAGCTCCAACGGGTTGGGGTCGTGGAG
>JBGPJN010000113.1:0-9545 GCA_041485445.1 Dehalococcoidia bacterium
AACCCGACGGAAGGCCCGTGGTGGGCGGCCCGGACCAGCCGGGCCAGCACCGGGTCCGGGATGGGGTCGGACCGGAAGTGGCGGATGTCCCGGCGGGTGTAGATGGCCCGGTAGACCCCCCGGCGCTCTTCGGCGGCGAATCCCTCGGGAGGCAACTCTCCCAAGGGGAGCATCTCAGCAACGGCGGACACCGGCATTGGCGGCGCCGGCGGGAGCCGGGGCGTCGCCGTCCGGTGGGTAGCTAGATCAGCCATGAAACCCTCCCTTACATCTGTAACAACCGGGCAACACCCGCAACATGGGTGCGGCCGGAAACAAAAAACCCCGCCGGTGAGGACGGGGGCGACAAACAACATGTGTATGCCCGCTCAATCCGCGAAGCGGCTATACTAGCGCGGCAGGTCTTCTGACTTACGGATCGCCGCCTTCCGGCGCCTTCCCATGCCGACTGAGTCGGCACAGTGGCTGCCCCTGGCCTGCCGAAAGGCTCCCCGCATACAGTGCCGGGCCCGTGCCGGATTCACACCGGCTTCCCTATTCTCCCCGACCGAGGTCGGGGCACCGCGCGCTATTCTGTTTCCGAGAGAAGCGTATCACTGGTCCGGTGCATGGTCAAGGCCGGTTGTGGCGCGACGCGCTGCCAGGGCCTTGTCATCCTCGCCGCAAGGGCCTTGCCCCCGCTGGTTGAGTAGGCCCGACCGCAGTCGGGACGTATCGAAACCCGTCTCCCCGTTGGTCTCGATACGTCCCGATGGAATCGGGATTACTCGACCGGAGAGTGGAGGAAAATTAAAACGGTCCTGGACGCGACGCGGGACGCGGCGCCCCGCCGGAGTTGCCAAGGGGCCGGTCTGGTGGCAACATAGGGGGCGAATCAACCCCTGGAGACGGAGGCGCTTTGGCCAGCCAGTCATCCTCCCCCGCGCCGAGACCGGCTTTCCGGTTCACCGGCTATCCCGTGCGGGTCTACGCCGGTGACGATGCCCTGGCCCGTCTGGGCGAGGAGGCGGGTCGCTTGCGCGTCCGGCGGGCGCTGGTGGTGTGTGGCCAGTCGGTGGCCCGCCGCACCAACCTGGTGGAGCGGGTCAAGGAGGCGCTGAGCGACCGGCTCGCCGGGGTGTTCGACGGCGCGCAGGCGGGGTCGCCCGTGCCCTCCGTTAGCCTGGGCGCGGCAGCCGCCCGCCAGGCCGGAGCCGACGCCATCATCGCTCTGGGCGGCGGCAGCGCCGTGGTCACCGCCCGGGCCATCACCATCCTGCTGGCCGAGGGCGGCGCCGTCCACGACCACGCCACCAGATACCCGCCGGGCCAGCCGCCGGTCAGCCCCCGGCTGGACCGGCCCAAGCTGCCCAACCTGGCCGTGCTCACCACCCCCACCACCGCGGCCACCCGCTCTGGCACCGCGGTCATTGACCCGGAGACGGGCCACCGGCTGGAGATGTTTGACCCCAAGACCCGGCCCAGCGCCGTGTTCTGGGACACCCAGGCGCTGCTCACCGCTCCCGCCGAGCTGTGCCGCAGCGCCGCCGCGGCCTGCTTCAGCGGTGTAGTGGGCGGGCTGCAGTCCCGGGAGGAGCCGAACCCCCTGGCCCAGGGCGATCTGGTCCAGGCGCTGGCGCTGCTGCGGACCAACCTGCCCCAGGTGGGCGGTCACGGGGATGCTGGCTCCGCCCGTGTGGACCTCTGCGCGGCGGCCTTCCTGTACAACCGCGCCTGGGACGCCGGTGTGGGCGGCAACGCCCTGGGCGTGGTCAGTGCCCTGGCCCACGCTCTGGACACCCGCTACCCCCAGTGCGGCCATGGGGCAGCCTACTCCATTGCCACGGCGCCGGGAATGCGTTTCAATGGGAACCACAACCGGGCCGGGCAGGCCCGCCTGGCGCTCTTGCTGGGCGTGGAACCGGCAAGCCAGGAGGCCGGGGCGGGGGAGGAAGCGGCCCGGCGGGTGGAGGAGTTCTACCGCGCCTTGGGCATGCCCACGCGGCTGCGCCAGGTGGGAGTGCCCAGGGAAGACCTGCCGGACATCGCCCGGGACGCCATGACCGACTTTGGCCTGCACCGCAATCTGCGGCGGGTTAAAGACGTGTCGGAGCTGGTGGAGCTGCTGGAGCAGATGTGGTGAAGGGGACGTTGCGGGCCGGGATTTGGGGATTGCGGTTAGCAGTTTGTTCATCCCCAAATCCCCTGATCCCGGCGAACCGACTTGGCCCCACGCCAGGCGTAGTTGAGGTTATTGAGGCATGGTGGAAGGGTTAGAACGGCACATTGAACTGACCCAACAGATCATTTCTGCCTGCTTTGAGGTGCATAATATCCTGGGGCCTGGCCTTGAAGAGCGGTTCTACCGCGACGCACTGGCTTACGAGCTTGAATTTCGGGGGTTGCAGTCCCGTCGTGAGCAAGAGTTTGCAGTGGAATGCAAGGGCAAGCCATTGGGATTGCATCGAGTGGACTTGATTGTTGAGGACAAGATTTTGGTCGAGTTGAAAGCGGTTGCCGGCAAGCTGTTGGGCGTCCATGTTGCCCAGACCATTTCTGAAAGACGGGTCAGCAATCTCCCAGTCGCATTGCTGGTTAACTTCGGCGACACCAGTGTGCAAGTCCGGCGGTTGGAAGGACGGGACCAAGTTTAGCCGGGATTTGGGGATTTGGGGATTGGGGAAAGAAAAAAGATAATCCCCTAATCCCGGCAATTCACGGGCCCTAGATATCAAGTAAGCAAAGCGTGGAGCAATCAACATGAAATACGACTACGTCATCATCGGAGGCGGCTCCGCGGGCTGTGTGCTGGCCAGCCGCCTGTCGGAGGACCCGGACCGGTCGGTGCTGCTGCTGGAAGCCGGCCCCGACTATCCCGACTTCGACCGGCTGCCCGAGGATATCAAGCAGGGCAACAACCTGTGGCTCTCGGCCTACGGCCCCCATAGCTGGGGCTACCGCGCCGCCGCCACCCTGCTCCAGCCGGAGCCCATGATCATACCCCGCGGCAAGGCCACCGGCGGCTCCAGCGCCATCAACGGCCAGGTGCTGTTCCGGGGCGTGCCCGAGGACTACGACAACTGGGCCGCCTGGGGCAACTCCGAGTGGGCCTACACCAAGGTGCTGCCCTATTTTCGCAAGCTGGAAACCGACCGGGACTACCCCGGCGACGACTTCCACGGTGGCGACGGCCCCATCCCGGTGCGCCGTTACCCGCGCCGGGAGTTTCTGCCCACCTCCGAGGCTTTCTACCGGGCCTGCCTGGACCTGGGCTTTCCCGAGCAGCCGGACCAGAACCACCCGGACTACTACACCGGCATTTCGCCCCGGCCACTGAACAACATCGATGGAGTGCGCATGAGCTGCGCCATGACCTACCTGGGGCTGGCCCGGCACCGCCTCAACCTCACCATTCGGGGCAACGTGACGGTGCGGCGGGTGTTGTTCCAGAGCCAGCGGGCCGTGGGCGTGGAAGGCGAGAGCGGCGGCGAGGTTTTCACCGTGGAAGCCGGCCAGGTGTTGCTGTGCAGCGGCGCGGTGGGCTCGCCTCAAGTGCTGATGCTGTCGGGCGTCGGCCCAGCCAGCCCGCTGCGCCGCCTGGGCCTGCCGGTGGTCCACCACCTGCCGGGGGTGGGCCAAAACCTGCGCGATCACCCGGCCTGCTTTATCCTGTTCCGGGGCATCGGCGAGCCGCCGGCGGAGCTGGCGCCCAGCATCCAGGTGGGGCTGCGGTTCAGCACCCCCGACTCGCCCACCGGCGCTGATTTCCAGCTCAGCCCCATTTTGATGAACAGCGAGCACCGCCCATCCAGCGTGAAGATCGAGGGGGACGATTTTCACTTCGGGTTCAGCTTTGCGCTGCAGAACGCCACCTCGTCGGGGGAGCTGTGGCTGACCTCCACCGACCCCAAGGTGCAGCCTGGGTTGAACTACAACCTGCTGGCCTTGCCCTACGACCGCCAGCGCATGCGAGACGCCCTGCGCCTGTCGCTGCAGGTGGCGGAGCACCCCGCCTTCCGGGACCTGATTGAGGCGCGGCTCAACCCCACCGACGACGACCTGGCCTCCGACGAGGCCATGGACCGGTGGCTCTTGCGCAACGTCTACACCCAGCACCACATCTCGGGCACCTGCAAGATGGGGCCCCGCACCGACCCGCTGGCGGTGGTGGACCAGTACTGCCGCGTCTACGGGCTGGAGAACCTGCGAGTGGTGGACGCCTCGGTGATGCCCGACGTGATCCGGGCCAACACCAACGCCACCACCATCATGATTGCCGAGCGGGTGGCGGACTGGATCAGGGAGGGGCGGTGACGGCAGAGTGAGGTACGCATGCGGCAAGAATGGTAGCCTGGCCGTGAGGATGCTCCCAGGTAACGTGGTAGCCTTCGCCCTGTCCATTGAGTATAGTTAACTTGGTAATCTGATAATAAGTGGAAGAAATAAAATGACTCTTAAATGTCCACATTGTGGACAGGCCCACAAATGCGGTCACTGTGACCTGGGCCGCTGTGACTTCCATAAGCCAAAAGAGGAAAAGTCTCAGGACTGGAGAGGCTCGAAGTATTATCCAGCGATAGAACCTACAGCCGAGCCCACTTGCAACTTTTGTCATAAAGAATTCGCGTTCTGGAAAGACCTATACTCTCACCTCCAAACCCATATAGATGATGAAACAGGAGGCAAGGACGTCTCATACCAGATAACCGAGAGGGATAAGGAACTCCTAGAGGAACTGTTTGAAAAGTTCTCAAAACAACTACCTACCCCTCACCCTTTTAGAACGATTACACCCTTTCAGGGAAGATGTGAGGACTGTTCTCTACCAAAAGGAAATCTTGTACACCAACAGCAGGAGGACTTATCTAAAGACCCAAAAGAAAGCATTACTTCTTCGGTACCTGGGATAGGTGTAGAGTATGTGGGAAATCAGAGGCAGACAAAGCTCACTTTAGAGAGAGCTAAACCTGTCTTCCACCATCACTTTACACCCTACTCTGGTTTTAGGAAGTTTTTGGCTTTACTAACCTGCATCAGGTGCAAGAAGGCATTATGCGGCTACTGTGTAGTAAAGGGTGTAACATTAGGCCCTCTATGTAAGAAATGCACTCATATGAAAGGTCGGTTAGCTAGGATATGGAGCCACTGAAGGTCTTTTATGACCAGAAAGGCAGTACCCTGACGGTCTGGTTTGGAGACCCAAGGGGTGAGTATGTATGTGAGGAAACCGGCGATGAGGTGGTCTTGATGAAAGACAAGCATGGCCGGGTCATAGGCTTCTAGAAGCTCCATTTCTCCATCCCGGCCCATGAACAGTTCGCGGTTGACTTCAGGACCGTGGCTTGAGAGCATCATACCTAGACACCGCACTTCACCGTCCCCACGAAATATTCAACCAGGAGGGTGTTGCATGACCACCCGGAAAGCCCGCGTACGCATCGAGAAAGACTCCATGGGGCCTATGGAGGTCCCCGCCGACGCCCTTTACGGTGCATCCACCATGCGGGCGGTGCTGAACTTCCCCATCAGCGACCTGCGCTTCCCCCGCGCCTTCATCCGCGCCCTGGGCCTGGTGAAGCTGGCGGCGGCCCGCACCAACATGGCCCTGGGCCTGCTGGACCCCAAGCTGGGCAACGCCGTCGTCGCGGCAGCCCAGGAGGTGGTGGACGGCAAGCTGGACCAGCACTTTGTGCTGGACATCTTCCAGACCGGCTCCGGCACCTCCACCAACACCAACGCCAACGAGGTCATCGCCAACCGGGCTTCCCAGCTCCTGGGCGGCGACCTGGGTTCCCGGCTGGTCCACCCCAACGACCACGTCAATATGTGCCAGTCCTCCAACGACGTGATCCCCACCTCTATCCACCTGGCGGCGCTGCTGGCGATCCAGGAGGACCTGATGCCGGGGCTGGAGAATCTGCGCAACGCATTGCAGAAGAAGTCCGAGGAGTTCTGGCCCGTTATCAAGACCGGCCGCACCCACCTGCAGGACGCCACCCCGGTCCGGCTGGGCCAGGAGTTTATGGGCTTTGCCGGGCAGGCCGACTACGGCATTCAGCGCCTGCGCCGCGCCCAGCAGGCGCTGGCCCAAGTGGCCCTGGGCGGCACCGCGGTGGGCACCGGCGTCAACGCCCATCCCGAGTTCGCTTCCCGCGCCTGCCGCCTGCTGTCGGGAATGACCGGCGTCAAGGTCCAGGAGACGGACAACCACTTCCAGGCCCAGGCCAGCCTGGACGCGGTGGTGGAGGCCAGCGGGACCCTCAAGACGGTGGCCATCAGCCTGCACAAGATTGCCAACGACATTCGCTTCATGGGCTCCGGCCCCCGGGCCGGTTTGGGGGAGATCTCCCTGCCCGAAGTCCAGCCAGGCAGCTCCATCATGCCCGGCAAGGTCAACCCGGTCATCACGGAGTCGGTGGTGCAGGTGGTGGCCCAGGTGGTGGGCAACGACGCCACGGTGGCCCTGGCCGGTCAGGGCGGGTACTTTGAGTTGAACACCATGATGCCGGTGGCGGCCTACAACATCCTCCAGTCCATCTCCCTGCTGGCGGCATCGGCCAATAACCTGGCCAGCCAGTGTGTCGCGGGCATCCTGGCCACCCCGGTGGGCCCGGCCATGGTGGAGAAGGGGCTGATGCTGGGCACCGCGCTGACCCCGGCCATCGGCTACGACGCCGCGGCGTCCATTGCCAAGGAGGCGGCGGCCACCGGCAAGACCATCCGCGAAGTGGCCCGGCAACGCACCAAGCTGTCCGAGGCTGACCTGGACCGGCTGCTAAACCCGGAGGCCATGACCCGGCCCGGGCTGGGCGTGGGTGGCGGCGGGGGTTAAATACTGGGGCCGGCAGTGCTAAGATGGGGTTGTGATTAGCTGGCAAACTCCTACGCCAGCGGCGGTTTGAGTAGGTTGCGCGTTGAGTTGGTGGAGGGGGCATGATCCCGAGCAACGCTCTGAAGGTGCTGATCGCTGAAGACCATGACATCGTCCGGCGGTGTCTGTGCCTGGCCATCGCCCGGCGGTCCGAGTTTCAGGTGGTGGGTGAGGCGTCAACCGGCGCCGAGGCCAGGGAGAAGGCGGAGCGGTTGCGGCCCGACGTGGTGGTGGTGGACGTGTACCTTCCCGACGCCACGGGGGTGGAGACGGCGCGGGCGATTCGCTCCCGCCACCCGGAGGTGGGGGTCCTGGTCTTGACCCCCCACGGGGACAACCGGGCAGTGATCTCGGCCATCATGGCCGGGGCGCTGGGCTACCTGGACACGAAGCTGCGGTCCCGGGAGATTGCCGACGCCGTCCGCCGCGCGGGGCAGGGTCAGCACTTGCTGGACCGCTCCGTGGTAGGGGCGGTGCTGGCGCGGCTCATGGGGAGCATGGCCCAGGCTGAGGCCGATGCCTGGCGGCTGACCCCCCTGGAGGCACGAGTCCTGGATTTGGTGGTACGGGGCAGCACCGACCGGGAGATTGCGCAGCAGCTGGAACTAAGCGAGGGACGGGTGGCGCAACTGGTCGGCCACATCTTGGGCAAGCTGGAAATGGTGCGGCGTGCCCAAGCAGGCGCCTACCTGGCCGGGCGGCGGGCGCAGCGCGCCCTGAGCTAGGACGCTGGCCAGTTAGAGCCTATCCTAAAATCGGTTAAACCTCGCTTGAGTGACGCAGGGGAAGGCGTCAACGGTCAGACTAAACTACTGGAATGACGAAAGCCAAGGAACCAAAGGTAGCCCAGCCCAAACGCACCCGCCCGGCCACGCCGGCCAATCCCACCACCGGATCATATCAGGTGACGGAGGAGCTATGGACGGTGCTGGCCCCATTACTCCCCCAGCGGGTGAATACCCATCCCTTGGGCGGAGGCCGGCCGCGGGTGCCGGATCGGACCTGCGCCAATGGTATCTTCTATGTGCTCCGCACCGGTTGCCAGTGGAAGGCGTTGGATCACACAGGCATCTGTTCCGGCTCCACGGCCCACCTGCGGTTTCAAGAATGGGTTGCTGCAGAGGTGTTCTTGAAGCTATGGCAGGCCGGACTGGAGCGTTACGATGAATTGAAGGGCCTGGACTGGAGTTGGCTGAGTATGGACGGGGCGATGACCAAAGCCCCCCTGGGTGGGGGGAAAAACCGGGCCCAACCCCACGGACCGGGGTAAGTCTGGAGTCAAACGTAGCGTGTTGACCGAAGCCAAGGGTGTTCCAGTGGGGCTGGCGGTAGACGGGGCCAATCGCCACGATATGAAGCTGGTGCGGGCGACGGTGGAGGCTATCCCAGTGGACCGTCCCACGCCAACTGCAGAGCAACCGCAAGGTCTGTGCCTGGATAAAGGTTATGACTTTAATGAGGTGCGTCAGACGGTGCAGGAGTTTGGCTTCACCGCCCATATCCGCGCTCGTGGCGAAGAGGCCCGGGCCATCAAACAGGAAGCCGGCTTCAAAGCTCGTCGCTGGGTGGTGGAACGCACTCATAGCTGGATGAACCGCTTCAGGCGCATTTTGATTCGTTGGGACAAGTCCCCCAACAATTACATCGCCTTTCTGCATTTCGCCTGCGCCCTCATAGCCTTCAGGGCTGCGGGGGTATTAGGATAGGCTCTTAGTGGTTCAGCTAGGCCCTCGTCATTCCGGCGCACGCCGGAATCCATCTGGGCATCTTGACCACGCTTGTATGTGGGCACCGGCCTTCGCCCTTGCCTTGGCCGCAGCGTAAGGGGTGTGACGGATAGGCCCTCCTCACTTACCACAGGAAACTGGACCGCTGCCGAGGGTCGGTTCAGAGGGCCAGCCCGCGGTTCCGGGCGGCCGCCACGCACTCCGGGCACCGTTGCGCTTCGGTGTGCCCGTTGGCGCCATAGATGCTTTCGCTGGTCAGCCCGCACAGGAATAAGGGCATCAACTCTTCAATTCCTGTGCTCTCCACGTAGTGGACCAGCCCGGTCTTCTCCGGCTCGGGCCACCACCAGACGGGCAGCTGCCGATCCAGTTGGAGGTAAGCCTGCTTGTCCTCGTCCAGCCACTCGCCCTCGGGCAACTCCACCAGCCAGGTGCGGCCGTCGGCTCCGCCGCCCCGGGCGCCCACCAGCTTGCCTTCCCGGATGCTGCGCCGGATCACATCCTGGGATACGTTCAGGCGGCGCGAGGCCTCCTGTATAGTTACCTTCTCCACCTTTTTATTCACCGTCGCCTCCCAGCAAACCGTTTTCCAAGAGTCTACGACATGCGGGCGGGAGGCCGCAAGACGGGGTTGCCCCTTTGGCAGGTCAGGCCGGTTGCCGGGTCAACGGATCCTCCAGGGTGTCGGCCAGGGTGCCGCCGGGAGGCACCATGGGGTACACGTTCACCGCGGGGTCAATGACGAACTCCACCAGGAAGGGGCCGTCGTGGTCCTGGGCCTGGCGCAGCGCCGCGGCCACGTCCTCCCGGTGGGTGACTCGCAGTCCCGGAATACCGTAGGCGTGGGCCAGCTTGACATAATCCGGGCTGGAGATGGGCACCGACTGGAAGTGCTGTTGGAAGAACAGCTCCTGCCACTGGCGCACCATGCCCAGGTGCCCGTTGTTGAACACGGCGATCTTGACAGG
>JBGPJN010000114.1:0-9383 GCA_041485445.1 Dehalococcoidia bacterium
CCTTTCAACCTGTTCGAGGGGTTAAAGGTCTTGGACCTGGGCCAGGGCATCAGCGGCCCCTTCTGCGCCAAGCTGTTTGCCGACCTGGGGGCGCAGGTGGTGAAGGTGGAGCCGCCGGCGGGCGACGAGGCCCGCCAGGCCGGTCCCTTCCCCGGCGACATGCCGGACCCGGAGCGCAGCGGCCTGTTCCTGGCCCTGAACACCAACAAGCTGGGCGTCACCCTGAATCTGGAGTCTGCCAGCGGCCGGGCGCTGCTGCGGCAGCTGGCCCAGGGCGCGGACCTGCTCATTGAAAGCTTCCCGCCCGCCTACCTGCCCAGCATCGGCCTGGACTACGCCGCCTTCCACGCCGGCAACCCCCGGCTGGTGGTCACCTCCATCACGCCCTTCGGCCAGACAGGCCCCTGGGCTAACTGGCAGGCCAGCAACCTCATCCTGTCCAACCTGGCGGGCCACGCCCGGGAGCACCCCGGCCCGGTGGACGACCTGGCGGCCCAGCCGCCGCTGCAGCTGGCGGCCCGCCAGGCCGAGTTCGTGGCCGGGCTGGCCGGGGCCACGGCCTCGGTGCTGGCGCTCAACCGGCGGCGGCTCACCGGCGAGGGCAGCCACGTGGACGTGTCGGGCATGGAGGCCCTGGCCCTGCTGCCCCAGACCACCTTGGCGGAGTTCTCCCTTGGGCGGCCTCCCAAGGGGCGGCACAAGGACGTGGCGGGCCGGCAATCCCTGCTGGCGCTGCTGCCCTGCCGCGACGGATACGTGGGCATCTCGCCCCGCCAGCAGGACCAGTGGGAGCGTTGCGTGGAGATGATGGGCAGCCCAGAGTGGACGCGGGACCCCAAGTTCGCCACCCGGGAGAGCCGCCTGGCCCACTGGGACGAGCTGGAGCCCCGGCTGGCGGCCTGGACCAGCGCGCAGAGCAAAGAAGACGTCTACCGCCTGGCCCAGGGACACCGCATCCCTTCCTTTCCCTTGAACACCGCCGCCGACCTGTTTGAGTCGGCCCAGTTCCGGGCGCGGAAGTTCTTGGTGGAGGTGGACCATCCCGCCGCCGGCCCGCTGCGCTACCCCGGCTGGCCCATCCAGTTGGCCTCCGGGCAGAAATTGGTGCTGGCCCCGGCGCCCCTGCTGGGCCAGCACAACGCCGCAGTGCTGGGCCCCGGCGGCCTGGGGCTGAGTCCGGAGCAACTGGTGTCGCTGCGGGCGCTGAACGTGATCTGAACCCAATGGCATAGCTGCTGAGACGCAGAGAACGCGCAGCCAGTCCCTCCCCTTACCAAGGAGAGGCTAGGAGGGGTGGTTTTCCACCCTCACTGTGAGTCTTCGTTGCGATAGGCGAGACGACCCCCTCTTTATCTCCCCCTTGGTAAGGGGGAGAAGGAGGGTGCGTAGACTTGCTTGGCGAGGCGTCTCGTCCCTCCCCTTACCAAGGGATAGGACAGGTTCTTACCCCAGGTCGGCCTTGCGGAACAGGCCGGGCGCGGCCAGGCCGGGGAAGCGGTCGGGGTACATGGCCTCGGCCAGGGCCTCCATCACGTCCACCACCCGCGGGCCGTGGCGGCTGGGCACCCGGCCATCGAACAGATACACACGGTCTTGCCGCACTGCGGGCAGCTCCCGCCACCCCGGCTGGGCCGGCAGCCAGCCCGCGGTCTCCAGGGCCGACCGCTCCAGGTCAAAGGCGCAGGGCATCATCATTATGTAGTCCGGCCCGTACTCCTGGACCTCGGACCAGGCCAACTCCCTGGATATGCCCCACTTCTCGGCCAAGCCCTCGCGGCCGCCCGCCAGCTCCACCAGCTCCGGCGTCCACTGGCCGGTGTTGCGCAGCGGCTCCAGCCAGTCAACGCACAGCACGCGGGGCCGTCCTTCCCGTCGTTCGAAGGGAGCACCCGCCACGCCGGCTTGCACCCGCGCCACCCGCCGGCGTAGCTGCCCCACCAGGGCGGCGGCGCGCTCCGGCACCTGGGCGGCACCACCGATATTTAACAGATTTCGGAAGATGTCTTCCAGGCTGGCCGGCCGGATGGACACAATGTTGGGCTGGTAGTCCAGCACTTTGGCAGCAGTCTCATACACCGAGCCGCTGCCGATGGCGCAGACCTCGCACAGCTCCTGGGTCAGGATCAGGTCGGGCTTCAGCTCCCGCAGCAGGTCGCCGTCGATCCAGTGCAGAGGGTTGCCGGTGGCCCGCGCCTGCTGGACAATGGCGTCAATCTCCGTGCTGCTCAGACTGGCGATGTCGCGGATGCTGCGGCTGACCACCGGCTTGGTGCGGGCGGCGTCGGGATAGTCGCACTTGTGAGACACGCCCACCAGCTGGTCCCCCAGTCCCAGGGCGTAGACCATCTCGGTGGCGCTGGGCAGCAATGAGCAGATGCGCATGGCGGAACCTTTTACCAGGATTTAACGTCAGTATACTAGGTGTTGCCCAGTTGGTGTAAACTGGCGTGGGCCACGGCACGGCCTTGGAGGGCAAGTTGGCCAAAATGCACCGCGTGGCCGGTGGGGCGGCGGCGCTGTCCCACCTGGCGGCCTGGGCCGCCTTTTTGTTCCTCCTGCTCTGGCCGACCTTTTACAGCGGGACCTCCACCGAAGCAGGGCCCGACGGCGCCCAGCAGGTGGCCCCCTACTCCGCTTCATTCCTGGAGGTCAACGACCGGTGGACTTTAATCCCGCTGGCGGTGCCCCTGGCCATCACCGCCGCGGGCCTGCTGGCGGCCCTCACGATCAAGCGACGCCGGACGCAGCTGGTCCTGCTGTGGCTGGCCGCGGCGTTCCTGCTGGCCCTCTGCGGCCTGGGGATGTTTTCCATCGGCATGTTTTACCTGCCCGCAGTTCTGGCCCTGCTGGCGGCGGCGATGATTCTAAGCGTTACCAGGAGGAGAGATGCCCGCGCAGTTGCGACTGTACACCATCAATAAGGGGCACATGGACGACTTTGTGGCGGCTTGGAAAAAGGGGGTGTATCCCCTGTGGCTGAAGCACGGCTTCAAGATCGAGCGCGCCGGGGTGATCCAGGAGAGCAACCAGTTCATGTGGGTGCTGTCCCACGACGACCCGGTGGACTGGGACGCCAAGGAGAAGGCCTACTACGCTTCGCCGGAGCGCAAGTCCCTGACCCCGGACCCGGCCCAGTGGATCGCCCGGGCCGAGCGTTACTTCGTCAGCCAGGTTATTCCGCCCCGGTAGGGGCGCCCGCCAGAACTGGGCCGCCTATGCTAGAATTGCTCTGATTCACCCTTGGGGGGCTTGATCGGTGGCAAAGATACTGGACGGCGCGGCCCTGGCCAAGCAGGTCCTGGGCGAGGTAGCCGCCGGGGTGGCGGAGTTGCGGCGGGCCCACGGGGTCAGCCCCGGACTGGCGGCGGTGCTGGCGGGGGATGACCCAGCTTCGGCCATCTACGTGCGCAACAAACGCCGCGCCTGCGACGAGGTGGGCATGTACAGCGAGGTTTTCCCCCTGCCCGCCGCCGCCACGGAGGCCCAGGTGTTGTCCCTGGTGGCGCGGCTGAACCAGGACCCGCGCTTCCACGGCATCCTGGTGCAGCTGCCCCTGCCCTCCCAGGTGCGGGAGGAGGCGGTCATCGAGGCGGTATCCCCCGCCAAGGACGTGGACGGCATCCACCCCTTCAACCTGGGCAAGCTGGCCCAGGGTTCGCCACGCTTCATCCCCGGCACCCCCGCGGGAGTGCAACAGCTGCTGCTGCGCCACGGCTACGACCCCGCCGGCCGGCACGTGGTGATCTGCGGCCGCAGCAACATTGTGGGCAAGCCCCTGGCCATGCTGCTCATGCAGCGGCAGCCGGGGGCCAACGCCACCGTTACCGTATGCCACACCCGCACCAAGAACCTGGCCGACCTGACCCGCCAGGCGGACATTCTGGTGGCGGCCATAGGCCAGCCCCGGGCCATTACCGCGGATATGGTACGGGACGGCGCGGTGGTGATTGACGTGGGCATCAACCGGGTGGAGGACGCCACCCGCAGGCAGGGGTACCGGCTGGAGGGGGACGTGGACTTCCAGTCCGTGGCGGCCAAGGCGGAAGCCATCACCCCGGTGCCCGGCGGCGTGGGGCCCATGACCATCGCCATGCTGCTGGTCAACACCCTCACCGCCGCCCGGCGCTCCGTGGCCGGCGGATAACCGCAGGGGGCCAGCCCAGAGGTCAGGAACCGCAAACATAATGAACTTTGTCATTGCTACGAAAATGGCCCCCTCTCCCTCGATGGGAGAGGGCTGGGGTGAGGGTGATATCCCTCACCTTAATCCTCTCCCACAAGGGGAGAGGAGACTGGGCCTCCATCCTTCCCGCCAGGAAGGATTCCAGCTCGGGCTGACGGCGCCCTCATTTTGTTAAGCCCTTTAGATCCCCCGCTTCCCACCATGCGCACCAGCGACTTCGACTACGCTCTGCCACCCGAGCTCATCGCCCAAACGCCAGTGGAGCCCCGGGATTCCTCCCGCCTGCTGGTGCTGCACCGCGCCACCGGCCAGATGGAGCACCGGTGCTTTGCCGACGTGGCGGAGTACCTGCGCCCCGGCGACGTGATGGTGTTCAACCAGAGCCGGGTGATCCCCGCCCGGCTGCGGGGCCGCCTCAAGGATACCGGCGGCCCGGTGGAGCTGCTGCTGGTCCGCCGAGAGGAGCCGGGCGTCTGGCTGGCCCTGGGCAAGCCGGGACGCCGGTTGAGGCCGGGCGCGTGCATCGTGCTGGAGCCGGCCGCCGGGGCGTCAACTGGAGCAGCGCCCCGGCCCGGGCCTCGTTCCGCGACCGGGAGCGCGGGGAGATTCGAGGTGGAGGTGCTGTCGGTCAACGAGGACGGCGCCCGGCGGGTGCGCCTGTCCGACGAGGGGCTGGTGGATGGGTTGGGTGAAATGCCGCTGCCGCCCTACATCCACCAACCCCTGGCGGACCGGGAGCGCTACCAGACGGTGTACGCCCGCCAGGCCGGCAGCGTGGCCGCGCCCACCGCCGGCCTGCACTTCACCCTGCCGCTGCTGCGGAGGCTGGAGGCCCAGGGCGTGCTGCCGGCCTTCGTGACTCTCCACGTGGGGCTGGACACCTTCCGCCCGGTGCACGGCGAGGACCCGGCGGCGCACAAGATTCACACGGAGTTTTACCAGGTGGATGCCCAGGCCGCCGCAACGCTGGACCTGGCCCGCCGGGAAAGCCGCCGGATCATCGCGGTGGGCACCACCTCGGCGCGGGTGCTGGAGCAGGTGGGCCAGGACATGGCCCAGCAAGGACAAAACGGCGTGACGCCAACCCAGGGGCAGGCCAGTCTGTTCATCCTGCCGGGCCACCGGTTCCGCCTGGTGGACGCCATGATCACCAACTTCCACCTGCCCCGCTCCACCTTGCTGATGCTGGTCTCGGCCTTTGCCGGGCGGGGGCTGGCCCTGCGGGCCTACCAGGAGGCCATTGCCCGCCGCTACCGGTTCTACTCCTTTGGCGACGCCACCCTGATTCTATAAGCCAGGGGCGGTGTTCTGAATCCCGGCCAATCCCTTCCTTTGCGCGGTAGGTGGGTTTGCTATAATAATCCGCAGGCGGAGGTTGGCTGGATGGTGCGCAACGCAGCATGACCAAAGTGAAGATCTTGTTAGTGGCGCTGGCCCTGGGGCTGGCCCTGGCGGGTATGTCCCAGGCTCAAGCCCAGACGCCGGGTAATACAAGCGTCAGCCCTCAAAGCGGGCCACTTGGAACCTCGGTCACTGTGACCATCACCGGTCTCACCGAAAACGAGGTCGGGATTGCTGTCAAGTATAATGCCACCACCTCAGTCGGCGGCACCACCGCTAACGGCACGACCTGGACAGCGACTTTCACCATCCCCACATCTGGATTGCCAGGCTCGCGTACCTTCTCAGTCATCCGCACGCCTGGAACTGCAACTGCCAACTCCGCCATCTTTACGGTCCTGGCGCCCAGCATCAGCCTGAGCTCCCCCAGCGGCGCCCCCGGCGCCAGCGTCACCGTCACCGGCACCAACTTTGCCGTTAGCGAAACGGGCATTACCGTCACCTTCGGCACAACCCAGGTGGGAACCGCCTCGGCCGGCAGCTTGGGCGGGTGGAGCCTCACATTCAACGTCCCCGATGGGGCTGCGCTGGGATCGCAATCTGTAAAAGCCACCGGCCCCACCAGCGGTGCACTAACCCAGCCCTACACCGTCAAGGCAGGCTTTTCCGTCAACCTGACCAGCGGCCCTCCCGGCAGTTCGGTGACGGTCAAGGGGGCCGGCTTCGCGCCCAGCGAATCCGGCGTCAAGGTGACCTACGACGGCGTCGCGGTGGTCTCCACCGTCGTGGTTAACGCCTTGGGGAACTGGACCGCCAACTTTACCTTACCCGATGCCGCCGGCGGCGTCCACGTCATCGGTGCTTCCGGCGCTTCCACCTCGGCCTCTACCGTGGACACCGTGAACTTCACCGTGGTCCCTGCCCTGTCCCTGAGCAAGACCAGCGGCCCGCCGGGGACCGCGGTCACCGTGACCGGCGCCGGCTTCGGCGCCAGCGAGTCCAATATCAGTATGACTTTCGACGGCAGCAACGTGACATCGGGCATCCGGGCGGACGCCAAAGGAAAATGGACCGGCAACTTCGTGGTACCCACCGCCACCGCTGGGGGCCACGTCGTGAGCGTCAGGGGATCGTCGTCCGTTGATGACGTCACCTTTACCGTCGGGGCCGGCATCAACCTCAGCCGGGCCAGCGGAGCGCCGGGCAGCGCCATCACCGTCAACGGAGCCGGCTTCAGCCCTGGGGAGACCGGCATCGGGGTGACCTTCGACGGCCAGCAGGTCTTGTCGGGAATCGCCGCCAACAGTCAGGGGACCTGGTCCGCCACGCTCACAGTGCCCGGCTCGTCGGGCGGCGTCCACACGCTCAGGGCGACAGGGCCCTCCTCCGTCGGCGGCGCCTCCACCGACGCGTCCTTCACCACCTCCGCCGGCATCACCCTTAACCGCAACGCCGGCTCACCCGGGACCTCCGTTACCGTCACGGGTACCGGCTTCGGCGCCAACGAGCGCGGCATCAGCGTCACCTACGATGGGGTCCCGGTGGCGTCGAACATCAACTCCAACTCCCAAGGGGCCTGGACCGCCACCATTAACATCCCGGCCTCCTCGGGCGGCAATCACGTGGTGGCTGCCGCCGGTTCCACGCCGCAGAGTGCGGCCACCGAGGTAAACTTCACCGTGGGAGCCGGTCTGTCCCTCAGCCGGAGCAGCGGCCCACCGGGCACCGCGGTAACGGTGGGCGGGTCCGGATTCTCTCCTAACGAGCGCAACATTACCCTCACCTATGACGGAGTTTCGGTATCGCCGGGCCTCACCGCCAACGCCCAGGGCACCTGGACCGTCAACTTTGTCATTCCGCCCTCGCCGGTGGGGAGCCATACCCTGGCAGCCTCCAGCGCCTCCCTCCAGGGCCTCCTGGCCCCCGACGCCGTCTTTGCCGTGGCGCCGGGACTGGCCGTCAGCCGCACCAGCGGGCCACCCGGGTCCTCCGTTACGGTGAACGCCTCGGGATTTGGGGCCAACGAGCGGGGCATTACCCTCACCTTTGACGGCGCGCCGGTGACTTCGGGGGTCTCCGCCAACGCCCAGGGCACCTGGTCGGCGGTGTTCACGGTGCCCTCGTCCACGGCGGGCGCCCACACCCTCAGCGCTTCGGGCTCCTCCACCCAGGGCTTTGCCACCACCGACGTTACGTTCCTCGTGGCCGCGGCCCTGGAGTTGAGCCGGCTCAACGCGTCTCCAGGGACGCCCATCACCATCACCGGCTCCGGCTTCTCCGCCAATGAAACGGGCATCTCGGTCACCTACGACGGCACGCCGGTGGCCTCAGCCATCTCCGCCAGCGGCCAGGGCACCTGGTCCTCCAGCTTTGCAGTGCCCGCCTCCACCGCCGGCTCCCATGAAGTCCGGGCCTCCGGCTCCGCCACGCAGGCGGCGTCGGCGCCGACCATCAGCCTGGGAGTGGTGCCCGTTATCTCCGTTTCTCCCAACAACGGCAACGTGGGTATGAAAGCCGACGTCACTGGGGCCGGGTACGGTCCCAACTCTGCGTTGTCCGTGAGCTTGGGAGCGGGGGAGACGCAGGGCGGGGCAATTTCCACCGATGGGGCCGGGAGCTTCGGGTTCTCGGTGGTAGTGCCCCGGCTCAGGGCTGGCGCCCAGACCATCCGGATCTCCGATGGGTTGCGTAACGATGCTCAGGCAACCTTCACCGTGGAGGGAACTCCCCCGCGCTCGCCCAACCCGATCTCCCCCAAAAGCAACGCGCGCATTGGCTTGACCGGAGGCGCCACACCCACCATTACCTGGTCCAACACCCAGGACCCCAGCGGCGTCACCTACGTGCTGCAGATGGACGTGGCGCCGGATTTCCCCCAGCCGTTCCTGGAGAAGTTTGACCTCACCTCGCCCAGCTACACTCTGGGCGATGGGGAGGCGCTGCCCAGGGGGCGTTACTACTGGCGGGTGCGCGCGGTGGACGGCGCCTACAACGAAAGCGCCTGGTCCAACCCGCTGGTGGTGCGCTCCGGACTGATCCCGGCGTGGATGCTGGTGTTCCTGGTGCTGGCGGGACTGGCGGCCGCCGGTGGCGCCGGGTGGTACGCTTACCTTTACTACTTCCGCCGCAAGACCGAGGTTATCCGGGTGGGGGAGGTCACGGTCCCCGCCCCGGTGCCCGGATACTTCCGCGAGCTGGGCGCGCCCGAGGGCGCCGGGCGGCCTCAGCAGCGGGCTCTGGGGTTGCCCTCCAGGCTGGCCCTGCCCGGCGGCGCCCAGCGGCGGCCCAAGGTGTTGTCCCCCCAGGAGCAGGGCCGTCTGCGGATCCTGGTGGATTTTGCCCGTGCGTTGCCGCTAATCCAGGTGGGGTATGACGTGGGCTGGTTGGAGGAGTTACTGCGGGGAAACGGCGGCGCCAGCCCCGGCGACGACGCCAAAGAGCAGCTACTGCAAGGCCGCCTGACGCCGCGCTATGACCCGTCGTGGCAGAGCCATCCGCTGTATTTGGAGCTGCGTTCCATCTTGGACGGCCACCCCCTGCTTCAAGGGCTTGATAGCTTCATGGAGTCCATCAACCGGTGCGCTGGAGACTCGTGCGCGCTGCTGCAAGAGATTTTCCGGGATACCTCGGTGGACGTGCCGGTGGAAGCCGTGCGTCAGGGCCACTGGCAGTATGTCTTCGGTATCTACTCCGACTCCCTGGGTTGGTTCCGCGGCAAGTTCCTGCGGGAGCCCTCGGAGCGGGACTATCTGTTCAAGGACGGGGCTGAGCCGGCTGGAGGTGGCCCGGGGATGATCTGGTTGCAGGGCGCCGAAGGCTCACCCTTCGTTGGCGACCTGCTGCCCGGAGTGGACCGGAG
>JBGPJN010000115.1:0-9313 GCA_041485445.1 Dehalococcoidia bacterium
CCCGCGGCCGGGAGCTAGAAAGTTACCAGCTAACCACAGAGAGCGGGACGACCCCTCCATTCGACTGCGCTCAGGGCAGGCTCTAACCTCCCCTTGGTAAGGGGAGGAATAGGACGCCTCCGCCAGCGAGTCCAGTCACCCGTCCTTCTCCCCCCTACCAAGGCTGACAGGGGTATGTATTGTATCTGGAACATAGAAGTGTCATTCTGAGCCGGAGCGCAACGGAGGCGAAGAATCTAAAATGGCGGAGGTAAGCCTCGCCGTTCGAGCCGTAACTACTCCTGCCATTTTAGACCCTTCGTCCCGATGGAATCGGGACTCAGGGCGACATTGGTTACCCCTGGAACCGAGACTGATCCTAACACTTTACATACCCCTGTCAGCCCTACCAAGGGAGACACAGAGGGGGTGGTCTCTGCGTCCCTTTCATTCGCCCCAGGAGTTGCCCTCCAGGATGTTGCCCCCGCTGCAACGGGGTGCGTATAATCAACCGCGCCCGGCGGCTTCGGGGAAGCGTCCCCGGCAACGTCCAGGGGAATGTGCACAGGAGCGTCCAGAGTGGGGCTGTCCCGGCAAACCGAGATACGCCTGGACCCCTGGCAGCTCTCCCCGGACTGGGTGGCCGGCTACCTGGCGGCAGTGGGGGATCCCTCGCCGGTTTATGGGGAGCACGGTCTGGCGCCTCCCCTGGCTTTAGCTGCTCGGACCCTGGGGCAACTGTTGGACAAGCTGAGCCTGCCGGCGGGGGCCATTCACAGCCTGCAGGAGCTGGAGGCCCTGGGGCCCATCCGGCCCGGCCAGCAGGTACTGGGCGCCGCGCAACTGGAGTGCCCGCGCCGCCGGGGCAACCTGGAGTTCCGCACGGTGGCTTACCGGTTGCAGAACCGCCAGGGCGTGGCGCTGCTCAGCGGAAAAAGCACTGTGCTCATCCTTGATTCTCAAGGCTCCGGCGTCACGCACCGTCCGGCGGAGCCTGGGGCGGGGCAGAGGGGCGCCGCCGCCCCCGCCGGCGGGAGTGCGGCCGCGGGCGAATTGCCGGTGGTGAGCCGGACCATCACCCAGGCCCAGCTTGACGCCTACTCGGCGGCGTCGGGCGACCACAATCCACTGCACTGGGATGCGGAGTTCGCCGCAGGCACCCAGTTCGGCGGGGTGATCGCCCACGGTATGCTCACCCTGGGCTTCATCGCGGAGATGCTGACGCACGCATTTGGCCGGGCCTGGCTGGAGGGTGGCGAGCTTAAGGCGCGGTTCAAGGGCCCGGCGCGTCCCGGCGACCGGGTGGTGACCTGGGGCCGGGTGAGCCGGGAGGAGCCGTTGCCTCAGGGCCGCCGGGTGCATTGCCTGGTGGCGCTGCGTCATGCCGGGACCGGCGAAGAGCTAATCAGCGGCGCCGCCTCGGTGGTGGTGCCCGGTGGCGGGCAGTAGCGGCCCCACAGGCTTGGGGAGGAAAGGCAGTGATGGCTGACCAACAAGGCAATGGCGCCTCCGTCTCCGCCCCGGTGCGGGTGGTGGTGGACGCCATGGGCGGCGACTTCGCCCCCCAGGCGATCGTCCAGGGGGCGGTGCGGGCGCTGGACCGGGGGAATGTGGCGATCCTCCTGGTGGGCGACCAGGGTCCCGTGGAGGCCGAGCTGGCCCGCTACAGCGTGGTGGGGAAGCCCATCAAGGTGGTGCCCTCGGTGGGCAAAATCGGCGACGACGAGCACCCGGTGCAGGCCATGCGGCAGAAGCGCCAGGCGTCCATCGTGGTGGCCACCCAGGTGCTGAAGAGCGGCCAGGCCGACGCCCTGGTGTCCCTGGGCTCCACCGGGGCGTCCATGGCCAGCGCCACCATGCTGCTGGGCTTGATGGAGGGGCTGGAGCGCCCCTGCATCGGCGGCCCGTTTCTGGGGCTGGCGCCCCGCACTGTGCTGGTGGACCTGGGCAGCAACGTGGACTGCCGGCCATCCCTGCTGCTCAGCTTCGCCGCCCTGGGGTCGGCCTTCGCCCGCCAGTTCCTGGACATCCAGAACCCCCGCGTGGGCTTGCTCAGCGTGGGGTCCGAGGACGCCAAGGGCAACCGCCAGGTGCAGGAGAGCCTGCGGCTGTTCCGCGAGAGCCACCTGAACTTTGTGGGCAACGTGGAGGGCAACGACTTTTTCACCGACCGCGCCGACGTGGTGGTGTGCGACGGCTTCGTGGGCAACATCCTGCTGAAGTACACGGAGGGCCTGGGCAGCGCCCTGATGCCCTACCTCCAGAAGCAGCTGGCCTACGTGCTGCCCGCCCAGGTGGTGCAGCGCATCGGGGCGGAGCTGTGGCAGATGACCAACCTTCCCCGGACCATGGGGGGGCCCCTGTTTGGCGTCAACGGCACGGTGGTGGTGGGCCACGGCTCGTCCAAAGCCGAGGGCGTGGCCGGCGCCATCGGCACCGCGGTGCGCTGCGTGCAGATTGGCCTGGTGGAAGGGATGCGACAGGAGCTGGCGGCCCTGCCCAAGGGCGCCGAGGCAGACCCGCCGCCCCGTCCCCAGGGCGGGTAGCGCGTTGACGACGCAGAGTTTGTCCTTCGGCGGAAGGACGGCGGAGGGGCAGGTGGCGCTGGTCACCGGGGCGTCGCGAGGCATCGGAGCGGTCATCGCCGCCAGCCTGGCCCAGGCCGGAGCCAAGGTGGGCGTGAACTACCACTCCAGCCCGGAAGCGGCGGCGCAGGTGGTGGCCGCCATCGCCGCCGCCGGCGGGGAGGCCCTGGCGGTGGCGGGGGACGTCTCCAGCGACGCCGACGCCCAAGCGGTGGTCAAGCAGGTGGTGCAGCACTGGGGCCGCATCGACATCCTGGTCAACAACGCCGGCATCAACCGCGACCGCCTGCTGCTGCGCATGACCCCGGAAGACTGGGACCAGGTGCTGGCGGTGGACCTGCGGGGCGCCTTCCTCTGCACCAAGTACGTAATGGCCCACCTCATCCGCCAGCGCAGCGGGCGGGTGGTGAACGTCTCGTCAGTGGTGGGCATTAGCGGCAACCCCGGCCAGGCCAACTACGCCGCGGCCAAGGCGGGGCTCATCGGGTTCACCAAGGCGGTGGCCCGGGAGGTGGCCTCCAGGGGCGTGACCGTCAACGCGGTGGCCCCCGGGTTCATCGCCGCCGGCGGCATGGTGGAGCAGCTCACCGAGGAGACCCGGCAGCAGATACTGGGCCGCATCCCCATGGGCCGGTTCGGCACCGCCGCCGAGGTGGCCCAGGCGGTGTTGTTTCTGTGCGGCGAGGGCGCCTCTTACATCACGGGTCAGGTGCTCACCATTGACGGCGGCCTCATCGCCTGAGGGCGAAAAACGGCCCCTCCCTTCGACAAGCTCAGGGCAGGCTCCAACCTCCCCTTGGTAAGGGGGGACGGGGACCGGGACGTCCTTCTCCCCCTTACGAAGGGGGAGATACAGAGGGGGTGGTCTTGGCTCCGCAACCGAGACCGCCCCCGGTGTACCCCCATGTACCATCTAAATCCGGTCTGACTGTACCTGTCGGCATCACGCTGAGGGAGATACAATTGCGGAGGCACCCTAAGCCACCCGGCGAGGGGCTTGGCCCTCGCGTCCGCAGCGACCGGTGCGCCTAAGTTGGAGGGTATTGCAACATGCGAAGCGCATCATCGAAGTGGCTGCTAGGAGCCGGCGTGGTGATCCTGGCCATCATCGTTGCCAGCGTAGCCGTTGCTTTGTTGAGCCGCCCCCAGGCCCAGACCCTTCTCCCCGCGGATACCCCCTCCGGCACCGTCCAGGGATACCTGCTGGCAGTGGAGGCCGGGGAAACCCGCCAGGCGTACGGCTACCTGAGCACTGACCTCCAGACTAAATGCAACTATGACTTCTTCCGGGATAACACGAGGGGAGTGATGGGTAGCGTTCCCAACCGTAACCGGGACACCCGGGTTGCGCTGGAAAGCGAACGCCCCCGGGATGACGGCATTGAGGTGCAGGTCCGCATGACCGACTTCACGGTTTCCGCTCCCTTCAATGTCAACGAGTATTCCCATGTTGAAACCTTTCTTCTGAAGAAGCTTGATGGCAACTGGCGGTTCGTGGACCGGCCCTGGCCAATCAGTTGGGGGTGCCCGGAACCGCCGAAGGGCCCATAAGCGGCGGCCAGCCCAGCGCCGATCCCAAACTAGGAGAGGTCTTAAATGGGCTTTTACTACTTGCCCTACCTGTTCTTGTCCCTGGTCCCGCTGGCGCTGATCGTTGCCATCGTCGTCGCCGTCACGGTACTGGTACGCCGGCGCGGCAGCTCGCCGGAGGAGGACCCCGGCATCGGCACCCTCAAGCGGGTGTACTACTACGGTCTCTCCTTCGTCGCCCTGGGAGTGGCCGCCCCGGGCCTGATCGCACTGCTGGACTTCTTACTGGACAGCCTCTTTGGGCCGCCGGCCTTAATTGGAAGCCAGAACCAACTCGCCCTGGGGTTGGCGCTCACCCTGGTGGGCACGCCGCTCTGGTTCCTGCACTGGTGGCTGGCCCTGCGCACCGTCCAGCGGCTGCCGGCGGAGGCATCGGCCCTCTCCCGCAAGATATACCTGTATTTGGTGCTGGGAATCACCGCGGCGATGATCGCCGTGGGACTGGTCTTTTTGCTGCGCTGGTTGCTGGGGGCGGGGAGTTTCAACGGGTTTAACATCGCCTTCCCCCTGGTCTGGGGCGGAGTCTGGGCCTTCCACTGGCGCCTCCAATACGTGGAGGGCCGCGGCGCCGGCGAAGAAGCTTGGGCATGGGTGCGGAGGCTGTACTGGTACTTCACCTCCCTGTATGGCCTGGTAATGCTGGCGGTGGGGGTGGGCATAGTTATTTGGCGGCCCCTGCGAGCGGCCTACGAAGTCCTGTTCACGACCCAGATCCTGCTGCCCGGCACGGTCAGCCCTTGGGACGCCATCTGGACCGACGCCACCCGCACTGGGGTCGCCATCGCCTTAGTAGGAGCACTGAGCTGGTGGTGGCACTGGCACCGGTCGGCCAGGGGCGACGTCAACTCGGTGCTGCGGCAGGTCTACCTTTACCTGTTCGCCATATTGGGAGGCGCCGCCACGGTGGTGGTGGCCCTGAGCATCCTGCTCTACCTGGTGCTGCAGTGGTTCATCGGCGAGCCCGGGTCCTCAGCGGCCGCGTCCCACTTCCGCCGCCTTCCGGGCGTGATCTCGGCTTTGATACCGGGGGCCGTCCTGTGGGGCTACCATTGGGCGCTGGTGCGGCAGGAGTCGCGCCTTGCCAGTGGAAGGTGGCAGGCGGCCCGCCGGGTGTACCGATACCTGGTGGCGGCCTTGGGCCTGGGCACCCTGGCCACCGGCCTGGTCATGGTGTTCCTGGTGGCCCTGGGCCTGCTGGTGCCCCAGGCGGGGCCGCAGCTGCTGGATTCTGAGTGGTGGCGCAATCCCCTGGTGCTGGCGGTTACGCTCCTGGTGGTGGGGATTCCCCTGTGGAGCTACTACTGGTTCGGCGTACAGAGGGAGGTACAGGTCGGGGGTGTGGAGGAGCGCACCTCCCTTTCCCGCCGGGTGTTCATTTACGGGGTCTTTGGCATCGCCACGTTGCTGGTCTTGGCTAACCTGAGCGCGCTGTTGTACATGTTCCTCCGAGACCTGTTGGAGGGCAACCTGTCGCTACAGCTCCTTCAGGAGGCCAAGTGGAACATTGGCATCCTGGTGATGGCCGGCGCCGTCAGTATGTACCATTGGCTGGTGCTGCAAGAGGACCGGCGGGCGACGCCGGCGGGTGAGGAGCCGGCGGCGCCGGTAGTAGCGGTCGCCAAGGACATCACCGCACTGGCTTCCGAGCCGGCCCAGGCCCTGGTGCGACAGCTCCAGTCCCGGCTGGGCGTTGGCATCCGCGTGTGGCGGCGTCTGGACGGCGGCGCGGCCCCCAGCCTGACTGAAGGGGAGCTGGAGGCGGTGAGGGAGCGCATCGTGGCCACGCCGGGAGACCGGGTGCTGCTGACCATCGATGCCGCCGGCGTCCAGGTGATTCCCTACCAAGAGGTGTAGGCGCCCGGAGGCGGCGTGCCGCGCTCCGCCCTCCCGCTTGAGGCCTGGCTGACGATCAAGTATTATTGGCGCCAGAGTAGCCGGAGCGAGGCCGCATATGCCCAACGTGGTGCTGGTGGTGGACATGGTGCGCGGGTTCCTGGAGCCGGGGCATAACCTCTACTGCGGAGCGGAAGCGCGCCGCATCATCCCCCACGTCCAGCGGCTGCTGGAGCGGGAGACCCGGGCGGGCGGCACGGTCCTCTTCATCTCCGACCACCACGATCCCGACGACCTGGAGTTCCAGATGTTCCCGGTGCACTGCGTCAAGGGCACCGAGGAGCCCCTGGTGATCCCCGAGCTGGCCGCCTACGTCACCGGCGCCAACGTCGTCCCCAAGAACCGCTACAGCGGGTTCTTCAACACCGACTTGGCCCAGCGCCTGGCCCGGCTCCAGCCGCAGAAGCTGATTATCTGCGGGGTGTGCACCGACATCTGCGTGCTGCACACCACCGCCGACGCCCGCAACCGGGACTACCCGGTGGAGGTGCCCGCCGACTGCGTCGCCAGCTTTGACCCTCAGGCCCACCAGTGGGCGCTGCGCCACCTCAACAAAATCCTGGGAGCCACCGTAGTTTAGCAAGTGCAGTAGCGCCGAGTTTCAAGCCAGGAGGACCGCCATGCCGGCCACCTTCCAGCACGCGAGCATCACATTGGAATCCGCGCAGCAGGTCATCAACGGGGCAATCCGCCGGGCCAGGGAGTTGGGCGTGCCCATGGCCATCGCCGTGGTGGACCCCGATGGCACCCTGAAGGCCTTCATCCGCATGGACGGCGCAGCCCTGCTGGCGGTAGGCATCGCCCAGCGCAAGGCCTGGACCGCCATCTCCTTCGGCACCCCCACCCACGGGCTGTGGGAGTTCATCAAGAACGACCCGCCGCTGCTGCACAGCCTGCCCCAGCAGGAGAACATGGTGCTCTTTGGCGGCGGGTACCCCATCATGCTCAACGGCCAGATGATCGGCGGCATCGGCGTCAGCGGCGGCCACTACTCCCAGGACCAGCAGTGCGCCGAGGCGGGGCTGGCTGCCCTGGGCGCCAGCTAGCCCACCGCCACCTCCCGTCCCCGGTTCGATGCCTCCTGGATTTTGTCGATGAACCGGTGCAGCTCCACGGCGGTGTTGAAGTCGGGCTGGCAAGATTCCCCAGAGCGGATGGCCTGACCGAACTGGTAGTACATCTGCCCCACGTTGTAGGCCTCGCCCCGGGGCATCCCCTCCAGGACGTAGGTGTACTTCTCTGGGACCCCCAGGTCGCCCAGTTTGTTGCCGCCCTGGGCGCCCTGCAACTGCACCCCGTCGTGGTTGGGGGATTCCCCCGACGACGCCACCAGCGTGCCTCCTTCCCGTAGATCTCCATCCGATACCCGCTGCCGGCCCAGGGGTTGGTGGCCACGTGCACTGAGGCGACGCCGCCGCCGGCCAGTCTTCCGCTCACCAGGATGTTATCCGGTGACGTTACCGCCAGCACCTGGTTGGTGTCCACCGCCAGCCACTCTTTGGCCTGGGTGCTGACCACCGAGGAAACGTGACTGAAGTCCCCCACCACGAAGCGCAGGGCGTCAATGGTGTGGCCGCAGGAGATGGTGAGGGTGTTGGCGCCCAGCTCCCGGTCCCGCTGCCAGGTGCGGTCCGAGGTCCGTCGCATTCCCCCCTCCTGGATGCGGCTGACGTGGCAGGACATGACCTCACCCACGTAGCCCGACTCCACCAGGTCTTTGGCGTACATGATGGCGGGAGCAGCCCTGGCCTGGAGTCCCACCATGTTGCGCACTCCCTTGGCATTGGCCAGGGCGGCCATCTCCTGGGCCTCAGCGGTGGTCCGCCCCAGGGGCCACTCAGTGTAAACGTGCTTCCCGGCGTGGAGGGCGGCCATGGTTGGCTCGTAGTGGGACGGCACCCGCAGCACCACGGCCACGGCGTCGATGTCCGGGTGGGCCAGCATCTGGTGGTAGTCGTCAAAGGCCAGCCTGGCCCCAAACTGCCGCCGGGATTCCTCGGCGCTGTCCATACGGGTGGTGCATACCGCAGTCAGCTCGAATTCCGGGCTGGCCAGGATGGCGGGCAAATGGGACCGGGGCGCCCACCCCCGGTGGACGTTGGCCCCGATGATCCCCAAGCGTATCTTCTCTGCCATGGATTATCGCTCCTGTGGAAACTTGGCCCTATCCTACCACATGCCCGATGCTGAAATAAATTGAGCGCAAAGCCGCGTGGGGTTATACTACGCCCGGCAAACTATCGGCGCGCAGTGAAAGGAGGATGCGATGGGACTGCTAAAAATCGAGGGCGTCACCCACTGGTCTATCCCAGTCAACAATCTGACGGAATCCGAGAGGTTCTACGGGGACCTGCTTGGCCTTCGCCCGTTGGGCCGCCTGGGCAACTCGGTTATGTCCTGCTTTAACGTTGGGGACCACAACATCTTGCTTTGCGAGCGCGAGCACCCCACTGAGGACAGTGCCGAAGTAGACCACCGGACGCATCATTCCTTCACAGTCAGCCCCGAGACGTTGGTACAGGCCTGCAAGTTATTTCGCGAGAGGCACATCCCGGTGGACAATCTGGTCTACCGCGCCAAGGGGTTTTTCACGGGACGGGAGCTGTACTTCTTCGATCCCAGCGGGAACCGCCTGGAGCTTCGGGACCCCACTTGGCACCAGGGGATGCCCGAGCCTACCTTTGAGGAGATCGTTCGGTCGTAAGCCAGGCTTCTGCTGGGGGTCTGGTGAATTTGCTCAACTACCGGACTTTGCACAAGTATCTCAAATCGGAGGGGGGGGGGATTTCGTCAGCCTCAGTTAAGAGATTCATGCAAGGGTCAATAAGTCGAAGGGAAAGACCAAGTTGATGGGACCAGGAGGGAATGTTAATGCCTTATGTGATTAACCACGTCCACATCCGGTCGGCGGACCCCCACGCCACGGCGGCGTGGTACGCGAAGCACTTTGAGGCCAAGAAGGTGTCGGAGCGAGAGGTGATGCCGGGGACCGTCACCATCGGAATGCAGATGGGCGGGTCCACGCGGCTCAACGTATCGTCCCGGCCCAAGGGGGCCTCCGGGCCCCGGGCGGTGGCCGAGCTGAACCGGCTGGGCCTGGAGCACTTCGGCCTCGACGTGGCGGACTTGAAGGCCGAGCTGGACCGGCTGACCAGGGCGGGCATCCGCGTGGTTCTGCCGGCCACCGACGTGGTGGGCGGCACCCGGCTGGCCTACATCGAGGGGCCCGACGACGTGCTCATCGAGCTGGTGCAGCGCGCCCCGTA
>JBGPJN010000116.1:0-9267 GCA_041485445.1 Dehalococcoidia bacterium
CTGGCGCCCAGGACCCCCGCCGTCAGGACCGCCGCCACGAGCCAGTGCTGACGGGGGGCGACGAGACCCAGGGAGGGCAGCAGGCCCTGGACGCGGCGGGGGCCCAGCAGCCACACCACCGGCAGGATGACCGAACCCAGCACGAGACTGGTCAGCCAGGCGGTGAGCGCCGGGTTGGACAACCCCACCAGCCCCAACGCGCCGCCGGCCACCGCCAGCGCCGCCAGCGCCACCGACACCACACCCGCGGCCACCTGGGTGCCGCCCCACGTCGCCGGCGCCAAGCCGGCGGACGGGGTCGCCCCGGGCTGAGCTGTCTCGGGGGCGGACGGCGCCAGGGCGTGGCCGCAATATGGGCAGCGGGCGGCCTCTCCCGGCGCGGGGCGCCCGCATTGAGTGCAGTACCGGGGGTCCGCTTTCAGGCAACCACCTCCCAGCGCGGCGACCGCGACAGGGGGGAGTATACCAGCATTTTGCCGGTGGCCGGGCTGGCGGTTGCGGCCACTGAATTGCCACTCCGCACCAGTGGGTCAGTTTGCTATGGCACGGAACGGGGACTCTATCGGTCTCACCGGCGAACTCCGGTGTCCAGGTACGAGCATGGCCGAGATGCACCGATGGATTCCGGCTTGCGCCAGAAAGACGAGCACATACCTGACTCACTACCGCCGCTCCGGCCCCCTTTGCGAGAAGTCGCCAGGTGCGCCATAATATGGGCCAAGCCAAGGTCTGGAATGCCGGTGATCCCACCGGCCCCAGCCGGCAGGAGGTGGCGGCCCATGCCCGGTGACCACCCGCTGACCTGGGAAGACTTTCTCCGCCTGGCCCAGCACGCCGGGCTGGATGCGGCAAGCCCCCACCTGGCCGAGCTTTTCCCCTACGTGCAGGGCGTGCTGGCCAGTCTGGAACCCCTCCGCAGCCTGGACCTGGCCGGCGCGGAGCCGGACCTGTCCTTCCGGCCCAAGCCGGAATGACAATGGGTAGGGGTCTCAGATGTCGCCGAGGACGGGGGTTCATTTCGTCTCACCGGCGAAAGCCGGTGTCCAGATATGAGAGTCAGCGGGATGCACTGATGGATTCCGGCTTGCGCCGGAATGACGATAACCCAAGTTACACACTACCTGACATTAGAGTGAGGGCTTTGGTTCGCAAACTGGAGGGTTAGTCATGGACCAGCTAGAGCTGTGTTACCTGAGCGCCACCCAGATGTCCCGGCTGGTGCGGGACCGGAAGCTCTCCCCGGTGGAGATTGTGGACGCCCACCTGGCCCGCATCGAGGCGACGGAGCCGGTGCTGAACTCCTTCATCACCCTGCTGCCGGAACAGGCCCGGACCGCGGCACGCCGGGCCGAGGCGGACTTTCAGTCAGGCCGGCGCCGGGGCCCGCTACACGGCATCCCGGTGGGGCTGAAGGACCTGTACAACACCGGCGGTGTGCGCACCACCTCGGGCAGCCGCCTGCTGGATAACTACATACCCAAGGAGGACTGCACCGTGGCAGCCCGGCTGCAGCAGGCCGGCGCCATCCTGCTGGGCAAGCTGAACATGCACCAGTTTGCCTACGGCCCCACCGGCGAGAACCCGGACTACGGCCACATGCACAACCCCTGGGACCCGGAGCGCATCACCGGCGGCTCCAGCGGCGGCTCCGGCTCGGCAGCGGCGGCGGGCCAGTGCCCCATCACCCTGGGCAGCGACACCGGCGGGTCCATCCGCATCCCGGCGGCCCTGTGCGGCATCGTGGGCCTGAAGCCCACCTACGGACTGGTCAGCCGCCACGGCCTCACCCCCCTGGCGTGGAGCCTGGACCACCCTGGCCCCATGACCCGCACGGTGGAGGATGCCGCCCTGACCCTGACCGCCATCGCCGGCCATGACCCCCACGACCCGGCATCGGCGGACGTGACGGTGCCCGACTACCTGTCCGCGCTGACCGGCCCCCAGGCCGCCGGGGTGCGCGGGCTCCGCATCGGCGTGCCCAAGGAGTTCTGGGAGGCGCCGGTGGACCCCCAGGTGGCCCAGTCGGTGCGGGAGGCCATTGCCCTGCTGGGCGAGCTGGGCGCCGTCGTCACCGAGGTTTCGTTGCCCCTGTTCCCGGCGTCCCAGGCCATCTCCAACGCCATCCTGATGCCCGAGGCCTCCGCCTACCACCGGGAGCGGCTGGCCCAGGACGGGGACAAACTGTATCCCCCCGTGCGGCTGCGATTGGAGGCCGGGTTGTTCATCAGCGCCGCCGACTACCTGCGGGGCCAGCAGGCCCGCGCCGTGTTCAACCGGCAGGCGCGCCGGCTGCTGGAGCAGGTGGACCTGCTGGCCGGGCCGGCGGTGCCCGTCACGGCGCCCCTCCTGCTGGCCCCCACCGTGGAAATCGGCGGGCGGCAGGTGGGCGCCACCGCGGCCCTCACCCAGTACTCGCGCCCCTACAACATCACCGGCTTCCCGGCCATCTCGGTGCCTTGCGGCTTCTCCCAGGCCGGCTTGCCCATGGGCCTGCAACTGGCGGGCCGCCCCTTTGACGAGCTGACGGTGCTGCGCGCCGCCTACGCCTACCAGCAGGCGACCCAGTGGCACACGCGCCGCCCGCCGCTGTAACCAAACATTTCTACCACAGAAAGCACAGAGGTCACGGAGAGATTGGACCGGGAATCTCTGAACCTGAATCGAGAAACGCCGCGATGGGGCGGGGACTACCCCCTCTGTGTCTCCCCCTTCGTAAGGGGGAGAAGGACGGCGCAACCGGTCCCGGTCCCCGTCCCCCCTTTCTAAGGGGGGACTAGGGGGGTCGTCCCCCCGCCACGCCGCGCGGCGCAGGGAGGACTACCCCCTCTGTGTCTCCCCTTCGTAAGGGGGAGAGCGACGCACGCCTAAACTAAAATCACAGGGAGACCCGCATTAGTAAAATATCCCGCCGGGATTTGGGGATTATTGAACCATTCTCCGTGTCCTCTGTGCTCTCTGTGGTGAATAGCCCTTGAAAGGAGGCAGCAACCTTGGCCCAAATCACCGCGGTGACCTTCGACCTGTGGCAAACCCTGCTCATCGACACCCGGGAGCAGGGGCGGGCGCGGGCCCAGGTCCGGCTGGACGGCACCCACGACATCCTGCAGCGCTTCGGCGAGGGTTACCCCGTGGAGCACATCCGGGAGGCGTACCGGGCCTGCTATCGCCAGTGCCACGCCATCCGGGACCAGAACCAGGACGTGAGCTTCCGGGAGCAGGTGGAGATGTTTGTCAACAACATCAGCCCCGGCCTGGTGGCCCGGCTGCCCGGCGAGCTGGTGGGGGACATCTGCCGGGTGTATGCGGACTCGTTTTTCGTGCACCCGCCCACCACCCATGCCCATGCGGACGCGGTGCTCCGACAGGTGAAGGAACTGGGGCTGCGCGTCGGCCTGATCTCCAACACCGGCATGACGCCGGGCGCCACCTTCCGCAGTTACCTGGAGCAGCAGGGGTTGCTGCGCTACTTTGACACGCTGACCTTCTCCGACGAGGTCAGGCTGTCCAAGCCGGCGGCGGAGATCTTCCTGCTGACGGTGCGCTCCCTGGGCGCCGCGCCGGACCAGGCGGTCCACGTGGGGGACCACGTGGAGAACGATGTGGTGGGCGCCAACGGGTGCGGGCTGAAGACCGTGTGGATTGAGGGGTTCTATCCCCGGGGCGACCCCGCGGTGCCCCACTCCAACCCCGACGTCTCCGTCAGCGGGCTGGGCCAGGTGGCGGAGGCCATCCGGCGGATGGCGGGCCGGGCCGGATAACTGGTCTGCCTGGCTCCGGCGGGAGGCGCCGCCCGCCTTGGAAATCAGCTTGACAACCTCCAGGCTGGGTGCTAGTGTCGAGTGCGACTTAGCCTCGTCCCCCACGCTGTTTCTCCGGCATGGACGGTGGGCGGCCAAGGTGCAGCGCCGGGGCCGCTCCAGGCCCTGTAATGAGGCGAAGGCGATGGCGATGGCAACTCCCGCACTGGAAGCCGGTCTGTCGGAGATGGGCCAGCTCTGCCAGCGGGTGTTGGCCCAGCGGCCCTTGATCGTGGTCAGCAACCGGGGTCCGGTGGAGCACCACATGACCCCCGACGCCCGGCCCGATCCGCGCCGGGGCAGCGGCGGCGTGGTGACCGCCCTCAACACCCTGGTCCAATCCGTCGAGTTTACCTGGATCTCCAGCGCCATGGGGGAAGGGGACCGGGTGGTCTCCAACGGCGGGCAGGGACACCGGCTCAAGTCTCCCCTTCCGGGACACAAGATTAACCTGCGCTACGTGGTCACGCCGCGCCGGGTCTACCACAAGTACTACAATGTGCTTTGCAACCCGCTCCTGTGGTTCCTCCAGCACTACATGTGGAACCCTCCATATAATCCCAATGTGGACGCGGCGGTACACGAAGCCTGGCACGGCGGGTACGTTCCGGTCAACCAGGCCTTCGCCCGGTGCGTGGCGGAGGAAGCCCAGGGCAGCCCGCACCCGCCCATCGTCATCGGCCACGACTACCATCTGTACCTGCTGCCCAAGTTCGTGCGGCAGGAGGTCCCCAAGGCCATCATCCACCATTTTGTCCACATCCCCTGGCCCACGCCGCGCTTTTGGCAGCTGCTCCCCACCTACATGATCCGGGAGATCTGCGCCTCCCTCTGCCAGGCAGACCTGCTGGGGTTCCAAAGCCCCCAGGACCGGCAGAGCTTCCTGGACAGCGTGGAAGAATTCCTGCCCAGCGCCGCCGTGGACCGCCGGTCCGGCGTGATCTCGATGCCGGACCGGCAGGTGCAGGTCCGAGTCTACCCCACTTCCATCAACGTGGCGGAGGTTAAACGCATCGCCGCCTCGCCCAGGGCCGCGGACTACGAGACCCGCCTGCGGCCCCTGTGCCGGGAGGTTACCGTCGTCCGCATTGACCGCGCCGAGCCCAACAAGAACGTGGTGCGCGGCTTCAAAGCCTACGAGTTGCTGCTGGCGCGGCATCCGGAGCTGCGGGGCAGGATCACCTTCCTGGCCTTCCTGGTCCCGTCGCGCACCCACATCCGCCAGTACCAGCGGTACACCGAGGAGATCCAGCAGGCCATTGAACAGGTCAACCATGCCTTTGGCACCGAGGAGTGGCAGCCCATCCACCTGTTCATGGAAAACAACTACACCCAGGCGGTGGCCGGGATGAAGCTGTATGACGTGCTGTTGGTCAACACCCTGATCGAGGGCACTAACCTGGTGGCCAAGGAAGGCCCGGTGGTGAACACCCGCAACGGCGTGTTGATCCTCTCGGAGACCAGCGGGGTGCACCACCAGCTGGCCGGGGGCGCGCTCTCCGTGTCCCCCACCGACGTGGAGGGCACCATGGAAGCCCTGTACCGGGCGGCCAACATGGCCCCCGAGGAACGCCGGCAGCGCGGCGAGGCGCTGGCCGCCGCCGTGGGCCGGGAGGACGTCCACCACTGGGTCCGCCAGCAGTTTGAGGACCTGGAGAAGCTGCTCTAATCCGCGCGCCACTTCATGGGGCGCACCGCGGCCAGGCCGACCGCCTGGTTAGCCCCAGGCGTCCGGCCATCCCGGCGAGGACCGAGGAATCATTCCCCACTTGCACTCGGGAGAGTAATGGAAGACCAGATCAACGACCTACCGTCGGGCGAGCCTCGTCCGGACATTCATCTCTGCATCTTCCCCCACCTGCGGGAGTTCCTGGTGGTTGACCTGCGGGAGGGCAGCCAGCGGTTTCTCCTGCTGACCGCCGCCGAGGTGTTGCACGGGGAGTTCTTCCGCGCGCTGGAAGAGGAGTTCTCCGCCACGCTCCGGGAAGAGACCGAGCTGCCCTTCACCCACCTGATTAACCTCCCCCTGCGGCTGGAGGAGATGATCCGGGGCGTGGCCATGACCTTCATCCTCCAACGCCTGGGCATCGACCCAGAGGCGGGGGATGCTCCATCAGTGATGGTGTTCGTCATCAGCGGGGGCGCGCTGGCGGTGCACTCCAAGCAGATGATCGAAAACCTGCACACCCTGCTGGAGGGGGGCCTGCCACCCGCGGGCCTGGCCGAATGGGACCACGCCGTGGCCCGCCTGGTGGCGCAAGAGGACGCGGTCCTGCAGCGGCTGAACCGGCAGGAGTTGGCCGAGGCGGTGCACGGCGACTCCCCCGATTACCTCACCCTGTGGGAGAACCGTAACTAGACCAACGCCAGGGTGAAGTCTACGTGCCCCTTATTTCCTGCCCAGCGGGCGTAGGGGACCACGGGCCGGGATATTTAACTAACCGGACCTTGCACAAATATTTCAACCGGTTGGAAGGTATTTGCGGCGCAAATCCCCCCAACCCCCCTTTTTAAAAGGGGGGCGAAGGGGGGATTTCGTCAGCCTCAGTTGAGAGATTTATGCAAGGGTCAATAATGCGGGCTACACTGTGGTTTCAAGTTAGAGCGCCCCGGGAAGACCGGCCAGCCGGCGCCCGCCGGAAAGGATCACACCGGAAATGCGCATCGGGCTTATTTCCGACACCCACCAGGCCGGCAGCGGCCGGGGGCTGCCCGACCAGGTGCTGCGGGCGTTGCAGGGCGTGGACCTGATCCTGCACTGCGGCGACCTGGAATGCCTGGGGGTGCTGGACGTCCTGGAGACGGTGGCGCCGGTGCTGGCGGTGCGGGGCTATGAGGACCCGGTGGAGGCGGGCCACCGCCTAGCCAACACCACCCGGGTGGTGGCCGCCGGCGGGGTGCGCATCGGCATGGTCCACGACATCCAGTGGCCGCCGCCCCGCGTCACCACCAACCCCGACGCCACCAGCCTCAGCTTTCCCCCAGGGCCCGGCCACGAGCTGCTGGCCCGCAAGTTCGGCCAGCCGGTGGACGTGGTGGTCTTCGGCGACACCCACCAGGAGTTGGTGTGTTGGTACGACGGAGTGCTGCTGGTCAATCCGGGCAGCCCCACCTACCCCAGCCGGCGCCGCCCCGGCGGCCTGGGCACCATCGGCCTTCTGGAGGTTGATCACGGGCTGGTAGGCGTGCGCCTGCTGGACCTGGCAGTGCGCCCACCGGCCTGAAGGGCACGCGAGGCTTGCCACCTGGTGAAGGCGTCAACACCCACCGAAGTCCAGGGCAGCACCCTTGAACGGATGGGAAGGCACAGGTTAAGCTGGAGGTAACCGAACCCCGACCTCATTGGAGACAGTCCCGTTCCAGGCGCCGGCCTCATCCCCACGGGACCGGTCCCAACGGACACCACTCCAGGAGCTGCATACATAGTTGAGCAACATCCTGATCGTCGAAGACCAAGAAGCCCTGGGGCTGTTGTATAAGTCGGTGCTGCGGCAGTTCAATCACAACGTTGTGATCGCCGCCGACGGCCAGGCGGGGGTGGACGCCGCCCGCAAGTCCGCCCCCGACCTGGTGATCCTGGACCTGATGTTGCCTGGGATGCCGGGGGTAGAAGTGGCCCTGAAGCTTAAGCAACTGGGCGTGCTGCCTGCCGCGCCGCTGATCATCACCACCGCCATCAGCGACACCGACGCGGGAGCCATCGCCCGGTCCCTGGGCGCCAGCGCGGTGCTGAGCAAACCCTTCGACATCACCTTGCTGATCAACACCGTCCGCACCGCCCTCTCCAGCTCCCGCCGGAGCCTCCCCATCGCCGGGTAGTCCCCCGGTCGGCAGCGCCCGCCCGATGCGGCGCGGCGCCGGCTTTCCACATACGGTTTAGACCCTTGCACAAGGCTCATAATTCGGGCTGACTAACATGACTCACCCCAGAGGTTAGTATCCGGGAATGCGCCATGGGTCAGCTTCGTCGTTCCGGCGTGGGCCGGAACCAGGGTGCCAGTTCTGCATCCATCTCCCGTGTCCAGGCGAAGTGGTTGGATTCCGGCTTTCGCCGGCTTGTCTTACCGGCGAGCGTAAGGAATGGGGGAAACCAATCACCCCCGGCCACGGCCCCTCCCGTCGGGAGGAAGCCGCCGCCGGGGGTGACGTTGATTCGCCAGCCGGGATGCCGGTTAGACGAACAGCGGGGCCATCACCAGGGTGATGGTAGCCAGCAGCTTCACCAGCACGTGCAGCGACGGACCGGCGGTGTCCTTGAAGGGGTCGCCCACCGTGTCACCCACCACCGCAGCCGCATGGGCATCCGAGCCCTTGCCCAGGACCTCTCCGGTCACCGGGTGCTTCAGCCCGCCCGATTCGATGGCCTTCTTAGCATTGTCCCAGGCGCCGCCTGCGTTGTTCAGGAACGTGGCCAGGATAATGCCGCCGATGGTGCCGATCATCAGGAATCCCGCCACCGCCTCGGCGCCCTTGTCAAAGGCGAACCGCATCACCAGCCCCACGGCGATGGGCATGCACACGGCCAGCACTCCCGGCACCACCATCTCCTTCAGGCCCGCCCGGGCGGTGATGTCCACGCAGCGGGCGTAGTCGGGCTTCTCCGCCCCGGTCATGATGCCCGGGTGCTCGCGGAACTGGCGGCGCACCTCCTCGATGATCGCCGTGGCGGTGCGTCCCACCGCCTTGATGGCCAGGGCGCTGAACAGGAACGCCAGCATCACCCCCAGCAGGCCGCCCACAAACACCTGGGGTTCGGCCAGGTTGATGACCCCGGTGAAGTTGGGGTTAACATGCTTGATCTCATCCAGGTACGCGCTGAACAGCAGGAAGGCCGCCAGCCCAGCGGACCCCATGGCATACCCCTTGGTCAGCGCCTTGGTGGTGTTGCCCACCGCGTCCAGCCGGTCGGTGATGTGCCGGACCGCGGCGCCCGCACCGGCCATCTCCACAATGCCCGAGGCGTTGTCGGTGATGGGGCCAAAGGTATCCATGGCCAGCACGTAGGCCGCGGTCATGAGCATGCCCATGGTGGCCACCGCGGTGCCAAATAAGCCGCCGTGGGGGATGAGAGTGCCATCGGGCAGCTTCACGTGCCCGCCCAGCCAGTACGAAGCCAGCACCGCCAGGCCAATGACGACGGCGGTGGAAGCAGTGGTCTCAAACCCCACCGCGACGCCCGCCACGATGTTGGTGGCCGGCCCGGTGCGGGAGGCGTTGACGATGCCCTGCACCGGCTTGTACTTGAACTCGGTGTACCATTGGGTGATGTAAACAAAGGCCAGACTGGTGGCAAGGCCTACCAGTCCCGCCAGGAATAACCAAATGGGGTTGGCGGCCACCGGTTTGAGCATGACGAAGGTGGCGATAGCCAGTCCCACGGCAGCGAGCGCCACTGAAACCAGGAAGCCCCGATTGAGGGTCTTCATGGGGTCCTCATCTTCCTTGCCCCGCACCGCCAGGATGCCCGCCA
>JBGPJN010000117.1:0-9182 GCA_041485445.1 Dehalococcoidia bacterium
CACCGCGGCCAGCACCGGGGTCAGGGGGATCTCACCCACGCCGCGCAGCCCATAGGGGTGCCGCGGGTTGGGCACCTCCACCAGCTGGATGTCGATCATGGGCACGTCCAGGCTGGTGGGCATGCGGTAGTCCAGGAAGCTGGAGTTGGCCATGGCCCCGTCCCGGGTGTAGAAGTACTCCTCGTTCAGTGCCCAGCCGATGCCCTGGACCGTAGCCCCCTGCACTTGGCCCTCCACGTAGCTGGGGTGGACCGCCGTGCCGGCATCAATGAGGGCCGTGTACCGCAGAATGGTCACCTTGCCGGTCTCCGGGTCCACCTCCACGTCCACAATGTTGCCGCCGAAGGTGGAGCCGACGCCGGTGCTGGTGGCCGACACTGAGCAGGTGATGGGGCCGCCCGTGCTCATCAACCGCCTGGCCAGGTCCTTGAAGGCCAGCTTGTCGCTGGGGTTCTTGGTGCAGATGAACACCCCGTCCTTGAACTCCACGTCCTGGGGCTGGACCTCCCAGATGCGGGCCGCCCGGGAAGTCATCTGCTTCTTCACTTCCTCGGCGGCGCCAATGGCCGCCAGGCCGGTGTCGTAGGTGATGCGGCTGCCCGCGGTGTTGCCGGTGAAGCCCACGCTGTCGGTGTCCACCACCGTGGGGATTACGTCCTCGATCTTCAGCCCCAGCGTCTCCGCCGCCTGCATGGCCACGGAGGTGCGGGTGCCGCCGATGTCCACCGACCCGGTGATGAGGTTGATGCTGCCGTCGCTGTTGACCGCGATGGTGGCCGACGAGATGCCGCCGGCGTTGAACCGGTGCCCCACGGAGATCCCCCGGCCGCGGTTGGGCCCTTCCAGGGGCGTTTTATAGTGGGGGTGGGCCATCATGGCCTCCTCCAGCTCCTTGCAGCCGATGCGCGGAAAGGCCACCCCGTTGGGCATGCGGTCGCCCTCCTGGGCCACGTTCATCAGCCGGAACTTCATGGGGTCCAGTCCCAGCTTCTCCGCCAGCTCGTCAATCACCGACTCTGCGGCGAAGGCGGACTGGGGCTGCCCCGGCGCCCGGTAGGCCTGCACCTTCTGCTTGTTGACCACCACGTCGTACCCGTTCACCAGCAGGTTGTCCACCTTGTAGGGGCCAAAGCCGGTCAGGCAGCCGCCGCCCACCGGTGAGCCTGGGAAGGCCCCGGCCTCGTAGGCCAAGTACATCTCCGCGGCGGTAAGCTTGCCCTTGGAGTCCGCGCCCATCTTGCAGCGGATGAAGGTGGCCGAGGTGGGGCCGGTGCCTTCAAACACCTCCTTGCGGCTCATCACCATCTTCACCGGGCGTCCGGTCTTGCGGGAGAGGACGGCCGCCACCGGGTCCAGGTAGGTGGTCAGCTTGGCGCCGAACCCGCCGCCGATCTCCAGGGGCACCACTTTCACCATGTGCTCGGGGATGCCCAAGATGCCGGCGGTGAGGGTGCGGATCTGGAAGGCGCCCTGGGTGCTGGTCCAGACCGTTACGTGGCCGTCCTGGGACCAGAGGACGGTGGAGGCGTGGGGCTCAATGTACCCCTGGTGCACCGTTTGGGTGTGGAACTCCCGCTCCACCACCACGCTGGCCTCCTGGAACCCCTTCTCCACGTCGCCCCGCTTGAACTGGACGTGGGCGGCCACGTTGCCCTTCTGGCCGGTGTCCTTTCCGGAGCCGATGTGCTCCACCCGGAACCGGGTGGTGATGCCGTCGTGCAGCTGCGGAGCGTCGGGCTTCATGGCCTCCCGCACGTCAAACACCGGCTGGAGCACCTCATAGTCCACCTGGATCAGCTTCAGAGCCTCTTCCGCAATGTGGGGGTTGTCCGCGGCCACCGCGGCCAGGGCATGGCCCACGTAAAGCACCTTGCCCAGGGCCAGCACGTTCTCGGCCACCATGCGGGCGTTGCCCTGGGTCTCGCCAAAGTCGATGGTGCGGTTCTTGACCACGGGGAGGTCCTTCCCGGTCAACACTGCGCGCACCCCCGGCAGGGCCTCGGCCTTGCTGGTGTCGATGCTGCGGATGCGGGCGTGGGCGTGGGGGCTGCGCAGCACCTTGGCATGGAGCATCCCCGGCATCTCAAAATCGGCGGCGTACCGGGCGCGGCCGGTGACCTTGTCCACGCCGTCCTGGCGAATGGGCCGGGTGCCGATGACGTTGTACTTCTTGGGTTGGGTGCTGCTCCGCGGAGCGGTGGTAGCCATGTTACTCCTCCCTCATATGCCCCTGAAGATATAAGATAGCTGGCCCCGACTCGTCGGGGTCAGCCGGACACCTTCTGGTAAATCTGAAGACGGCCCTTGCCCGAGTCCACCACGATGATGTGGTTCTGGTCGTCCACTTTGACGCCCCGGGGCACCCAGAAGCGCTGCTCCTCGCTGAGGTTCTTGGCCACCTTGCGGCCCGCCATCATCTCCGGGTTGGCCGCCAGGAGCTGCTCGCCCCAAGTGGACATGGTGGCGTCGCCCCGCAGCTGGGTGACGAACCGTCCCTGGGGATCAAATACCTGCACCCGGTTGTTGTGCCAGTCCACCACGTACACGTCGCCCTCCCGGTCCAGGGCAATGCCCGCGGGCCGATTGAACTGCCCGTCGCCGCTGCCGGGGTCGCCCCACTCCAGGAGGAGCCGCCCCTGGGCGGTGAACTTCTGGACGCGGTCGTTGCGCCAGTCGGTGATGTACACCTCTCCGGCGGAGTTCAGCGCCACACCCCAGGGCAGGTTGAACTGTCCGGGGCCGGCGCCGTGGCTGCCCCAGCCGCCCAGGTGCTTGCCCTCACGGGTGAACCGCTGGACCCGGTGGTTGCCCGAATCCACCACAACCAGATTTTGCTGCCCGTCCAGGGCCAGGCCCGAGGGCCGGCTGAGCTGGCCGGGAGCGCTGCCCGCCTCGCCCCAGTCGCCCAGGAAGGCGCCCCTGGTGTCGAAGCGAGAGATGCGGTTGTTCCATTCATCGCTGACGAACAACTGCCCCTGGGAGTCCAGCACAATGGCCGCCGGCCAGGTCCACTGGCCGGGGTCGCTGCCGTAGGCGCCGAAGTCGCCGAAGAACTCCTCCTTCAGGTTGCAGATCTTCACCGACACGTTGCGGTGCAGCGGCGTGCCCCGCTGCAACACGTACAGCATCCCCTCTGGGCCAATGGCCAGGTCCACGGCGCAACGGAACGCCCGGCCCGCGAAGTCGTCGATGCCGATGGTGTGGCTGTACTTATAGCTCCGAGTACGGGTCTCGGTGGTGGTCATGCGTTGCTCCTGAAAAGGTGTCATCGCTACGAAATCCGCTCCCTCTCCCTCGATGGGAGAGGGCTGGGGTGAGGGTGATACCCCTCACCTTAATCCTCTCCCACAAGGGGAGAGGAGACTGTCTTAGGCAAACTGGAACTCCCGGGTGGCAACGATGAGCTGGAGCATCTCCGCCACCCGGCGGGCGAACTGTTCCTTGTCCTGGGCGGTGCCGCAGCGGGCCACGCCGCCCTGGCTGGCGTGGGCCACCAGGGCCTGGTGGGTCTTGGGGGTGACCTCCAGGGGGCCCATCAGGTCCAGACAGCCGTCCACCAGCGCCTGGGGCGACAGGGGCTTGCCCGGGGCGCCCAGACGCCGGACGATGGCCTGGACGCCCGGCTGCTCCACCTTGCCCACCTGGTCGGAGGCGAAGTTGACCCGGCCCACCAGGGCGCCGCTGTCAATCCACTCCTTGCCGGTGTGCCAGCCCTCCACCGTGGGCGGGTTCAGCAGCTCCTGGCCCATGAACTTGGACTCCCAGGTAACCTCCACCAGGCCGGGCTTGGGCTCCCGGTAGTCCCCCACCAGGCGCAAAATCCCGGCTACCAGCTCGGCGGGGCTCTTCACCTTGGCAAACCGCGCCTCCTTGAAGAAGTCGGAGTTCAGGAGGACGCGCATCACCGCCCGGATGTCGTGGCCGGACTGGGCATAAGCCTCGGCCAGGGTTTCGATGGCCGCCTCGGGCGCCGGGTCGTCGGACACAAAGAACTGGTACAGCTTGCGGGCCAGGAAGCGGCCGGTGGCGGGCTGGTCCACGATGATGTCGATGACATCCTCGCCGTTCAGCCGGCCCACGTGGCCCAGGAAGGTCTTCTCGTCGTCGTCGTGGTCCGCGGGCCGGTACTCGAACTGCATGGGGAAGGCGCCCCAGGGATAGCGGGGGGTGTGGTTGGCAATGGTCCAGCCGGTGAAGGCGCGGGCGCAGTTCTTGACGTCGTCCTCGGAGTAGTTGCCCACGCCCATGGCGAACAGCTCCAGCAGCTCCCGGCCCCAGTTCTCGTTGGGGGCGCCCTTGTGGTTGGTGTTGTTGTCCAGCCACAGGATCATGGCGGGGTCACGGGACAGCTCCAGAAGCAAGGTGCGGAAGTTGCCCAGGCAGTGGCGGCGGAACATCTCAATCTGCCCGGAGGTGGCACGGCCGTTCTGGATCTTCTCGTAGGCGGTGGCGAACAGTCCGTGCCAGAACATGGTCATCTTTTCTTGCAGCGGGCTGCGGGTGTTGATCATGCGGTAGAACCACCAGGCGTTGGCCGCGTCGGACATTCGCATGTCGTCCACGTCAATGTAGTAGCGGTCCACCATGTCCCTGTTCAGATAGGTGTCGTCCCCCGGATGCAGCAACTCCTCCACGGTGGCCTGGTAGCCCTTGGCGGCGAGAGCCTCCAGCTCGTCACGGTTGGCGCCGAAGCCCACCCGTCGCATGAGATGGGCCATCAGAGCAATACCCTCGGTGGAAGTAGCCGTCATACGATCCTCTCCATAAATAGCTGCCCAAGTCTCTCACTGTCAAGCCCATGCCCAGTATCGGACACGGGTGACCGGGCCTTGGCAGGTAGTTTACCACAGAAGAGGCCCTGAGGAGCAACTGGGCGGCGTGCGGAGGGGTCTGTACCTGGTAGCAGGGCCTTTTCATTGTCGCCGCAAAGGCCTTGCCCCCGCTGGTTGAGTAGGCCCGACCGCAGTCGGGACGTATCGAAACCCGTCTCCTCGTTGGTCTCGATACGTCCCGATTTTATCGGGACTACTCGACCGGCGAGTGGAGGACAACGAAAAGGTCCTGACCTGGCGGGGGCGCTCCTTGGTGCGTACTGGGAGGAGGTGTAGGAGGGCCCGGGGCAGGCCTTGGCCTGCTGCTACATCCGCCCACCCTCTTTTCAACCGCCGCCGGAGCCGCTAGGATATGGGCATTGCAGCCAGGAGGTTGACCATGCCAGGGGTGAGTGACCGTGACCGTAACCTTGCTTTGATGAGCCACCTGATGCGGCGGGCGGGCTTCGGCGCCGGCCGGGAGGAGCTGGAGGCCAGGGCGGCCCGTGGCTACGCCGCCACCGTGGAGGAGTTGCTGCACCCGGAGCTACAGCCCCCCTTTGACGACGACCTGGCCTACCGGTACATCCCCTACTTCCGCACTGGGACGAGCATCCAGGGGTATCAGTCCTACTGGATGCATCGCATGATTAGCACCAAGCGCCCGCTGGAAGAGAAGATGGCCCTCTTCTGGCACAGCGTCTTCGCCACCGGGTTCGCCAAGGTGGACAACGCCCCCCAGATGAACCGCCAGCTTCAAATGCTGCGCCAGCACGGCATGGGCAGCTTCCGCGCCCTGTTGGTGGAGCTGTCCCGGGACCCTGCCATGATCTTCTGGCTGGACAACTGCGAGAACCACAAGGGCGCCCCCAACGAGAACTGGGGGCGGGAGCTGCTGGAGCTGTTCACCATGGGCGTGGGTATGGACGGGCGACCCAACTACAGCGAGGACGACGTTAAGGTCGCCGCCCGGGCCTTCACCGGCTGGACCATGGTGACGGGCCTGCCTCGCTACCCGTATGGGGAGCACTTCAACACCTTTGAGTACCGGCCCGACGACCACGACGACAGCGAGAAGTCCTTCCTGGGCGAGACCGGGCGGTTCAACGGCGAAGAGGTTATTGACATAATCTGCCGTCAGCCGGCCACCGCCCGGTTCATCTCCCGGCATCTGTACAACTTCTTCGTGGCGGACGAGCCCCAGGTGCCCTCCTGGCAGAACACCCCGCCTCGGGACCCGGCGGCCATCCGGGCTCTGGAGCAAGCTTACTTTGAGTCGCACTACGACATCCGCGCCATGCTGCGGACGCTGCTGAGCTCGGAGTTCTTCAAGGCCGAAGGCGTGCGCTACGCCAAGGTGAAAAGCCCCGCCGAGCTGGTGGCCGGGGTGATGCGCCTGGTGGGAGACTACACCTCCGCCAAGCCGTTCATCCACCCCATTGCGGCGGCCTGCAACTACATGGGCCAGGAGGTGCTGAACCCGCCCACGGTGGAGGGCTGGCACACCGGCAAGGAGTGGATTGACAGCGGCGCCCTGGTGGAGCGGGTCAACTTCGCCGCGGACCAGGTGGGGGACCCCGCCAAGCCCGGCGTGCGGCGCATCACCGAGCGCCTGGCCGCCTGGGGGCCGGCCCTCACCCCGGCGCACCTGGTGGACCGCTGCCTGGAACTGTGCGGGCCGGTGCGGGTGCCCCCAAGCCGCCGGGCGGAGCTGATCGCCTACGTGGCCCACGGCGGGCCGGTGCATTGCGGCACCCAGGCGGAACGCCAGGCCTTCGACCAGCGGGTATCCCGGCTGCTGCAGCTAATCGTGGCGGCGCCGGAGTTCCAGCTTAACTAGCAGTCAGCTTTCAGCCATCAGCGGTCAGCTTCCCCACCCCACCCGGAGCGGGGGGTGGGGGCTGACGGCTGACCAACTGATTGCTGACCGCCTTTGGAGAGAAGCATGAGCACTCAGACTATCGCCAGTCCCAGCTACCGGTACAGCCACACCATCGGCAACGCCGCCGCCGGCGGGCAGGTGGGGTTCCGCCACCCGGTGGACGTGGCTGCGGGCCAGGGCGGGCTGCTGTACGTGCTGAACCACTCCTACGAGTTCCAGGAGGACGGCAAGTGGGTGGTGCGGTGCACCATCGGCGAGGAGTACCTGGGCAAGTTCGGCTCCCGGGGCGACGGGGAAGGCCAGTTCGTGTGGCCCAACTCCATCGCCCTGGACCACCAGGGGTGTGTTTACATCACCGACGAGTACCTGCACCGGGTCAGCATCTTCGACCCGGAGGGCAACTTCCAGGGCCGCTGGGGCGCCCTGGGCGACGACCCTGGTCAGTGGGAGCGCCCCGCCGGCATCGCCTTTGACGGGGATGACCACCTGCTGGTGGCGGACAGTTTGAACCACCGCATCCAGCGGTACACCAAGGACGGGCGGTTCCTGGGCCAGTGGGGCGGCCCCGGCGTGGGCGACGGCCAGTTGAACACCCCCTGGGGCCTCACCGTGGACCGGCAGGGCAACGTCTACGTGGCCGACTGGCGCAACGACCGGGTGCAGAAGTTCGACCCTCAGGGCAGGTTTCTGCTGAAGCTGGGCGCAACCGGCGCGGGCGACGGCCAGCTGAACCGGCCCAGCGGCGTGGCGGTGGACGCCCAGGGGTTCATCTACGTGGTGGACTGGGGCAACGACCGGGTCCAGGTGTTTGACAGTCAAGGGCGGTTGGTGGCCAAGCTATTGGGGGACGCCGGCATGTCCAAGTGGGGCGCCCAGCGGCTGGCCTCCAATCCGGAGAGCATGCTGGATCTGCGGGCCAAGGCGCGGTCCATGGAGGCGGAGCAGCGCTTCTACCAGCCCGTGGGCATCGACGTGGACCGGGAAGGGCATATCATCGTGGCGGAGAGCGGCCGGCACCGCCTGCAGATCTACCAAAAGCAGCAGGTGGCGGGGTAAGCGGTCAGTTGCGGACGAAGCGGCGAGAGATGGGTCGCTGGATGCTGGGCGTATTGGGTGGCCTGCTCGCTGGGGTGGTGGTCATAGCAGTAAGTGGCGTCACCGCAGAAGCGCAAGGCAATGCCCCCTGCTCCGCGTCCATCAATGGCATGCCCGTTCTAGGCCGGACCATCGCGGTCGGCCAGAAAGCTCCGGCTACCGTGGAAGTGGCCGCCACTCCGGGGCCGGCGCAGAACTACATGTATCTGGAGTTCTTCGGCCAGCGGTGGCAGATTGCCTCGGTGGAGTCCAATGGGGGCCGGTGGACGGGGCAGGTGCGCGTGGAGGAGTTTGCCCGGCTGGGAGTTGGCCTGTACAAACTGGTGTGGGAGACCCGCAACCCACGAGGTGAGGTAGTTTGCGCGGCCTCCACCGCGATTCGAGTGGAAGGCTTTCCGCTGGGGACGGTGGCTGGTATCGCTGGAACGTTAGCCCTGGCTTCGGGTGTTCTAGCGCTGACGTTAACCGCCAAGGCGACCATCAACGAAGGGGCTCGCTGGGCGATTAAAGTGCTAACCAAGATTGAGGCGAAAAAAGAACAGCGCAAGCTCCGGCTCAAGCCCAAAATCTCGGTCTCCCAGACCCTCCTGAGCACGCTGTGGGGGCTTCTTTTGAGCGGCGGAACCCTGGCAATCCTCCAGGAGACCGCGCTAAGCCTTCCCACCATCGAGTTGGCCGTTCAACTGGTCATACCATTGACGGCGCTCAGTTTTGCGACAAGCTGGCTCCGCTTGGTCCGGGAGTAACGGCTTAACCCCCTCTGGCTTGCCGGGAGAGGGTTGGGTGGGGGTGAATCTCCCTCCCAAGTGAGGCGGCATCGACTGCGTGGGTAGTTCTGGCCCAGACGCCCTTGTTACGCCGGCGGCCTCTCGGGCATGCCGCTGTCGATCCAGGCGATGATCTCGTTTAGCTCTTCAGTGGACAGGAAGGGCCCGCGCAGGGGCATGCGGCCGGTGCCGCGTACGCCCCGGGCCAGGGACCGCACCAGGTTAGTGTCCTTTCCCGGCACGCCCGGCTCAATGGCCCGGTGCCCGGAGAGCACCGACTTCTGTAAATCCTGGGGTGTGGCCCAGTAGTACTCGTGGATGCCGGCGTAAGGCTTGCGCTTGGCGCGCTCAATCCACCGCTCCATTATCCTATCCAGGATCTCCTTCACCCGGGGCCAGTAGACCGGCTGCTCGTTGGCAGGGACTGTGCTCATGCTTCTTTAAACTCTTCTTGTGCGTGTAAAGTCCCTCCCCTTACCAAGGGGAGGTTAGGGCCTGCCCTGAGTGCAGTTGAAGGGAGGGGTCCTCCCTCCTGGTGGCGCCGAGACAACCCCCTCTGTATCTCCCCCTTGGCAGGGGGGAGAGTTGGAGCCTGCCCACAAGCTTCATCGTGGGTGCTCGCTGACC
>JBGPJN010000118.1:0-9147 GCA_041485445.1 Dehalococcoidia bacterium
CTAACCTGGCCGTAGTGCGGGCTCTGGAAACCATCGGTGAAGCTGCGCGGAATATCCCTGCGAGTTACCGACGGCGTCACCCGCAGGTGCCCTGGCGTGATATGGTGGCGATGCGCAACAAGCTCATCCACGAGTATTTTGGCATTGATCAGGAAGTATTGTGGCGCACCGTGGGGCAAGACCTGCCGCCCCTCTGCGACGCAATCCGGCAGATGCTGGTGGAGGTGGAGGGGCTTGAGTGAATAGTTTCCCAGAGGATAAAGGCCGGACCTTTCAGGGTCCGGTTTGTGTTTATGTGGGTTCCTTAGTGCGCTTCTCAGGTCATCGCCGCCACTGTCGCGACTGCGCCAACCACCCCCCAACTTGAGCCTTTTCACTACAGCAAGCTATAATCCCATCACCATGCAGATTAAGGACCTGGGCGAGTTCGGCCTGATTGACCGCCTCATTGCCATGGTCACCCGCCAGCGGGGCGGGCCGGACCACGGCGCACCCCTGGGCTTCCGGCTCACCGTGGACGCCGGGGACGACACCGCCGCCTGGCGCACCGGCGTGGCCACGGAGCTGTTCACCACCGACACCATGGTGGAGGGCGTGCACTTCACCCGGGAGACCACCCCTTGGCGCGACCTGGGCTGGAAGTCCATGGCGTCTAACATCAGCGACATCGCCGCCATGGGCGGGCTGCCCACCTTCGCCCTGGTGACCCTGGGCCTGCCCCCGGAGACGGCGGTGGCCGACATCGAAGAGCTGTACCGGGGGATGCTGGAGATTAACCGCCTGCACGGCGTGGCCATTGTGGGCGGCGACGTGGTGCGGTCGCCGGTGGTCTTTATCACCGTGGCCCTCACCGGCGTGCATCCCGGCCAGCCGCTGCTGCGCTCCGCCGCCCGCCCCGGCGACCGGGTGGGCGTCACCGGCTACGTGGGCAGCTCAGGCGGCGGCCTGCGGCTGATGCTGGAGCACCTGGCCGTGCCCCCGGAGGCCGCGGAGTACCTGCGCCAAGCCCACCGGCGGCCCCAGCCCGCCGTGGCCCAGGGCCGCATCCTGGCTGAGGCGGGGGTGCGCGCCGCCATGGACATCAGCGACGGCCTGGCCGACGACCTGTCCAAGCTGTGCAAGGCCAGCGGTGTGGCCGCCCGCATCTTTGCCGATCAGGTTCCCATCCACCCGCTGCTCCGCCTGGCCTTCCCGGACCGGTGCCTGGAATTGGCCCTGGGCGGCGGCGAGGACTACCTGCTGCTGTTCACCGCGCCGCCGGCGCTGATGGCCCTGGTGATGCCCCGTCTGCCCCAGGGCGCGGCGGTCATCGGTGAAATCCTGGCCGGCCAGCCTGGTCAGGTGGAGTTGGTTGACCCGGCAGGGGTTACTCACCCCGCCGGCGCATCGGGTTGGGACCACTTCACCGGCGACCCCCGCGCCCCGACGAGTCGGGGCTCATGACGCCCGCCCTGACCGTCCACTCCGGCAGCCCGGAGGAGACCCAGGCGGTGGGCCGCGCCATCGGCCAGCAGGCCCAGGCCGGAGACATCTTTCTCCTCACCGGCCCCCTGGGGGCGGGCAAGACCTGTCTCACTCAGGGCATCGCCTGGGGCCTGGGAGTGACCGGATACACCCGCAGCCCCACCTTTGTGATCATGACCCGGCACCAGGGTAGGCTGACCCTGTACCACCTGGACTTGTACCGCATCGGCGACCCCCTGGAGGCGTGGGACCTGGGACTGGACGAGGCGTTGTTCGGCGACGGCGTGTGTGTGGTGGAGTGGGCCGACCGCGCCGCCGGCCTCTTCCCCGCCGAAGCCTTGTGGGTTAGCCTGGACTACGCCGCGGACCCGGACCAGCGCTCCATCAGCTTCGCTCCCTCCGGGTCGGAGCGCCACCGGCTGCTGCTGGCCGACCTGGCCCGGCGCTTTCCAACGGCGCTCAGGACGGTCCGGCCCTAGTGTTGCTGGCCATCGACACCTCCACCCGCTATGCTGGTGTGGCCCTGGCCCATGGCGGGACAGTTCTAGCTTGCCGCTGCTGGCATTCCAAGGTCAACCACACCACGGAGCTGATGCCGGCGTTGGCCCAGACCCTGGAGGCCCACGGGCTGGCGGTGCGGGACCTGGAAGGCATCGCGGTGGCCTTGGGGCCCGGCGGGTTCAGCTCCCTGCGGGTGGGTCTCAGCGCCGCCAAGGGCCTGGCCTGGGCGGCGGGCCTGCCGCTGGCGGGCGTGGCGACTCTGGACCTGGAGGCGTTCCCGTACCTGGCCTGCGGCCTGCCGGTGTGCGCCTGGCTGGACGCCGGCCGGGGCGAGGTGGCGGCGGCCTGCTTTGGCCCCGGCGGCCAGCGCAGCCAGGCTGACGTCATCGGCGCGCCGGAGGCGCTGCTGGAGGCGCTTTTGGCGCGCGCGGCATCCGGCGCAGGGGATTCGGCCACGCAGCCCAGCCTGTTCTGCGGCGAAGGCGTGGGGCCCTGGGCGGGCCTGATCAAGGAACGGCTGGGCTCGGGCGGGCTGGTGGTGGCCCCGTCCTCGCCCGCCGCGCGCCTGTGGTCCCTGGTGGCCCTGGGCGGCCAAAGGCTGGCCGCCGGGCAGGCCAGCGACCTGGCCACCCTCCAACCCTACTACCTGCGCATGCCCACCCTGGGCAGCCCCAAGCGGCGGGACTGGACGCCCCAGCGGTCTTAGGCGGGAGACTGTTACCGCGGAGGCGCGGAGAACGCAGAGACACCAGGTGGGAGGGCGATGTAGGGGCAGACCTTGGTCTGCCCTGGGCGCACCCAGCAATTTTGGATGGAGGGACAGGACACAAATCATGGCCATGGAACGAACTTTGGTGCTGGTTAAACCCGATGGCGTGCAGCGCGGCCTGGTGGGCGAGGTGATCTCCCGGCTGGAGCGGCGCGGCCTCAAGCTGGCGGGGCTGAAGCTGATGCAGGTGGACGACGCCCTGGCCCGGCGCCACTACGCCGAGCACGTGGCCCGGCCATTCTTCCCCGGTTTGGTGCAGTTCATCACCTCCGGGCCGGTGGTGGCCATGGTGTGGGAGGGCAACAACGCGGTGGAGCTGGTGCGACAGTCCATTGGGGCCACGGACCCCGGCAAGTCGGCGCCGGGGACCATCCGCGGCGACCTGGCGGTGAACATCGGCCGGAACCTGGTGCACGGCTCCGACAAGGCCGAGTCAGCCCAGCGGGAGATCGCTCTGTTCTTCCAGGCCAAGGAGATTCTGGCCTACACCAGGAGCAACGACTCCTGGATTACAGAACCCTGACCACCTGCGGGGCTCGGGACCACAGGCGCTCCAGCTCGTAGAACTCTCGCTCCGTCGGCCCAAATAGGTGCACCACCACGTCGCTGAAGTCCAGGAGCACCCAGCCGCCGGTGGCGGTGCCCTCCCGGTGGTGGAGGCGCACGCCGGACTCCTTCATGGCCTCGGTGAGGTCCTCTTCCAGGGCCTGAATCTGCCGGTACGACCCTGCTGACATGATCACGAAATAGTCGGCGAAGGGGGCCGTCTGGCGCAAGTCCAGCAGTACAATATCCTCCGCCAGCTTTTCTGACGCTACGTCTACCAGTTGTCGGGCTACTTCCGTCGGTTCCAGCGGCGCGCCTCCTCAAATTTGCAGTAAAGCTAGATTGAGTATAAGCGGCGCCCTGGGCCGGGTCAACCAGGGGGATGCACCCTCAACCCCGTCCGTGGCGTATGATAGCGTGGAGCGGTTAGACCAAACGCCCCGACTCGCCGGGGCCTGGCGAGGTGCTATGAAGCTGGCTATTTCCATAATTACGGTGGTGGCTGGGGCCCTGCTGGCGGTGGCGTGCTCATCGTCGCGGGCGGCCGATCCTCGCAGTCTGGCGCCCGCCAGCGCCACTTTCATCGGCGAGGCCCGGGTGGCGGATATTCTGCGGGACCCCGACCTGGCCACGCTGTATGACGTTGCACCCAAGGGGGCAGAGGCCCCCCAAACGTTGCAGGAGCTGCTGGCCTCCGGTAGCCTGAAAGCTGGAATGGACCTGCGCACCATCCAAACCGCGGTGGTGTTTGGCGAGGCGGCCAGGCCCAAGGAGTATGCCGGGGCCATTTTGCAGGGTTCGTTTGATCCGGAGGTGCTGCGGGCCGCCCTGAATAAAGCCAGCCCCGGCGCCACGGAGACCAAGTACAAGGACATCCAGGTCTTCGTCAGCACGGAAGGCGGCGACACCACCGCCTACGCGATGTTGAGCCGAGAGCTGGTGGTGGTGGGCACCCTGCCCTCGGTGCACTCGGTGATTGACGTCCACAACGGCGATCAAAAGCCCATGTCCGGCCGGGTTTGGGAGACGTTTCAATCCCTGGGTACTCCCATGTTCCGCTTGGCGGCGGAATTGCCCAAACAGGGGCTTGGCGGCCCCGGAGCGGACCTGGGCGACCTGCCCGGCCTGGGTGCCCTGCCCCTGGGAGCCGAGACCCTGGATGCCCTGGAAGTGGTGGGGGTGGCCCTGGACAAAGCCGCCCAGAACCTGAGTCTGCACGCCCAGCTGGACTTCCGCGACGCCGGTTCCGCCGACCAGATGGAGGGGATGCTCAGCGGTGGTCTCAGCCTGCTGCGGGGCTTCTCCTCCGACCGGCAGCTGCGGGACCTGCTGGACCAGGTTCAGGTGACACTCTCCGGCGCCCGCGTGGACGTGCGATTACGAGTCTCTGTGGCCGACCTCCAGGCGTTGGCGGCCAAGCCGGGCCTGCTGCCTTAGCGGCACACCGGCCGCTGGGTAGCCCACTCCACGGGCGAGAGTGCGTGCCTGACCTGGCCTTGCCCGGTGCGGATTTGTCGGGGTGCATCCTTCAGGGGAAGGATGCACCCCGAAGGCGTTTCTCCACCAGTGTGCGGGTCTACCCAAAGCCGGGGGCCAAGGTTATAATGCTACCCAACCGTAGGCCATTGTGATATATTTAACAAGCTCAGTTGCCTGGGCAGGGTATCTATTTTACTTTTTGTCAAGTAGCCTGCACCGTCCGCATCACCCAAATCCATGTGGGGCTCCTGGGAGCTCATTAAGCCCCCAGGCCAGGGGTCACAGCTATGCACCCGCTAAAAGAGTTGGCCCAATACGGCCTGTACTCTCCTGAGTCGGAGCGCGACGCCTGCGGTGTGGGTGTGGTGGCCGATATCAAGGGGCGCCAGTCCCACCGCACTATCCGGGACGGGCTGCAGGTGCTGGTCAATCTGGGCCATCGCGGCGCCTGCGGGTGTGACCCCGAGACCGGTGATGGGGCCGGTGTCCTCATACAGCTTCCCCACCAGTTCTTCCTCCGGGAGTGTGCCCGGTTGGGCATTCCCCTGCCGGAGCCGGGGAACTATGGCGTCGGCATGGTGTTCCTGCCGCCCCAGCGCCAGGCCCAGGAACGGTGCCGGGAACTGGTAGAGCGGGGCATCGCCCAGGAGGGCCTGGAGCTGCTGGGCTGGCGGGACGTGCCCGTGGACCCCAGCAAGCAGGGCCGGGAAGCCCGCAAGGTCCAGCCCCACATCGCCCAGGTGTTCATCGGAAGAGGCGCCACCACCGGCGACCAGGCTGCGCTGGAGCGCCGGCTCTACGTGGCCCGCAAGGTCATTGAGCACTCCCTGCAGGACTGCGGCCTCAGCGAGGACGAGACCGACTACTTCTACATCTGCAGTATGTCCAGCGCCACGGTTGTGTACAAGGGCTTGCTGATGGCCGACCAGATGACCGGCTTTTACCAGGACCTGGCGGACCCCATGGTGATCAGCGCCTTCGCCCTGGTGCACTCCCGCTTCAGCACCAACACCCTAGGTCACTGGAAGCTGGCCCACCCCTACCGCTACCTGGCCCACAACGGCGAGATCAACACCCTGCGGGGCAACCTGAATTGGATGAAGGCGCGGGAGGCCCAGTTCCAGTCGCCCCTCTTTGGGCCGGACATCAAGAAGATTCCTCCCATCATGACCCCCGGCGCCAGCGACACCGCCAGCTTTGACAACGCCCTGGAGTTGCTGCTGATGACGGGCCGGGACTTGGACCACGCCCTGCTCATGATGATCCCTGAGGCGTGGGAGCAGCATGAGTCCATGTCCCAGGAGAAGAAGGCGTTCTTCGAGTACCACTCCTGCCTGATGGAGCCCTGGGACGGCCCGGCCATGATGGTGGCCAGCGACGGACGCATGGTTTGCGCCGTGCTGGACCGCAATGGCCTGCGCCCCTTCCGGTACACCATCACCACCGATGACCGTCTGATCATGGCCTCGGAGGCCGGTGTGCTGGACGTGCCGGCCCAGCAGATCAAGGAGAAGGGGCGGCTCCGGCCGGGCCGCATGTTCCTGGTGGACCTGGCCAAGGGGCGCATCGTCGGCGATGATGAGCTCAAGCAAAACCTGGCCCGTCGCCAGTCCTACGGCCGCTGGCTGACCGAGAACAAGGTGTCTCTGGATGACCTGCCGGCTCCCCAGGTCGAGCCTCCCGCCAGCGCCGTCAGCCTGCGGCAGCAGCAGCGGGCTTTTGGCTACACCACTGAGGAGCTGCGCATCATCACCGCGCCCATGGCCATGGCCGGCGCGGAAGCGGTGGGTTCCATGGGGTGCGACACCCCCCTGGCGGTGCTCTCCGACCAGAACCAGCTGCTGTTCAACTACTTCAAGCAGCTCTTCGCCCAGGTGACCAACCCGCCCCTGGACGCCATCCGGGAGGAGCTGGTCACCTCCCTGGAGGCTTTCATCGGGTGTGAGCAGAACCTGTTTGAGGAAACCCCCAAACACTGCCACCAGCTCAAGATCAACCACCCCATCCTCAGCAATGAGGAGTTGCAGAAGATCCGGGGCATCGCGGTGGGGGACCTCCGGTCCATCACCCTCTCGGCGCTGTTCGACGCCCAGGCCGGGGAGGGGGCCCTGAAGGCCGCCCTGGACCGCCTGTGCGGAGAGGCGTCCCAGGCTATCAAGGACGGCTACTGCATCATCATCCTCTCCGACCGCGGGGTGGACGCCCGCTGGGCGCCCATTCCCAGCCTGTTGGCCACCGCCGGAGTGCACCACCACCTGATCCGTGAGGGCACCCGCACCAAGGCCGGGTTGGTGGTGGAGTCCGGCGAGCCGCGGGAGGTGCACCACTTCTCCCTGCTGGTGGGCTACGGCGCCGGGGCGGTCAACCCCTACCTGGCCCTGGAGTCGGTGCGGGAGATGGCCCAGCACGGTGAGTTGCAGTCCAATGGCACCGGCACCCAGCCGGACTACGCCGTGAAGAACTTCATTAAGGCCAACGAGAAGGGCCTGCTCAAGGTCATGTCCAAGATGGGCATCTCCACGGTGCAGAGCTACCGGGGCGCCCAGATCTTTGAGGCGGTGGGGCTGAACCGGGACCTGGTGGACCAGTACTTCACCTGGACCTCCTCGCGGGTGGAGGGCATTGGACTGGCGGCCCTGGAGTGGGAAGCTCGCCAGCGGCATCACGCGGCCTTCGCCGGGCAGGTGATTCCCGGCCAGCTGGACCTGGACCACGGCGGCTTCTACCAGTGGCGTCGCCACGGCGAGTATCACCAGTGGAACCCGGACACCATCGCCAAGGTCCAGTACGCCACCAAGGCCAACAGCTTTGCGTCCTTCCAGGAGTTCAGCCGCGTGGTCAACGACCAGGACCGGAAGATGGCCACCCTGCGGGGCTTGCTGGAGTTCAAGGCGGCGCCCAACCCGGTGCCCCTGGATGAGGTGGAGCCGGCCAAGGAGATCGTCAAGCGGTTTGCCAGCGGGGCCATCTCTCTGGGGTCCATCAGCCGGGAGGCCCACGAGACCATCGCCATCGCCATGAACCGCATGGGCGCCCGCAGCAACACCGGGGAGGGCGGCGAGGACTACCACCGCTACACCCCGGACGCCAACGGCGACTCCCGCCGCAGCGCCATCAAGCAGGTGGCCTCGGGCCGGTTTGGCGTCACGCCCAACTACCTGGTCAACTGCACCGATCTGCAGATCAAGATGGCCCAGGGCTCCAAGCCCGGCGAGGGCGGCCAGCTCCCGGGACATAAGGTGGACGACTACATCGGCTGGGTGCGGCGCACCACCCCAGGGGTGGAGCTGATTTCGCCGCCGCCCCACCATGACATCTACTCTATCGAGGACCTGGCCCAGTTGATCCACGACCTGAAGAACATCAACCCGGAGGCCCGCATCCACGTGAAGCTGGTGTCCGAGGTGGGCGTGGGCACCATCGCCGCGGGCGTCGCCAAGGGCAAGGCCGACGTGGTGCTCATCAGCGGCCACGACGGCGGCACCGGGGCCTCCCCCGAGTCGTCCATCAAGTACGCCGGCCTGCCTTGGGAGCTGGGCCTGGCCGAGACCCAGCAGGTGCTGGTGGCCAACGACCTGCGGGGCCGCATCGTGGTGCAGACCGACGGCCAGCTGAAGACCGGCCGGGACGCGGCCATGGCCTTCATGCTGGGCGCCGACGAAATCGGCTTCGCCACCGCGCCGCTCATTGTCAGCGGGTGCATCATGCTGCGCAAGTGCCACCTGAACACCTGCTCGGTGGGCATCGCCACCCAGGACCCGGAGCTGCGCAAGAAGTTCGCCGGCAAGCCGGAGTACGTCATCAACTACTTCTTCTTCGTGGCGGAAGAGGTGCGCCAGATCATGGCCCGGCTGGGCTTCCGCACCGTCCGGGAGATGATTGGCCGGGTGGACCTGCTGGACACGCGGGAGGCGGTGGAGCACTGGAAGGCCAAGGGGCTGGACTTCTCCCGCATCCTGTACCGTCACTCCCGCTCCGACGAGGTGTCCACCTACCAGTGTCAGGCCCAGGACCACGGCCTGGACAAGGCGCTGGACCACCAGTTGATCGCCCGCGCCCAGGCCGCCCTGGAGCACCGGGAGCCGGTGGAGATTTCTCTGCCCATCCACAACTCCAACCGCACCGTGGGGGCCATGCTCAGCGGGCAGGTCGCCCTGCGGTACGGGGAGGATGGGCTGCCTCCCGGCACCATCCGGCTTAGCTTCACCGGCTCGGCGGGGCAGAGCTTCGGCGCCTTCCTGGCCCCCGGCGTGGACATCCGCCTGGAGGGGGATGCCAACGACTACCTGGGCAAGGGCATGGGCGGCGGCCGCATCGTGGTGGTCCCGCCGGCGGCGGCGTCCTTTGTGCCGGAGGAGAACATCATAGTGGGCAACGTGGTGCTGTAC
>JBGPJN010000119.1:0-9146 GCA_041485445.1 Dehalococcoidia bacterium
GCGAGGCTTACCTGCGCCATTTTAGATTCTTCGCCTCCGCTGCGCTCCGGCTCAGAATGACAGTTCTATGTTTCGGATGTTCCAAATAGCGTACATACCCCTGTCAGCGAGGGAGAAGGAGGGTTGTGGTCATTGCTCCCCCTCCCGCAGGGAGCGGGCTGGGGTGAGGGTTGCCGCCCCCCTGCGCGCCCGTTGGTTTCAACGGAGCCAGAGAGCACGGAGAACGCAGAGAGTCACGATTTGTTGTCTGCGATCTCCGCGCGCTCTGCGGTGAATTCAGGGCTCAACCGGAGAGCAAAGTCACTGGGGTATCCAGAGGCGCTCCACGCCGGCGCCGGTCAGCAGGAACTTGAACCCGGAGCGTTCCGCGTAGTAGCGGTCCATGTTGGTGTCGCCGATGTGGTAGTACTCGTCCACCGCGAACTGGGCCTTCACCAGGTCCAGTTGGTGCTTCAGCACGGTGAACTGGATGGGGATCTGGTGGTCCCGCCAGATGCGCGTTTGGTCGCTGACCATGCGGTCGGAGCAGCTGCCGACGATGATGCCCAGCCCCTTGGCCAGTCGCACCATCTCCATGGTGATGCAACCGGGCGGGTCGCCCACCTCCAGGGTGCCGTCGATGTCAAAGCTGATGAGCCTGGCCAATTGCGGCCCTCCATGTCAATCGGGGAAGGGCCTAGCCAAGGCCTTTTCATTTTCCTCCACTTGCTGGTTGAGTAGTCCCGACCGCAGTCGGGACTACTCAACCAGCGGGGGCAAGGCCCTTGCGGCGAAAATGAAAAGGCCCTGGGGACTAGCTGGGATACTTGCCGAACATGATCCAGCCGCCGCTGCTGGGGGTGGTGAAGGCACACAGAGCCGTTTCCGCCCGCACCCGGACCTGCCGGCGGCCCGCGGCGCCCCTGAGCTGCTCGATGCTGTCGGTGTACATGGCCGTGCGGGTGCGTCCGTTCCCCAGGTTGCCGCCGCTGGAGCTGAAGGGATGGGGTCCATCCACCCGAATGTCGCCGGCGTAGAAGGCGTAGGCGTCGCCCCGCTTCACGCCGTGCCACTGGAAGGCCTCAAGAAAGAACTGGGACATGGTCGCGTATCCGTCGTAGGGGTTGAAGATATCCACGTCCTCGGGGCTCAGCCCTGCGCCCTCGTACATCAAGCGGGCCGCGAAGTCGGTCCAGGCCTCGATCTCGTCCAGCATGGGCTGGGTGCTGCGCTGCTTGAAGTTGTGCTGGGAATGGTTCAGCACGTAGACCGGCCGCTGCTTCATATCCCTGGCCCGCTCGGCGGTGGTGAAAAGGTAGGCGGCCGAGGCGTTCACGGGACGGTCGCAGTCCCAGAGACGGAGGGGCTTCAGGATGTACCGCGAGGTCACGTAGTCTTCCAGGGTTAGCTGGGGTATGTCGTGGGTGGCGTTGAACCCCCAGGGCGTCATCAGCCCGTTGCGGTGCTGATTGATCACAAATGGGGCCAGGTCGTCGTGGGCGCCGCCGTACTTGAGACAGTACTCATTGTGGGGGAAGATGTTGATGAAGTCGTTGCCCCCGTGGTTGCCCCAGGGCACGGTCCACTGACGCTCCCCCTTGGCGTAGTCGTCGGCGTTCTCCCCGCCGCGGCGGTACCGGCCTGCCAGGTTGCCCGTGGGGTAGATCATCAGACAGGTGGTGCACAGACCGTCGCCCACGGCCTGGGCGGCCAGCCCCACCATTTCACTGATGGTGGGCACGTTAGCGGGGGCGAACTTCACGTTGTGCAGCCCCATCTGCTGGATCAACCACGGGGCATTGACCCTGGTGAGCCCCCATTCGGAGTCGTAGGGCTGGGCGAAGTAGGGCCTGGGGGCCCAGTTGGACGCCGCGCCTCCGCTGGCCCCCGCGATGGTGGTGGGACAGCAGACGACCCCATCGATCTGGTCCGGCGTCACCCCCGCGTCATCCATGGCCTTCTGGCACGCCAGAATGGAGTAGGCGCCCAGGGTCTGGTCCATGGACGTCTCGTCCCAGCGCCGGTCCACGGGCGAGTGCCCGTACCCGGCCACCGCCACCTTGCCGCGGTGCTCCCAGACGCCCAGGCCTTCCTTGTCTCGCCGCCACCGGTATTGAGGTTGCGCAGTCATCGCTCACCATTTCCCGACTATTAACCGATTCAATCGCCTTGAGCCGGTGGACTACCCGGTCACTCGCCACTCGTGGATCAACTGTCCCGGCGCCACCGGCTCGAACACCACCTCCACGGCGGCGCCCACCGGCACCTGGTCCACGGGAGTCCCCGGCAGGTTGGAGTAGAAGTTGATCCCCGGGTCCTCGTCCAGGGTTATCACCGCCAGGTTGTATGGCTGATCGGGCATGCGCCGGTCCAGGCGGCCGTCCTCGATGACGATATAGCTGGAGATGTGGCCCTTGCCGCTGACCCGCTTCCACTCCAGCTTCTCCGCGGAGCCGCAGCCCGCGCACCTGTCCCGCGGCGGGTATTGCAGGGCGCGGCAGGCCGTGCAGTTCTGCAAGACCAGGCGTTTCTGGTTCACGGCGTCCCAGAAGGGCTTGCTCACCTCATCGGGGACCGGGATGACCTTGGGCATATCTCTGCTCCGTTTTCAGGTGTGGTGTGTCCGCCGGCATCGGCCCTGGCGGCGCACCCACCGGGCGGTCGAAGCATATTGCAGCGATCCGCTGCCTGTCAATCGTCGCCGGCGGCGGGCCGGGGTCGTTTCATTGTCCCCGAATGTAGGGGCAGACCTGTGTGTCTGCCCTTCGGGTGGAAGGTCTGTCCCGGGGGCGCACACGCAGGTGCGCCCCTACGGGCACGCTGAGAATGAAACAACCCTGGCGGCGTCCTGCGGCCTTCCTACCATTGCGGGTTCGCCCGTATTAGAATATCCGGGCCGGATAGCATTATTGGGGAGTACGAGCTATGAGCACCGTGAATACCGTTCTGGGACCCGTGGATACGGCCAACTTGGGCTTTACCCTGAGCCACGAGCACGTGGCCACCAACTCGGCGGGCCTCCGCCACACCTATCCTGAGTTCATTGACCGCCCGGGGATTGTGGAGCAATCGGTGGCGGCGATGAAGGCGGCTTACAACGCCGGGGTCAGGACCGTGGTCGACGTGACCACCTTCGACCTGGGCCGGGACATCCGGCTGATTCAGGAGGTATCCAGAGTTACGCGCATCCACATCATCGCCGCCACCGGCAACCACCTGTCGGTGCCGCGCTCCTTCGGCGAGGTCTCCCCCGACCTCATTGTCCCCCTTTACGTGCGGGAGATCAAGGAGGGCATCGAGGAGACCGGGATCAAGGCGGGCATCATCAAGGTGGCCAGCGACCGCGGGGGGATCACGCCGCCCCAGGAGATCATCCTGCGGGCCGCCGCCCGGACGCAGCTTCGCACCGGCGTCCCCATCTCCACCCACACCTGGTCGCCCGACCGGGTAGGGATGCAGCAGGTCCGCATTCTCCAGGAGGAAGGGGTGGACCTGAACCGGGTTTACATCGGCCACAGCAACGACGACACCGACCTGAGCTATCTGCTGGGTCTGCTGGACAAGGGCGTGTGGCTGGGGATGGACCGGTACCCCGGCGGCCGGGCGCCGGGGACGCCCAAGTGGGAGCAGCGCACGGAGACGGTGAAGAAGCTGATGGACGCGGGATTTACCCAGCGGATCATGCTGTCCCACGACTACTCGGTGCCCAAGGCCCGCCACAGCGCGGAGGTGCAGGCGGAGCGCCGCAAGCTCAACCCCGACGAATACTGCTTCATCCCCCGGAAGGTGCTGCCGCAACTGAAGGCGCTGGGCGCCTCGGACGCGGACATCCGCGCCCTGACGGTGGATAACCCGCGGCGGTTCTTCGAGGGGAGCTAGCGACCCCTGCCTAAATTGCTAACCCTTTACCATGTAAGCATCCGTGATGCTAGTGGTCATGTCGGCTTGAAGGCTGAAGCCCCCTTCGACGTAGGGGCGAGGCTTGCCTCGCCCAGGCGCCTGTCGATTGCGAGGCGGGGCGAGGCAAGCCTCGCCCCTACAGACCTAGCGCAGTCACACAAGATAAGGCGCCAACCTAGGCCTGGGTCCAAGGGCGTGAGATGAATCTAACCGCGGCGCTGCATCAGGCTACCTACCCCATCGCCATACTGCGCCAGCGGAATTTTGGGCTGGTCTGGTTGTCCACCACCCTGGCGGCGATGGGGTCGCAAATGGAGGTGCTGGCGCTGGGCTGGTACGTGCTCAACCTCACCGACTCTCCGTTTCTGGTGGGGCTGGTCGCCGCGGCGCGCATGGCGCTGAACTTCCTGGCCCTGTTTGCGGGCGCCATCGCAGACCGCGTGAGCCGCCAGGCCCTGCTCACGGCGGTGGAGTACCTCATGGCCGCCCTGACCTTGGTCATGCTGGGGCTGATTCTCAGCGGCCTGCTGGAGGTGTGGCATATCTTCGCCCTGACCCTGGTGACCGGGTTGGTGCGGATGTTCCAAACCCCAGCCGCCCAATCCCTGGTCGCCGACACCCTGCCCCGGGAGCGCATTGCCAACGGCGCGGCCCTCAACAGCATGGGAATGAATCTTGCGACCGTGGTTGGCCCCCTGGTTGGAGGCGTCCTGTTCCAGGCCTATGGGGTCCAAGGGGCCTACGCCGCCATCGTCCTCCTGTACGGCCTGAGCGGGTCCGCCGCCCTGTTGGTCAGGATGTCCAAGTCCAGCAAGCCAAAAGAGAGCGGGTCGGTGCTTGGCACCACCCTCCACGGATTGAAGTATGTCAAAGGGCAGCAGGTGCTGTGGGCCACCCTGCTGCTGGCGGTCATCGCCAACTTGACCGGCTGGCCGTTCCACACCAGCTTGATGCCCATCTTCGCCCGGGACGTGCTGGGCACCGGAGCCGCCGGCCTGGGGGTGTTGATGTCGGCCTTCGGCATTGGCGCCCTCATGGGGTCGGTCGGGCTGGCGTCGGTGAGGAACCTGAGGTTCGCGGGCCGGCTGCTGCTGGCCGCCGTGGTGATCTGGCACGCCAGCATGGTGGCCTTTGCCGCCAGCTCCTCCTTTCCATTATCCCTGGGGATTCTGGTCCTGACCGGCATGGCGTTCTCGTCCACCCAGGTGCTGATGCTCACGGTACTTCTGCGCACGTCGCCGCCCGAGTACCGGGGGCGCGTCATGGGCCTGCGCGTGCTGGCGATCTACGCCTACTCCTTCGGAAGCATGAGCTCCGGGGCCATGGCCGCGGTCTGGGGCGCGCCCGGAGCGGCCCAGGTTAACGCCGTGGTGGGAGTATCTCTGGTGCTCGCCCTGGCGCTGGTCGCACCAAAACTCCGGCGTGTCTAAGCTAGGCCACGGTGAAACCTGCAAGTGTATTATCTTGCGGGGATTTGGGGATTAGGAGATAGATCACACTGTTAATCCCTTAATCCCCTCATCCCGGCCTTGGCGTCCACTCATGACCCTGGGGAAGATGTCAGTAAAGCGGACAGTGTAGATTCCACCTTGGCTTTAGTATAGTTGATGCAAGTCTTCTAAGGAGGTCAGCATGAAATTTGGGCTGTTTCACTCGGTGCAGTTGCCGGAGCCGGGGGCGCAGGCCAGGTACTATCGGGAGGCGTTGGACCAGGTCCTGCGGGCCGAGCAGCTGGGGTTTGACTCGGCGTGGGTGACCGAGCACCACTTCTCGCGCCACGGCATCGTGTCCGCCACCATGGCCTTCCTGGCGTACCTGGCCGGCGTGACCAGCACCATCCGCCTGGGCACCGCGGTGGCGGTGTTGCCCTTCCACAACCCCATCCAGTTGGCGGAGGAGGCGGCCACCGTGGACGTGCTGAGCAACGGGCGCCTGGACTTTGGAGTGGGGCGCGGCTACCAGTGGAGCGAGTTCCACAAGCTGGACATCCCCATGGACCAGGCCAGCCGCCGGTTTGAAGAGGCGATGGACGTGATCACCAGGGCTTGGACGTCCCCGTCGCCCTTCGACCACCGGGGCGAGTTCTGGAGCTTCAACGACATGACGGTGCATCCCAAGCCGGTGCAGACACCCCATCCTCCCGTCTGGGTGGCCGCGTCCAGCCCCGCCGGCATGGAGCGGGTGGCCCGCCACGGCTGGAACCTTCTGATCGGCCAGGGAGAGAGCCTGGCCCACGTGGCGGCGCAGGCGGAGCAGTTCCGCGCGCTGGTGGGCGAGGCCGGCTTGGATTACAGCCCCGGCCGCATCGTGGCCGCCCGGGCCATGTATGCGGCGCCCAGCCGGGAGCAGGCCCGGCGGGATACCGAGGCGCCCTTCATGTGGTTCAAGCAGACCGGGCAGGAGGTGGCCGCGCCGCCGGACCGCCGGGTGGAGCTGCTGCCCGAGGACTTCAAGGAGTACCGGCGCCGGTTCGTGGGCGGCGCCTCGCCCAGCTACGACGCCATGCTGGACAACGTCACCCTCTTCGGCACACCCGACGTTATCACCGAGCGCATCGCGGGGCTGCGCCAGGCCGGGGTGGAAAACCTCATCTTCTTTGTCAACTTTGGGGGCATCGAGAGCCGGAAGGTCCTGGCCTCCCTGGAGCTGTTCGCCCGCGAGGTGATGCCGCAGTTCAGGGAGTAGGTGGCTTGCCGGCGCCAATGTTATGTCATTGCCACGAAAATGGCTCCCTCTCCCAGGCCCTCACCCCCTGACCCCCTCTCCCAGAGGGAGAGGGGGATCGTTGCCGTTGCTCCCTCTCCCTCTGGGAGAGGGCTGGGGTGAGGGCGTTACCCCTCACCTTAATCCTCTCCCACCAGGGGAGAGGAAACCGGGTTTCATCCCCGGTGGTGCCGGTGGCAACCAGCAGAAAGATTCTGACCGCTAGCGCCAGGTCCAGCATCGCCCCACCGCCGCATCGGTTCATGCCGTATACTCTCCCCAGTATGCTGTCCCATGGCAGCCCCGGCAGCAGAATAAGAGGAGGCGTTAATCCCATGAACACCGTAGACGTCATCGCCGAGATACTGAAGCGGGAAGGGGTGCAGCACCTGAGCTGCTTTCCCACCACACCGGTCATCGAGTCCGTGGCGGCGGCGGGCATCCGGCCCATCATCTGCCGCCAGGAGCGGGTGGGCGTGGGCATCGCCGATGGCTACAGCCGGGTCAGCAACGGCGACCGGCTGGGCGTCTTCGCCATGCAGTACGGCCCCGGCGCGGAGAACGCCTACTCCGGCGTGGCTACCGCCTACTCCGACTCCACGCCCATGCTGCTCCTGCCCATGGGCCATCCCCGGGACCGCCAGGGGGTGTTCCCCCACTTCAACTCGCTGACCAACTACGCCGGGGTGACCAAGCAGCTGGAGCAGATCAGCACCCCCAACCAGACCGCGGCGACCATGCGGCGGGCCTTCGCCGCGCTGCGCCAGGGCCGGCCCGGCCCGGTGATGGTGGAGATCCCGGCGGACGTGGGCGGGCAGGAGGTGGACGAAGCGGCCTTCTTCTGGGGCAAGACCACCCGCCCCGTGGGGTCCCAGGGCGACCCCCAGGACGTGGCGGCGGCGGCGCAGGCGTTATGTAACGCCGCCCATCCCATCATCCACGCGGGCCAGGGCGTGCTGTACGCCAAGGCCACCGCCGAGCTGGTGGCGCTGGCCGAGCTGCTGGCCGCCCCGGTGATGACCACCCTGCTGGGCAAGAGCGCCTTCCCGGAGACCCACCCGCTGGCCCTGGGCAGCGGCTCCGGGGTCATGTCTGCCCCGGTGTACCAGTTCATGCGGCGGTCCGACGTGGTGCTGGGCATCGGTTGCAGCTTCACCAGGCACGGCATGTCCATGAACATACCGCCGGGCAAGACCATGATCCAGGCCACCAACGACCCCCGGGACATCAACAAGGACTACGATATCCACCACCCCATCGTGGGCGACGCCCGGCTGGTGCTGCGCCAGCTTATTGATGCTTGCCGGGAGATCCTGGGGGGCCGCCGGCGCGACAACCAGCCGGTGGCGCTGGAGATCAAGGCGCAGCGGGATGCCTGGCTGTCCCAGTGGATGCCCAAGCTGACCAGCCGGCAACAACCCATCAACCCTTACCGGGTCATCTGGGAGTTCATGCGCACGGTGCCGCCGGAGGACGCCATCGTCACCCACGACTCGGGCAGCCCCCGGGACCAGATCATGCCGTTCTACCGGTGCGGCGGCCCCCGCAGCTACCTAGGCTGGGGCAAGTCCCACGGCCTGGGCACCGGGCTGGGGCTGACCATCGGCGCCAAGCTGGCCATGCCGGAGAAGGTGTGCGTGAACTTCATGGGCGACGCCGCCTTCGGCATGGTGGGGCTGGACTTTGAGACCGCGGCGCGCAGCGATATCCCCATCATCACCGTGGTGCTGAACAACTCCACCATGGCCATCGAGACCCAGTCCATGGCCACCTCCCACCGCATGTTCCACACTCGGGACCTGGGCGGCAACTACGCCGACATGGGGCGGGCCATGGGCGGCTACGCCGAGCGCATTGAAGACCCGGCGGAGGTGGCGCCGGCGTTCCAGCGGGCGCGGCGCATGACCGAGCAGGGGAAGGCGGTGCTGCTGGAGTTCATCACCAGCGCGGAGACCGAGTTCTCCCACCGGCGGGCGTTTTAACCACTCTTGCAGAAAGCTCCGCTCCCCGGCAAGTTTATACGCTTAACACACCTATTCAACAGAGGTAATATAAAAGTATGAACAACATTAATAGCAATAAAAAGGAGTTGTCAGCAGAACAACGTGAAGAACTACTCAGAGCGTTGAAAGCCCGTTTTGAGAAAAACATGCCCCGCCATCAAGGTCTTGAATGGGCCAAAGTACAAGCAAAGCTGGAGGCTAATACTGAAAAAACGTGGTCACTCAATGAAATGGAAGGAACTGGCGGTGAACCGGATGTTGTTGGTCATGATAAAAAGACGGGCGAATACATTTTTTGTGATTGTTCAGCGGAAAGTCCTATAGGCCGCAGAAGTGTTTGTTATGACCGCGAAGCGCTGGAGTCAAGGAAAGAACATAAACCGAAAAATAACGCTATGGACATGGCTGCTGCCATGGGCATTGAACTTTTAACGGAAGAACAATATCGAGAATTGCAGAAACTAGGAAATTTCGATGCGAAAAACTCGTCGAGCTGGTTGAAAACCCCTGCTGAAATTAGAAAACTCGGTGGCGCTCTTTTTGGCGATCGGCGCTACGACC
>JBGPJN010000120.1:0-9141 GCA_041485445.1 Dehalococcoidia bacterium
ATGCCCTGGGCCGTGCAGGTAGGAGATATCCTCCCCCGCCAGGCGGAAGGGGCGGTCATGGCCCGGATAAAAGACCTGGGAGGAATGGAGTATTTTCTCCACGCTGTCCCGGGCGTCCTTCACGTCCCAGAAAATGTTGTAGGGCATGCCGCGCCGCACGGTGCCGGCGTCCGGCAGCGCGTCGCCCGCCAGCAGGACCTTGTCATCGCCTTCCCCTACCACCACGCTGATATGGCCCTTGGTATGGCCGGGGGTATCAATGATGGAGACGCCTTCAACCACCGTGTCGCCGTCGGAGACCAGCTCCAGCTTCATCTTGGAGATGGCGTCGGCCATGTACCGGGCCACGGTGTAGTCGTGCCGGTTGGGGTTCTTGGAGTAGTCCATCTCGGTGGGGTGAAGCAGAACGCGGGCGTTGCGGAACAGGTCCGTGTTCTGACAGTGGTCCCAGTGCAGGTGCGTCAGAATCACGATGTCGATGTCGTCGGGCGTGAGGTTCTTGCTCTGCAGGGCCCGGTACAGCAGGGTGCGCCGAGAGGCTGGTCCGGTGTCCACCAGTATGCGTTGGTTCCCCACGGTGAGCAGGGAGTTGGTGGAGTAACCGAAGGCGCCCTGGTCGGTGGTCAGAGCGAAGCCGTAGGTGAGCACTTCCAGGTTGGCCATCTCTTTTGACCTCTGGGCAGATTTCAGGCGGCTCCCTATGGGAGGTGGCCCCCAGTATATGCCGGGAGCGCCGCCTGTCAACTGTTGCTCCTTGGCTCCCAGGGCCTTTTCATATTCCTCCACTCGCTGGTCGAGCAGTCCCGATATAATCGGGACTGCTCGACCAGCGGAGGCAAGGCTCTTGCGGCGACAATGAAAAGGCTCTCCTTGGCTTCTCACGCCCCTTCGGATATATTATGGGCATGAGGACTGCCCAATGACGTTGCCCGGCACCCCAGCGACTCCACCTCCCGCCGCCGGGGGTGAGTTGCTGACCCTTGACCTGACCGCCTGGGGCCGCCTGGGCGAAGCCCTGGCCCGGCACCAGGGATGGGAGGTGTTTGTCCTGGGGGGCATCCCCGGCGAGCGGGTGGTGGCCGAGGTAATCCGGGTGCGGCGCAAGTACATCGCCGCCCGGGTGGTGCAGGTGCTGGACGCCTCCCCGGACCGGGTCGCGGCGCCTTGCCCCTACTACGGCGACTGCACCGGCTGCCAGTGGCAGCACCTGTCGTATTCAGGCCAGCTTGCCGCCAAGGGGGCCAGGGTGGTGGACGCCCTGGAGCGCGTGGGTGGCTTGGTCAATTGCCAGGTGGCCCCGGTGCTGCCGTCGCCCGGCCAGTTTGAGTACCGCAACCACGCTCGGTTCACGGTGAAGGCCGGCGGCGCCCTGGGCTTTGTGCACCGGGAGACCCACCGCTTCACCCGCATTGACCGCTGCATGCTGATGCACCAGGGCGTTAACTCCCGCTTGGCCCAGCTTCAGGGCCGCTGCGCCGAGACCACCCAGCTCTCCCTGAGGGTGGGCGCGGACACCGACGACTTTCTGGTGCAGCCCAGGCTCAAGAACCCCGACGTGCCCCTGACCACCGGGCAGAAGCACTATCAGGACTCGGTGGACGGCCACGCCTTCAAGGTCTCGTCGCCCTCCTTCTTCCAGGTGAACACGCCCCAGGCCTCCCGGCTGGCCCAGGTGCTGCGCCAGGCCCTGGCCCTCACCGGCACCGAGGTGCTGCTGGACGCCTACACCGGCGTGGGCACCTTCGCCGTCCTCCTGGCCCCCTACGCCAGGAAAATCATCGCGGTGGAGGAGTCCGCCGCGGCGGTGGCCGACGCCCGGGAGAACACCAGGGGGCTGGGCAACGTGGAGTTTGTGCTGGGCAAGACCGAGGAGGTGCTGGCCCAGATTTCCGAGCGGCCTGACGCCGCCGTGCTGGACCCGCCCCGCGCCGGCTGCCAGCCCGAGGCTCTGCGGGCGCTGGTGCAGCTGGCCCCGCCCCGGGTGGCCTACGTGTCCTGCGACCCCGAGACCCTGGCCCGCGACCTGAAGTACCTGTGCAGCGGGCCCTACGTGCTGGAGCGGGTGGAGCCCCTGGACATGTTCCCCCAGACCTACCACGTGGAGTGCGTGGCGGTGCTGAGCATTCCCGACCCCCTTCAGCCACGCCCCCCGACTGCGTCGGGGCTGGTGCTGGCCTCGTCGTCGCCGCGCCGGCGGGACCTGCTGGCCGGGCTGGGGCTGGCGTTCCAGGTGCTTCCCTCGGATATCCCGGAGGACCCGCTGACCGGCGAATCGCCCCAGGAGATGGTGCGGCGGCTTTCGGTGGAGAAGGCCCTGGCGGTGGCGTCCAGGGTCCAGCACGGCTACGTCCTTGCCGCCGACAGCACGGTGGTGCTGGAGGGACGGTCCCTGGGCAAGCCCATCGACGCCGCCGATGCCCGCCGGATGCTGCGGGCGTTGCGCGGCACGGAGCACCACGTTACCACCGGCCTCACGGTGGTGGACGCCGCCACCGGCCGCCAAAGCACGGAGGTAATGACCTGCCCGGTGGCCATGCGCGACTTCACCGATGCCGAGATGGAGGCGTCCGTCGCGGCGGGCACGCCCCTGGACAAAGCGGGCGCCTACGCCATCCAGGACCAGGAGTTCCGGCCCGCCCGGCTGCTCTCCGGCTGCTACACCAACGTGCTGGGCTTGCCCCTGTGCCGGCTGGTGGCCATGCTGGAGGAGCTGGGGTGCCCGCTGCCGCCCCGCCAGGCGATGCCGGTCCCCGCCGGGTGCGGCCAGGAGTGCCCTTTGGGTCGGAGGAGCACTCCGTGAACTTCCTGGGCATGGGACCTATGGAGATTGTGGTGATCCTGGTGGTGGCCTTCCTGGTGCTGGGGCCGGGCAAGACCATTGACCTGGCCCGCAACGCGGGCAAGACGTTGCGAGACCTGCGCGCCAGCTTCAGCGACTTGGCCAATGCCGTTGACCTCACGGAAGATGCCCCACCGGCGGCCCGGCGGCCCGACCCGCCGCCCCCCGAGGGCCGGGAAGAGGCCGACCTGGGTGGCCGCCCGTGAGTCGGGCCAGGCCGGACCAGCTCAGCTTCCGCCAGCACCTGCAGGAGCTGCGGCGCCGCCTGCTCATCTCGGTGCTGGCGCTGCTGGCGGGCGCCGGCGTCGGCTTCGCCTTTTATAAGCAGCTCCTGGAGCTGCTGGTGCGTCCCGCCCATCTGGCCGACAACGGCGCCCACCTGGTGTTCATCGAGACCACCGAGCTTTTGACCACCAGCTTCAAGGTGTCCATGCTGGCGGGCTTAATTCTGGCCTTCCCGGTGATTCTCTATCAGGTGGTCCGGTTCGTCGCCCCCGGCCTGACCGGCCGGGAGCGGCGCTACCTGCTGGCCTTCCTGCCGGGCGCCATGCTGGCCTTCGCTGGCGGGATGGCCTTCGCCTACTTCGTGCTGCTGCCCCCGGCCCTGGGCTTCCTGCTGACCTTCGGCGCCGATGTGGCCACGCCCATGATCCGCATCAGCAATCTGGTGGGCCTAATTGTACGATTGCTCTTCTGGATGGGGGTGGTCTTTGAAACCCCGTTGGTGATGTGCTTGCTGGCCCAGCTGGGGGTGGTCAACGCCCGGGTGCTGGCCCGGTTCCGCCCCTATTGGCTGGTGCTGGCCTTCCTGTTGGGCGCCATCATCACCCCCACCTTTGACCCCGTCAACCAGTCGCTGGTGGCGGGCCCCCTGGTGGTGCTCTACGAGCTGGGCATCTGGCTGGCCCGGCTGGCCGGGTGGAGCCGCAACCGCTCCCGGCGGGCCTTGGCGGCGGCGGAGTAAAAACGGCGGGGCCGGTACTTCAGCTGAAGGACCGGTCCCGCCGTTGGGCGCTTAAGGGGGAGCTTTCTTCCCCTTACCAAGGGGGAGTTAGAGGGGGTGGAACGCCTCCTCCTTTCCTCCCCTTACTCAGGAGAGAAAGGGTGGCTTTCCCCGCTCCCTAATAAGGAGGCTCGTCGCGCTTCCTGGCGCTGGCCGCCGGCTCTTTCTTCGGCTCCTTGTCCTCATCCCCGGCGATGGAGGACTTGAAGGCCCGAAGGCCCTTGCCCAGGGAGGAACCCAACTCGGGCAGCCGCTTGGCCCCGAACAGCAGCAGAATCACCAGCAGGATAATCACTAACTCTAGAGGCCCGATTCGCGGCATAAAACCTCCTACGCCCCAAGACCGATTTTGACGATCATACCAAAAACGCTTCACAGGCACAATCAGTCAAAACCTGGGGCAGTGGGTCAGGTGGTCCTCGTCATTCCGGCGCAAGCCGGAATCCACCAGAGCATCTCAACCATGGTCGCACCTGGACACCGGCTTTTGCCGGTGAGACGGATATAGTCCCTGTTCCCTGCCATAACGAACTAACCCACTACCACCATAAAACTCCGGTGGATAATATAATATGGGTATGCTAGAATCCGGGCGCTCCGCCGGGGGACAACTGAGGCACGGGCCAGGCGCCTCCGCCCTGCTCCCGCAGAGGCAACTCCACCCACCATCTGCGACACCGTTCCCGAGGGCATCCTGGTAGATGATCAAAGCCGTATTCTTTGATTTTTACAACACCCTGGTTCGCTTCTGGCCGCCGCTGGACGAAATTCAGCAGGCTTCCTGCCAGGAGCTGGGGTTGCGGGTATCCAAAGAGGGGATTAACCGCGGCTACGCGGTGGCGGACGTGCTCTTCAACCAGGAGAACGCGCGCCGCCCCCTGGCATCTCGGACTGAGGCAGAGCGGCTGGACTTCTTCGCCGGGTATGAACAGCTCATTCTAGAGAATGCGGGGCTGTCGGTGTCCCGGGGCCTGGCCAGGCAAGTCTGGCAGATCGCCATATCGGTGCCCAAGGATTTTGTCGTCTTTAATGACGTGATCCCGGCCCTGGCCGGGTTGCACGAGCGGGGCTACAGATTGGGCATCCTCTCCAACCTTCGCCGCGACATGTCGGTCCTGTGCCAGCAGCTGGGGCTGGCAACCTACCTGGACTTCTGCATAACCTCCACCGAGGCCGGGGCGGAAAAGCCTCACCCGCCCATCTTTCTGGCCGCGCTGCAGCGGGCCTCCGTGGAACCCGCGGAAGCGGTGCACGTGGGGGACCAGCACCGCTCCGACGTGCTGGGCGCCCGGGCCGTGGGGATCCATCCGGTGCTCATTGACCGCGACGGCTGGCACCCCCAGGTGGATGACTGCCCCCGCATCGCCAGCCTGGCCGAGTTGGACACCCTCCTGGCCGGGGCGCCCGGTTCCCTGGGCCGCCACCCCGGCGGCTTGGAGCAGTAACCGGCCAGGCAAACCTCGGTCAGCCCGCTCCAACCCCCCAAGAACCCCTCCTCCGACGGACCGCGGCTACGTGGCAGCACCCCTTTGCCTTGTGGGACGCCACCCTTGCCCGGCTGGGGCTAAACTCCCCACAATACAAACACCATCTGAACCCAATCTCGTTCAACCGCGTCGGCATAGTCAGCCCAGGGGCTGACCCTGGGGAACCAGCAAGTTTGGCTCAGGTGACCGCCTGTGCGCCGCAGTCAAGCCTCCCCGCACTCTGGTCCGAGGGCGATGCAACGAAGCCATGTCCCCACCCTGTCGAACAAGGCCAGCGACCAAGGCCCCTGGGCTGGACTCGGTCCAGACTTCCCGGCCGTCCTTGCCCCTGAACGGCCAGTCCGCTCTATGGCTGCTGGAGTGCTCCGCCCGGCGTTCGCTGGACAGCGTCGTCATCTTCGGGCCTGACGGGGTGTGCGTCTGGGCCAACCAGGCCACCGCGTCCTTGCTGGGGATCAGCGACTGTGCGGACCTGGTCGGCCGCCTGGACCTCAACCGGCACTGCTCCGTTCCGGGAGATGCCGGCGGCGTTGCCCTGTCCCAAGCCCTGGCCGGCCAGGCCCAGGAGCGCCTCCCCCTCTGCTACGATCTGAGCGCGCCGGCCTTCTCCGCGGAGGGCGGCGAGTCCGGCTCCCAGTGCCCGGGCAAGACCCTGGTGGTCAATGCCCAGCTAATCCCCCTTCTCGACGAATCTGGCGGCGTGGCCGCTTTGGGCGTGTTCAACCGGGCGCCGGCGCCAGATTCTCCGTCGTCCATCTCCTCCGGCGCGCCCGGCCAGGAAGACGTCAGGATGCAGAACAGCATCGCCACCGCCCGCGCGGTGGCCCGGAGGCTGGCCCATGACTTCAACAACATCATCGCCGTGGTTCAAGGCTACGCCGACCTGCTGAAGTTCCGGTTGACCGAGGACGCGGAGGGCCGCGGCATGGCCGAGCTGATCAGCCAGATGGGTGAGGAGGCGACGGCCGTGACCCAGCGCCTGGCCTCCTTTGCCAACGCGCGTCCTGCGGACCTGGCTGAGGTGGACCTGAACCTGGTGGTGGCGGACTTTGTGGCTGGCCCCCGGGGAGTGGCCCCGGCGGGAGTCCAGGTGCATCTGGAGCTGGCTCCGGGCCTGCCGCTGCTGTTGGCCGACGCCGAGCGGCTGGAGGGCGTCTGCGCGTACTTGTGGCAGAACGCCCTGGATGCCATGCCCAGCGGCGGGAGCGTCACCTGGCGGACTGACCTGGTCTCGCCGGTACCTGGGGATGCCCAGTTGGCGCATCTGCCCACGGGCTGTTTCCTGCGCCTTCGCGTGGCGGACACCGGGGAAGGAATGGACGAGGTCACCCGCCGGTCCGTTTTCGACCCGTTCTTCACCACCAGACACGGCAAGAGCCGGGGCCTGAGCCTTACCGAGGTCTATCTGATGGTCAAAGAGCTCCATGGGTTTGTGGGAGCTTCGTCGGTGCCCGGCGCCGGCACCACCATGGAGCTCATCTTCCCGCTCCGGGAGGCCGCGGAGCAGGTCCAGGTCGTGGCCAAGCCGGTGGTGAAAGCCCAGATTGCGGAGGCCCTGCCCGCGGGGTCCGCCCAAGGCCCCCGCTGGTTGGTGGTGGATGACGAAGACCTGGTCCGCCAGCTGCTGGAGCAGCTTCTGCTCCGGGAGGGCGTGGCGGTGGTGACCGCCGCCAGCGGGACCGAGGCGCTGACGATCTTCCAGAGCCATGCCGGCGAAATTGACGGGGTAATTCTGGACATGTCCCTGGGCGACCTCACCGGCCCTCAAGTCTTCCAGCGGTTGCGGGAGATTAGCCCCCAGGTATCGGTGATCATTGTAAGCGGCGACGCGCGCCAACCGGGCGTCAGCGAACTGGTAGCCCAGGGTGGCTGCCTAGTGCTGGCCAAGCCGTTCCGGCGGGAGGAGCTGGCCGCTCTGCTCAGCCAGTCGGCGGCCTGGGCCGGTCCGGACCTGCGGGCGGCGGCCTAGCCCCCTCCTTCCCAGCCTCCTCGGCCCCCATCCCCCTTCGTCAAGCTCAGGGCAGGCCTTGGCATGAGTCATCCCAGAGTTTAGTATCCAGGAACGCGCCTTGGGTCAGCTTCGTCGTTCCGGCGGAGGCCGGAACCCAGGATAACAGTGTTGGATCCACCTCCCGTGTCTAGGCGAAGTGGTTGGATTCCGGCTTTCGCCGGAACGACGGGAGCTATGTCGCCGCTGTGGGTGGTTTAGGCCCGCGGCGTTTCCTCTCTGGCTGCGCCCATATTCCCTTCCCCCTATTTGCCTGAAAAATCCGGGATGACTCATGTTTTAGCGTTGCTCCCTCTCCCCCTGGGAGAGGGCTGGGGTGAGGGCATCACCCTCCAGGCAGCCTGTCTATGCGCCCTTGCCTAGGGATGGTACAATCCCCTCCGCGCCCGAGCCGACGGCCCAAGGAGAGGAGCCATGCCCAAAGAGTACACCAGCCCTCCGGACATGACCATCGATACCGGCAAGGCCTACACCGCCACCATCCGCACCAACCACGGGGAGATGACCGCGGAGTTGTTCGCCGCCGAGGTCCCGCGCACGGTGAACAACTTCGTTTTCCTGGCCCGGGACGGGTTCTACGACAAAGGCCGCTTCCACCGGGTAATCAAGGGGTTCATGATTCAGGGCGGTTGCCCGCGGGGCGACGGCACCGGCAACCCCGGCTACCGGTTCGCCGACGAGCCGGTCACCCGGCCATACCTGAAGGGCACGCTGGCCATGGCCAACGCCGGCCCAGATACCAACGGGTGCCAGTTCTTCATCGTCCACGGCGAGAAGTCCAACCTGCCGCCCAAGTACACCATCTTCGGCCAGGTCACCAAGGGCATGGACGTGCTGGACGCCATTGCCGGTTCTCCCGTCACCGCCACGCCACGGGGTGAGCCGTCCCGGCCCACCCAGCGGCTGGAGATCCAGACCGTGGTGATCGGCGAGGCGTAGGGACCCAAGCCGGGCGGTGGCCGGAGTACGCAGATGGCCCTGTTTCTCAACGAACAGCAGGTGGCGGCGTTGCTGCCCATGCGGGAGTGCGTGGACGTGCTGGAGGAGGCCTTTGCCCACGCCGCCTCCGGGCAGGTGGAGCTGAAGCCCCGCTCCCGCCTGCGCATGCCCAAAGGGTTTTTCCACTTCATGGCCGCCGCCGACGCGGGGCTCCGGGTTTTCGGATACAAGGCCTATCCGTCCTTTGAAGGCCCCGGGGGCAGCAAGACCGTGGTGATGCTCTACGACTACGACTCCGGCCAGCTCCTGGCCCACGCCCTGCTCCCTGGCCTTGCGGTAGACCAACTGGGCCGCCGCAATGTCCTCCAGGGCCACCCCCATGGACTCGAACAGGGTGATGGCCTCGCCGGACGGCCGGCCGGGGACGCGGCCCGCCACCACCTCTTGCAGCTCGTGGGCCATGTCCCAGCGGAAGGCCCCCCGCGCCTCGGGCCACAGGAGATCGCCACACTCCAACTTGGCCTGGTCCAGGTCGTCCACCACAATGAGCTGGGCGCGAGTCACCGTGGCCTCGTCAATCTCCCGGCGCATCCAGTGGTTGCCCCCGGCGGCATTAACGTGGGTGCCCGGCGACAACCATTCGCCCATGAGCACCGGCTCGCGGGCGGAGGTGATGGTCACCACCACGTCGGCGCCCGCCACGCACGCCTGGGCGCTGTCGGTGGCCACCACGTCCAGATTCAGCCGCTGGCTCATCTGGCGGGCAAACTCCTCCCGCCGCTCCGCGCGGCGGCTGAAGACGCTGGCCTGGCGGATGGGGCGCACCGCGCAGATGGCCTCCAGCTGGGACCGGGCCTGGAACCCC
>JBGPJN010000121.1:0-9082 GCA_041485445.1 Dehalococcoidia bacterium
CATCTGGGCGACGCCTACCGCGCCTACCTCTACAGCGACGAGCACCGGGCCTCCTTTCCCAACACCATCGGCACCATCCTGGCGGAGCGGGCGCTGGATATCGTTCTGGTAGTGGCGCTGCTGCTGTTGGCAGTGCCCTTTCTGCTCAGCGGCGATGCCCAGGCTTCCGGCACGGTGCTGGCCATTGCGGTGGCGCTGCTGGCGGTGCTGGCGGCGGGGCTGGTGGCCATGTCCTGGGGACGGCGCTGGCTGGTGCGCTGGTTGCCCCCCCGGCTGGCGCAAAGCTACCTGCGATTCCACGCCGGCACGCTGGGCAGCTTCCGGCGGCTGCCCCAGGTCACCCTGTGGGGCCTGCTGGGCTGGCTGGCGGAGGTAGCCCGGCTCTACCTGGTGGCGGCGGCCCTGGGCCTGGACCTGGGGCTCGCCCTGGTGGTGTTCCTGACCCTGGCCAACTCCCTGCTGACCCTGGTGCCCACGCCCGGCGGCTTGGGCGCGGTGGAGTCGGGGGTGGCGGGCCTGGCGGTGCGCCTGGCGGCCCTGCCGGTCAGCGCCGCGGCGGCCCTGGTGCTGGTGGACCGGGCCATCAGCTACCTCAGTGTGATTGTGGTGGGCGCGGCGCTGTTCCTGGCCCGCCAGGCCCGGAGCGGCACCGGAAGCCCCGCCGCGACCGGGGAAGCACCCGAGCCGCTGTAGGGAGCTGTTGGGATGGGAACGGACCTTCCCCGTTACCCCCGCACCGCCGCCTGGTACTGCTCCGGCGTGTTCAGGTCCCACAGCACCTCGGCGGCGTCCACCGCCACCCGCCGCACCGAATCCCGGTGGCGGCGCACCAGCGCCCGCAGCCCCTCCGTCGCCTCATCTATCTGCCCCAGCTCGTCCAGCAGCGAGCCGTCCAGCACCACGGGATGGCCTCCCTTGCCCTGGTAGGTGGGAATGGTGATGAGGCACCCACCCTGGCGGTGCGCCGCCAGCAGGTGGCGCAGGGTTTCAGCGGTGCGGGGCTGATCCACGTTGAGGATGAGCAGGGCGTCGAAAGGCACTGGCCCCAGCGCCGCCGGGCTTGCCTTGCTGAGGACGTCCAGGCCCGACTTGCCCAGGGCAGCCAGGCCCGCCTTAATGGACGTGGTCTTACCCTGTTGGTAGTGAGGATTGACCGCCCAGGAGACGCCGGACAGGTCGCCCAGCAGAAGGGGTTCCACCGCAGCGCGAACCGCTGCCGCCTGGTGGCCCAGCACCACCACCACGCGGTCCACGCCCGCCGCCTGCAGGGCAGCAATCTGGTGGGCCAGCAGGGAGGTGCCCTCGCCGTATTGGAAAGGCCAGGGGAGCAGGGCCTTGGGCCGGCCCATGCGGCGGGACTCCCCCGCCGACAGCAGCAGCGCCGCTACCGACATTGGAGCCTGGAGAGGCCGGAATCGGGCAAGGCTAGCCTTCCCCCTATACTTCCAGGGCGCGCCGGGCCTTGCCGGCTACCCGGTCCAGGTACCACTCGGCCATCTGCATCTGGCCGCCCTTGCCGCCCCGGCGCACCATGATGATCTCCGCCATGATGCTCACCGCCAGCTCCTCCGGGTTGAGGGCGCCGATGTCCAGCCCCACGGGGGCGTGGACCTGCTTGAGCCGCTCGATGGACCGGCCCTGCTGGAGCAGCCGCTGGTAGATCATCAGGGTCTTGCGCTTGCTGCCCATGAGGCCCACGTAGCGGGCGCGGGTGTTGAGGGCCGCGTCCAGGGCCATGTCATCGTAGCGGTGGCCCCGGGTGAGCACCACAATGAAGCTGTTGACGTTGATGGGCAGCAGGTCGGGCCACTTGTCGTAGCTGGTGACCGCCAGGTGCTCGGCGTAGGGGAACCGCTGGGCGTTGGCGAACTCCTCCCGGTCGTCCACCACGAACACCCGGTACCCCAGGTTATGGGCTAGGTCGGCGGTGGCCTTGCCCACGTGGCCGCCGCCCACCAGCACCAGGGTGGGGGGTGTGGTGAACCCCTCCACAAAGACCTCGGCGCCGTCGTCGGTGGCGAAGTGCTCGTTGCTGCCCACGTCGGCCAGCCGCCGGGCGATGTCGATGGCGCGCTCGTCCAGGCCTGTGTTGCCCAGGGAGCCCGACACGGTGCCGTCGTAACGCAACAACAGCTTGGCGCCGATGTTGGTTGCGCCCGCGGGGACCTTGACCACCGTGGCCAGGGCCACCGGGTCGCCGCCGTTGTAGGCGTCCAGAAGCTGGCTGGCGATGGGCACAAAGTCGCCCGGTTCCCGCATGGGCTCCAGGAAGAAGTACATGGTGCCGCCGCACACCAGGCCGTCCCGGGCGGCGATGTCCTCGTTCAGGTAGTAGTCCTTGAACTCGGGCCCGCCGTTGCGGCGCAGCATCTCCTTGGCGGCGAACCAGATGTCGCCCTCCACGCAGCCGCCGCCCAGGGTGCCCACGCCGGTGCCGTCGGAACGGACTAGCAGCATGGCGCCGGGCTTTTGGGGCGTGGAGCCCTTGGTGCGCACCACGGTAGCCAACACCACCGGCTGGCCCTCGTTGAGCAGCGTGACGGCTTCCTGAATTACTTCTTTCATAGCTGGCTCACCTAGTTGCTGACACTGTTCCTAGCTTACCAAATTTCTCCTCTCCATGCCAGGGCAGCCACGTAGTGTACAGGGCCTTCTAATTTTTCTCTTCTCGCTGGCCGAGTAGTCCCGATAAAATCGGGACGTATCGAGACCAACGGGGAGACGGGTTTCGATACGTCCCGACTGCGGTCGGGCCTACTCAACCAGCGGGGGCAAGGCCCTTGCGGCGACAATGAAAGGGCCCTGCGTAGTGTAGTGTGCCAGTAAGTTCCTCGTCATTCCAGCGCAAGCCAGAATCCATCAGAGCATCTCAACTGAGCTTGTACCTGGACACCGGCCTTCGCCGGTGAGACAGATAGAGTCCCCGTTCCCTGCCATAACAAACCGAACCGCTACTCACGCCGGCAAACTGGGGGCATCCCGTACCTGGCGCGGCTGTACCCCCCAAGCTGATTCCGGTACAATGTAAACAGATATGCCTGTCGTTGCCGTCAGCTCCGTCAACCCAGAGAACGCCCGCCGGTACGTCCAGGTCATGGAGTCCCTGGGGGCCACCGTGCGTCTGCTGACCCCAGAGGCCTCCGGGCCAGCGGAGGACCTGCTCCAGGGCGCCGGCGGCCTGCTGCTGTCCGGCGGGCCCGACGTGGACCCCCAGCGCTACGGCGCGGCGCACGATCCTAAAGCCGGGCTGCGCCTGTGCTGCCCCCTGGACGAGCTGGAGCTGGGGCTCCTGGAGTATGCGCTGAGCAAGGACATGCCGGTGCTGGCCATCTGCCGGGGGATGCAGCTCCTGAACGTGGCCTTTGGCGGCAAGCTGATCCAGGACCTGCCGGACCACCGTGAGGAGGACCATGACGGCGAGCTGGTGTCCTGTAAGCATAGCATCTTCCTGTCGCCGGGGTCCAAGGCGGCGGCGATTATCGGCAGCGCGGGGTTTTTCCGGGTCAACAGCCGTCATCACCAGGGGCTGCGGGAGGCCCAGCGGGCGCCCCGGCTGATGAGCACCGCCTACGCGGTGGAGGACGGCCTGGTGGAGGGGCTGGAGAGCGTGGAGCACGGTTGGGTCATTGGCCTCCAGTGCCACCCTGAGCGGCAGGACGAGGTGCCCCGCGGCTTTGCCAACCTGTTCGCGGGCTTGGCGGAGCGGGCGGAGGGGTTTGGGTAGGGGTAGCCGATTAACCGGATTACCCGTCCAACACTGGGTATCCTCGGGCAGTTGGGCCGTAGCACCGCCAGTGCAAGGCCGAGGTAGGAAGAAGTGATGGGACATTATCTGGACGACGCCAGGACTCTATATCAGGAAGCGCTGAACGAGCTCGTTCGCTTCCAGCAGACGCAGGAGCAGGTTATCCTGCGAGACGCTGCTGAGAAGGGCTGGGGCACCGTGACCCTGGCGGCCAATGAGGTGATCGCTGCGTACGGGCGTAAAGTTCCCTCCGGCACCGGGGCACGACGCAGTGAGCTCCGCGCCCTAGCACGTCAGGACCGGCGGTTGCGGGCGCTGCGCCTTGAGGACCGTTTCAACGCCGCTGAATTGGTGCTGCATCGAGATTGCTTCTACGACGGCACGTGTCCCTTGCCCATGGTCGCGGACATGGTGCTGGAGGATGTCAAAGAGTATCTGGACGACGTGGCCCAGGTGACCCAGCATGGGACCGGATGAGGCTTCAAGCAGCCTCCAGTGCCACCCGGAGCGGCAGGACGAGGTGCCCCGCGGCTTTGCCAACCTGTTTGCGGCCTTTCAGGAGCGGGCGGAGGCGCACCTGGCGGCCCAGTAGGTCTGCACATGGGATTCTTGGCGTGGCAAGAGGTTTTCCATGACTGTTCCTGTACATAAGGTGCATGAACTCGAAGCGCTTCGCGAGGAAATCAACGCAACGATTCGAGGCGCCTGGCTCTTTCCTAGTGTGGGCCAGGTGAAGGGCTTCTTGGGCACGGGAACAGTGATGTTTGTGGGTGAGCGTCCTTCGACTGGAAAGTTTGGGGGGCCCTCGGACACACTCCTTTACAATATTCTTGAACGACATGGGGTCCCAAATAGTCACCTGACGGACGTAATAAAGACCCAGGGGAAGGTTCGCGACCCCTATCCGACAGATATTGCCCCACATCGGCGGATCTTCGACCGGGAGCTAGAAATCGTTCGTCCTGATCTCATCATTGCCTTCGGGCAAAAGGTCTACGATCTTCTTCAATTCAGCTTCGCGACATCCAATTTCAGAATCTGCCAGGTTTTTCACTACTCATACACCCGCTATGGAGCAATCAAGCGCTCTGCTTTCGAGGAGCAACTTTAAGGAAGCCTTGGGGATTTAGCATATGGTAACCACCACGCCGGCGCCCACCAACGGCCACATCCACCCGGTGCGCATCCAGGATGAGATGCGCACCTCCTACATCAGCTACGCCATGAGCGTCATCGTGTCCCGGGCGCTGCCCGACGTGCGCGACGGCCTCAAGCCGGTGCAGCGGCGCATCCTCTACGCCATGCACGAGATGGGCATCCGCCCCAACACCGCCTACAAGAAGAGCGCCCGCATCGTGGGCGAGGTGCTGGGCAAGTACCATCCCCACGGCGACTCCTCGGTGTACGACGCCCAGGTGCGCCTGGCCCAGGCCTTCTCCCTGCGCTACCCCCTGGTGGACGGCCAGGGCAACTACGGCAGCGTGGACGGCGACCCGCCGGCGGCTATGCGGTACACCGAGGCGCGCCTAGCGGCCATCGCCGACGAGCTGCTGGCCGACATTGACCTGAACACGGTGGACTTCACCCTCAACTTTGACGACTCCCTGCGGGAGCCCACGGTGCTGCCCGGCCGGCTGCCGAATTTACTCGTCAACGGGGCTTCCGGCATCGCCGTGGGCATGGCCACCAACCTGCCGCCCCACAACCTGTCGGAGATCTGCGACGCCATCTGCCACGTCATCGACAACCCCGACTGCACCACCGCCGAGCTCATGGAGCTGGTGCCCGGCCCGGACTTCCCCACCAGCGGCATCATCCGGGGCAAGTCGGGCATTGTGGACGCCTACACCACCGGCCGGGGCCGCATCATCATGGAGGCCGCCACCGAGATCGAGGAGACCAAGGGCGGGCGCCAGCAGATTATCGTCACTGAGCTGCCCTACCAGATTAACAAGGCCACCCTGGTGGAGAAGATCGCCCAGCTGGTGCGGGACAAGCGGCTGGAGGGGATCTCCGACATCCGGGACGAGTCGGACCGGCAGGGCATGCGCGTGGTCATCGAGCTGCGCCGCGACGCCCCGGCCAGCGTGGTGCTGCGCAACCTGTACCGCCACACCGCCCTGCGCAGCTCCTTCAACGTCATCATGCTGGCCCTGGTCAACGGCCAGCCCCAGGTGCTGCCCCTCAAGCGGGCCATCGTGCTGTTCGTGGAGCATCGCCAGGAGGTGGTGCGCCGCCGGTCTGAGTTCCTGCTGCAGCGTGCCGGCGACCGGGACCACATCGTGCAGGGACTGCTGCTGGCCCTGGACCGCATGGACGAGGTAATCAGCATCATCCGCGGCTCCGCCGACGTGGAGACCGCCCGCACCAACCTGATGGACCAGTTGCAGCTGACCCAGGTGCAGGCCCAGGCGATTCTGGACATGCAGCTCCGCCGCCTGGCCGCCCTGGAGCGGGAGAAGCTGGAGGATGAGCACAAGGAGCTGGTCCAGACCATCGCCCAGCTGGAGGAGCTGCTGGCCAGCCCCGCCAAGATCCTGGCCACGGTCCAGGAAGAGACCCGCCAGATCAAGAAGGACTTCGGCGACGACCGGCGCACCTTGATCCAGGAGGAAGAGGTGGGCGAGGAGTCAGAGGAGGATCGCATCGCCCACCAGGACCTGGTGATCACCCTCAGCCAGCGGGGCTACATCAAGCGGGTGCCCGCCGACACCTACCGCACCCAGCACCGGGGCGGCAAGGGCGTGCGGGGCATGACCACCCGCGAGGACGACGCCCTGCGGGACCTGATGGTGGTGGACACCCACGCCATGCTGCTGATCTTCACCAACCGGGGCCGGGTCTACCCCCTAAAGGCCTACCAGATCCCCGGCGACACCTCCCGCACCACCCGCGGCACCCTTCTGGTCAACCTACTGCCCCTGACCCCCGGAGAGCAGGTGCAGGCCATGCTGCCCGTCAAGAGCGTCAAGGACGAGGACCTGCTGATCCTGGGCACCCGCTTGGGGGAGGTCAAAGCCCTGCGCATGGCCGAGCTGGCCAATATCCGGGCCGCCGGGCTCATTACCATGGACCTGGAGGAGAAGGACGAGCTGGTGGGCGTTTCCCTGCTGGGGCAGGCGGAGGACGTGATCATGGTCTCGGAAACAGGCCAGTCCATCCGCTTCCCCGTGACGGACCTGACTCCCCGCTCCCGCTCCGCCGGGGGCGTGCGGGGCATGCGCCTGTCGCCGGGCGACCGCGTGGTGGCCATGGGCACCGTGACGCCCGACAGCCACCTGCTGGTGGTGAGCACGGGCGGCTACGGCAAGTCCACGCCCCTCTCCCAATACCGGATTCAGACCCGGGGCGGCTCCGGCATCCTCACCTTCCGGGTCACGGAGAAGACCGGCAAGGTGGCGGCGGCCCAGGTGGTGACCGACGCCGCCGGACAGGAGATCTTTGTCATCTCCTCCAAGGCCCAGGTGGTGCGGCTCAACCTGCAGGACGTGCGGGTCACCGGGCGGGCCACCCAGGGCGTGATTATCTGGCGCGACCGGGAGGCCGACGACTTCCTGGCGTCCATCGCCTGCTTCCAAGAAAGTCAGCCGGAGACCCAGCCGGAGCCGGAACCGGCGCCGGTCCCGGCCCCCGCCCGCAACGGGCGGCGCTCGGGGGGTAAGGCTGCCGCGGCGGAGTAGGACCGGCGGGCAGGCAGGTATGCGCAGGGGCGCCTCTATACTACCGAGCCTTGCATAAATTACTAACCTATCGGATGGAAGGTGGTTGCGGCGTACATGAGTCATCCCGAAGTTTGGCATCCAAGACTGCGACTTGGGTGAACTTCGTCGTTCCGGCGGAGGCCGGAACCCAGGGTGACAGTTCTGCATCCATCTCCCGTATTTAGGCGAAGTGTTTGGATCCCGGCGAAAGCCGGGATGACGAAAGCTATGTCGCCGCTATTTGGGCTCAAGGCCCACTGCGTTTTCAATCTGGCTGCGCCCATCTCCCCTTCCCACCATCTGCCGGAAAATCCGGGATGACTCATGTTCGTCAGCCTCAGTTAAGAGCTTTATCCAAGGGTCTAAGCCTTGGACGACCCGGCTGGTCCAAAGGCGCAACGTTCAAGTCACAAATCCTCGCCGGGGCAGTCCACCCCCTTGATTGCCTGGCGCAGTTGAGTTTACAATTATCATCGTGACGAATGACGGCATACCGTCACTATCTTTCCAAAGGATAAGTCTAAGGAGGCTCGGTGAAACTGGTATTCCTTCACGGGGCTGGCAACTCTAGCCTGTCCTTCTACTACCAACTGCGCCACTTCCGTAACTCCAAGGCCATTGACCTGCCCGGCCATCCCACCGGCAAGCCCTGCACCAGCATCGACGCCTACCTGGAGTGGGTGCGCGGCTTCATCACCGCCCGCCGATACAAGGACGTGGTGCTGTGCGGTCACTCCATGGGCGGGGCCATCACCCTCCAGTACGCCCTGCGCTATCCCGAGGAGCTGAGGGCCATCATCCTGCTGGGCACCGGCGCCAAGCTGCGGGTCAACCCGGACCTGCTCAAGCTCTGCCAGGAGAGCAGCCCCGGCGACGGGCAGTGGCTGGAAGCGCACCAGGACCAATACCGGAATGTGGCGGCGGACCTTCAACCGGTGTTGATGCTGCGGACCAAGGAGATTGGCCCCAAGGTGGAGCTGAACGACCTGAAGGCCTGCGACGGGTTCGACGTGATGTCCCAGGTCAAGAACATCCGCCTGCCCACCCAGGTTTTGTGCGGCGGCGACGACGCCTTGACCCCGGTGAAATTCTCCGAGTATCTATCCCAGGAGATCAAGGGGTCGCGGCAGCGGGTTATTCCCAAGGGCGGCCACTTTGTGCAGCTGGAGAAGTTCCAGCCGGTGAACGAGGCCATCGAGGAGTTTCTCGCCACCCTGAAGTGACCCGGGCGGGCCGGTCCCGCGGAAACCTCAAACCTGTCCGTAGTAAAAGGGACGCCTTCCAATGGGGGAGACGTCCCTTATAAACACTATCCGAGCACTGCGCCCTCACCCCAGCCCTCTCCCACTGGGAGAGGGCTGGGCGTTTTAGCAGCGACGGCCGCTGTTGCCTGCGGTGCACCCCTACTGGTGGGCGGGATGGTACCAGCGGCTGCGGTAGAACATCAGCGGGTCCGTATCCTGCCCCTGCCGGACCTCCTTCACCTCCCCCAGGTAAATGGTGTGGTCGCCGCAGACGTGGGTGTTGACGACCACGCAGCCGAAGAACGTCATGGAACCCTCCAGCACGGGGATGCCGTCGTTGGAGGTGCCGTAGCGGTAGGCCACGTCGCCGTGGCGGTCGGCGGGCCGCTTGG
>JBGPJN010000122.1:0-8946 GCA_041485445.1 Dehalococcoidia bacterium
CCAGGGATGGCCCGCAAGGCCGCCTCGCCGGATACCACCAGCACCCGCAGCCCGGGCAGGCCGGGAACACCCTGCACCAAGAGCTCCACCCCGGTGCTGACCCAGGTGGTAACCAGAAACAGGCCGCCCACCGCCAGGGCCAAGCCCCAGCGCAGGGGTTGGGCCAGGGTTGGGCCAGGGTTGGGCGAGGTAGGAGGGCCGGGCCTGCTGAATGCCCCAGGCCCGGTTTACCGACCGGCCGATGGCGGCCAGGAGCATGTTGCTGGTGGTCACAAACCCCGCGGCGGCCCCCAGGGCCAGCACGTCCCGGAGGCGCACCACGCCTTCCAGGTTGACCTGCACCAGATGGGCGGAGCCGGGCAGGTGGCTGGTCACCAGCTCCAGGAGGCCCTGCTGGGCCTGGGGCGATCGGAGCGCCAACCCCAGCACCGCCAGGACGCCCAGCAGCATGGGGAACAGGGCAAAGAGGGCATAGAAGACCAAGCCGGCCGCCATGTGGGCGGTGTCTCCCCGCCCCATGCCCTGCCCCGCATGGCAGACAAACAGGGCGATTTGCGACCGTCCCAGGCTAGTCTGGGACAGCCCCACCTCGGCCCGCTCCAGACGCCCGCGCCACCGCTGGGGCTGGCCTAGTACGCGGGCCAACCGCCGTCGCCCGTGGCCTGGCAGCGCGCAGCCAAGGGGGCACTTTACGTCCCCGGTCCCGCCGCATCAGCCTGGAGCGCTCCCCCGGAGTGTGCCGGCGCGCCGCACCCGTCCCCAGGCGTGGGGCGGCCAGCAACGCCACCACACCTGCGCCAAGATTAACTCCCGGTGCACCGGGCCAAAAGCGCGGCTGTCCTGGCTATCGGTGCGGCGGTCTCCCAGGACGAACCACGCGTCCGGCGCCACGACCCACTCCCGCGGGTACCGGTTAACTGGGCAAGGCGGGCCATCCAGATACGGTTCGGCCAGGGACTGGCCGTTGACGTAGACTGCGTCCTGGGCCAAGCGCAGGTATTCTCCGGGCAGGCCGATGACCCGCTTGATAATCACGTTGCCTTGCTCCAACGGGTGGCGAAGCACCACCACGTCGCCCCGCCGTGGAGGGCCATCCGCGGGTCTGATTCGGTGGGCCAACACCTGCTGGCCGTTCCGGAGCGTGGGGCGCATGCTTTCCCCTTCCACGCAGAAGCGGGCGGAGGCCGGGAGGCAGCCCAGCGCCAGGATCAGGGAAGCGGCTGAAGGCCGGTGCATGGGAGTATTGTAACCCTTCGCTGGACTGCCCCGTCCCACTGCCCTATAATCGGGGCCGCACCAGTAACTCCCGCCAGCAAACCGCCAGTACCCCCACGGGACTGAGCCGCCAGGAGGTCCATCATGGCCAGCACCAACGACGTGGTCCGAGTAGGTCTCATCGGCGCCGGCCGCAACACCCGGGAGCGCCACATCCCCGGCTTCCAGAAGCAGAAGGGCGTAGAGATTGTGGCGGTGGCCAACCGCTCCCAGGAGTCGGGGCGGCGGGTGGCCGACCAGTTCAACATCCCACAAGTCTACGACGACTGGCATCAGCTGGTGGAGGACCCCGGCATTGACGCCGTGTGCATCGGCACCTGGCCCTACATGCACCGCACCCTGGCGGTGGCCGCCCTGGAGCACGGCAAGCACGTGCTGTGCGAGGCCCGCATGGCCGCCAGCGCCAAGGAGGCCCACGAGATGCTGGCCGCCTCCCGCATGCACCCGGAGCTCACCGCCCAGATTGTGCCTGCGCCCACCACCTTCAAGGTGGACCGGCTGCTGATGCAACTCATCGCCGACGGCTATCTGGGCGACCTGCTGGCGGTGGAGGTGCAGGTGCTGGGCAGCGAGTTCGTGGACGCCACCAGCCCCCTGCACTGGCGCCAGGACCGCTACCTCAGCGGCTACAACATCCTGAACATGGGCATCTGGTACGAGTCCATGATCCGCTGGGTGGGCCAGGCCACCAAGGTGATGGCCATGACTCGGGTCAACGTGCCCTTCCGGCTGGATGACAACGGCAATCAGGTGGGGGTGACCGTCCCCGACCACGCGGATATCCTGTGCCAGTTGCCCAACGGCGCCACCGCCCACATGCGGTTCAGCGCCGTCACCGGGCTGTCGGCGGGCAACGACGCGTGGCTGTACGGCACCCAGGGCACCCTGCGCGTGGACGGGCGCTTCAACGTCTTTGGCGGCAAGCGGGGCGACCAGAAGCTGTCGGAGATCCCCAACCCTCCCCAGCAGCAGTACGGCTGGCGGGTGGAGGAAGAGTTTGTCCGCGCCGTCCGCGGGCAGGAGCCGGTGACCCGCACCCCCTTCCACGTGGGGGTGCACTACATGGAGTGGACCGAGGCGGTGACCCGCAGCGCCCAATCGGGCCAGGCCATCTCCCTGCCGCTGTAGCGGATGTTTGACCATTCCCTTCCCTTACCAAGGGGAGGTTAGAGCCTGCCCTGAGCTTGTCGAAGGGAGGGGTAGTTCCCCCTTGCAGGACCGAGACCACCCCCTCTTTAATCTCCCACTTGGTAAGGGGGAGACATGGGATTTCCACACTCCCTCCAAGGCCACCCAACCCTATGCCTGAGCTTTCAGCGCCCGCGGCGGGCATCTTCCCGGTGCAGCGGCTGCGCCAGGCCGTGGCCCAGGGCGTGATTCGCTCGGAAAAGTCCCCCATCCCCAACACCAGCTTCCAGCCTGCCAGTCTGGACCTGCGCTTGGGGGACTCGGCCTACCGGCTGCGGTGCAGCTTCCTGCCGGACACCCGGCGGGTGGAGGAAAAGCTCCATGACCTCTCCATGGGGGAGATTTCCTTGAAAGACGGCGCGGTGCTGGAGCGCAACCGCCCCTACCTGATCCCCCTGCTGGAAGAGCTGCGCCTGCCCCTGGACTTGCATGCCAAGGCCAACCCCCGCAGCTCCACCGGAAGGCTGGACGTCTTCACTCGCGTGATCACGGACCACAGCCACCAGTTCGACGAGATCAAGGCCGGTTACCAGGGCAAGCTATACCTGGAGGTGGTGCCCCGCTCTTTCACCATCAAGGTGCGGACCGGGCTTTCCCTGAACCAGCTGCGCCTCATCCAGAATGATCCGCGGTGTTCCGACCAGGAGACTCTGGAGTATCACGCCCACCGCGCCCCGGTCCTCTACGCCGGCGGCAAACCAGTGCCGGCTCGCGGGCTGCTGCTGGCCGACGGGCTGTTTCTCAGCATTGACTTGGCCACCGGGCGCGGCCGGCGGCCCCGGCCGGTGGGCTACCGGGCCAAGAAAAACAGCCAGTTCATTGACCTGTCCAAGGTGGCCGAGTACCACCCGCTGGATTTTTGGGAGCCGGTGCAGGCGGAGCGGGGCAACCGCCTGGTGCTGGAGCCCGAGGAGTTCTACCTGCTGCTGTCCGCCGAGAGCGTGAGCATCCCTCCTGAGTTCGCCGCGGAGATGGTGGCCTACGAGCCCACCAGCGGCGAGCTGCGCACCCACTACGCGGGCTTCTTTGACCCCGGCTTCGGCTACGACCCCCAGGGGCGCCTCGCCGGCACTCGGGCGGTGATGGAGGTGCGGGCCCACGACGTGCCCTTCATGATCGAGCACGGGCAGAAGGTGTGCAAGCTGGGGTTTGAGAAGATGCTGGAGCCTCCCGACATCCTGTACGGCCCGGCCATCGGCTCAGCCTACCAGCAGCAGGCGCTGACCCTGAGCAAACACTTCCTGTCGCCGGATAAGGCGCAGCTGAGCTTGATCAAGCGTGAGGTCCGGACGCGGCGCTGACGGCCCTGGGTCCTGGCGGGCGCGCCTTGACTTGGTAATAGAGGCCAAAGATAATGGGGCCGCGTCAGCGCACACGGGCCGGTGGTTGATGCCTAGCGGCTGCGCCGGGACCGGCGAGAGGCAGCGATTGGAGGTAGGAACATGCTGAAGTACACTGGGTATCGCCTGGCTGTGTTCGTCCTGTTGGCGTTGGTCGGTCTGTTGATGACCGCATGCCCCACCCCCGTGCCGGCGTCGGTGGCCACCACCGCCTCCGGCGGCAACTTCACCGTCACGGTGAACCCGGTGGGGCCGCCCAAGTGGACTTACACCGTGAAGACCACCGGAAGCTCAAACATCAATTTCATTGAAATCATCGCGCCCATCAACATCAAGGACTGCAAGGTCACGGTCCCCACTGGCTGGACCCAGGCCGGGAACGTGTTGAGCACCAACACCGCGTCAGCTACCACCGTTACCTACAGCCTGGAGTGCGACAAGACCAACGGCCCGACCTACGTCAAGGTGAACGACGTTGCCGGCTCCGGCCCCAACTCCCTGGGGCCGGTGGCGGGACCGACGTAAGCTGGAACATAGGGACCACGAGGCAAAGGTAGGGGCGCATGGCCGCGCGCCCCTACAATTCGCGCCGTCTGGACGCAGCCTCCACCTACTACCGGTCCACCAGGTGCTGGATGACCTGGGGCGCCGCCACCCGCGCCCGCGCCAGCAGCTCCTCATGGGTCAGGGTGACAATGGGGTGCTCGATCACGGCCAGGCCGTAGTCCGGGTCGCCCCGCATGCGGGACATGGCGTGGGCTTGGGACACAAAGGGCCGGGTGGTCAGCACCACCGAGGGGATCCCCAGCAGCTCCATTTCCATGGCGTCGTGCACACTGCACGCGGTGCAGGACCCTCACTCGGCGGTGGCGTGGATCGCCACGTCGCACCGGCCCGCCATCTCCTGCAGCGCCTCCCGGGTGGCGGGCCACTGGTGCCCGCCCTTATTGTGCGCCACCACGCCTCTCAGTGCGTACCGCTCCCCAATCAGGTCCGCAATCATGCGGAGGAGCTCCTCCGAGTGGGGTTTGTTGTTGGCGAACAGGCCAATGACCTTGCCGTCCAGGCTGGCGGGCCGGGCGGCCACCGTCACCGGCCGGGCGTCCTCGTCCCGGGGGTCCAGCACCACCAGCTCACCCTCTTGCTTAGTTGCCATGATGCGCAACCTCCTATTATTGACCCTTGCATGAATCTCTTATAGAGCCTTGCACTGGTTGCTAAACTGGGCACCCTACCCGCTCACCCTGAGCTTGTCGAAGGGTTGCAGGCGCATGGTTCGACAAGCTCACCACGAGCGGTTTAGGGATCAATGCAAGGCTCCGTAACTGAGGCTGACGAAATCCCCCCTTCGCCCCCCCTTTTTAAAAGGGGGGTTGGGGGGATTTGCGCCACAAATACCTTCCAACCGATTGAGACGTTTGTGTAAGGCTCGGTAAATTAGCGCCTATCCGAAGATTCACCGGCGAGCGCCCTTCGGCGGGCTCAGGGCCGGCGCCGAAACCGCCGAAGCAATAGTCAACCAATCGTAACCTCTCTGCGTCCTCAGCGCCCCGACGAGTCGGGGCGGTTACCGGATCGGTTCCTGGTCTGAATGGCCTGGGTCACGGAGCGGCTGCCGCCCCAGGATGGGATGATGCTGACAAAGGCCCCCGCCATGCCGCCGCCGGGGACCACCGTAATCCGGCCAGGCTCGGCCACGCAGCCCACCAACCGCTCCGGGTCGCCGCCCGCTTGGGCATGGTCCACCCGATGCCCCTCCGCCCACTCCCGCAGCGGCCGGCGGGTCTTGTGGTGCAGAAACTCCTGCACCTGCTGCCGGCTCCAACTCGCCTCGCCCAGGTAGGCCAGCAGCTCCGGGCTGATGACCACCAGCACCTCGGACAGGGAGTGCCCCAGCCCCCGCATGGCGTGGGCCACCGCGGTGAGGAAGTCGTCGGGCGCCTTGCCGCCGTAGATGCTGACCTGCAGCGGGGCGTTGGCGGCAAAGATGGTGACCGTGCTGCCCTGGGGGCCAAACCCCTTGTCCTGGGCCAGGGAGGGCCAGGGGCTGACCTTCAGGTTCTCGGCAAAGCAGAAGCTGAACTTGCCGGGGTGTCCCAGGGTAGAGTTGTCCATGTCCCTGGGCACCGAGCCGTAGAAGTTGGCCTTGAACAGGTTCACGGCCCGCCCGATGGTGGCATTGGCCCGGTTGCCGCCGCCCATGAGGGCCACGCCGGCGTTCATGCCAATCTGTGCGGCGTAGGGGCCGCTGACCAGCACCAGCACGGTGACGCCGTTGGTTGAAGTGCTGCTGGCGTGCAGGTTGAAGCTGCGCTGGCAGGAGGCGGCCACCGCGGCCACCACCGCCGGGAAGTACTCCGGCTTGCAGCCAGCCATCACCGCGCTGATGGCCACCTTCTCCGCGGTGAAGCGCTTCTGCCGGATGGTTTCCGTGCCGATGACGGTCTCCGGCGCCAGCCCGGCATGCTCCAGCATGGCCAGCACCCGGTCTGGGGTGGGCGGCACGATGGGCAGGCCATCGGTGAGGCCGTGCTCCAGGTAGTACTCCTGGGCCTCATCCCACTGGCTGAAGCGAAAGGCGCCGGCGGCCAACTGCCCGGTGTTCATGGGAGTTCTCCAGTCCGAGATCCGCGCAGGGATGCTCGTGGAACGCTGGGGCTACTTTACCGTACCGGCCAGGGCCGCCACAAGACTTGGGGCGCCAACGGCAAAAAAACACCGGGCCCAGGTGACGGCTGGGGCCCGGTGTCGAGAGAGTCCAGAAGCTTCCTTAGAAATTAAGGACGCTCCTGGTTACTTGGGAGGATGTTCCGGAAACAGGCGGGGCAACGGTAGCCCCGGAATGATGGGGATTTCCGGTCTCCCGGGAAGTTGCCATTCGTCAGTATAGGGCGGCTCCGGGGGCTCCTCGCTGGTGGACACCCGCGCCGGCCACTCCCCCAGGGTCACGGGAACCTGGACTTCATTCCCGGCCCTCCACACGGTGAGGGCAACCTGGTCGCCGGGCAGGTGGCGGTTCAAGACCGACACCAGGTCAGCCACCGATTTTACGTCTTTACCCTCGATGGCCACGATGATGTCGCCGCCCGGTTTGGGCCGGCGCCGGGCGTCCACCCCGGAGGGCACCAGGCCGACCTTGGCGGCCGGGCTGCCGGGGCCCAGCCCCAGGACGTAGACCCCTCGGTCCACGGGCAGGCCGGCCACGGTCTCGGCAAGCCGAGGGTCCACGGTGGTGGCGCTGATGCCCAGCCAGGCGGGCAGCACCACGCGGGCCTCCTTGAGCCGAGGCAGCACGTCACGCAGAGTGTTGACCGGCACGGCAAAGCCGATGCTGCGGCGGCCCAGCTGGACCGCGGCGGGCACCTCCAGGGGGGTAATCTGGATTGCCGTATTGATGCCCACCACCTGGCCGGCGCTGTTCAAAAGCGGGCCGCCCGAGTTGCCGGGGTTGATCAGCGCGTCGGTCTGGAGCACGCCGGGGATGGAGCGCCCCAGCTCACTGGGTAGGTCCCGGTTGACTCCGCTGATGATGCCGGCGGTGACCGACCCGTCCAGCCCAAAGGGGTTGCCGATGGCGATGGCCATCTGGCCGGGGCGCACCGCAGCGGAGTTCCCCAGGGGGGCAGGGTTGATGCCGGCTACCTTGGCGGGGTCCACCTTGATCAACGCCAAGTCGTTGGCCGGGTTACGACCCAACACTATGGCCTCGGCGCTGACGCCGTTGGCCAGGACTACCCGCACGCGGTCCGCGTCCTCCACCACGTGGTTGTTGGTGGCAATGTGCCCCTCCCGGTCCAGCAGGAATCCGGAACCCACACCCACCTGCACCAGAGAGCCGCCCACTCGGCGGTCTATGTGCACCGCCACCACCGCGGGGCTGACGTCCTCGTAGATGCGTTGCACCTGCTCTTCATCAAAGAGGGCCGCGGCCGCTGGGGAGGTGATCCCCTCCAGACCAGGGCCTCTCCAGGCGAAGGCCACCACCAAAATCACTGCCGCGGCCAACGCAGTTATGGCCATGGCATAGGGCCTGCTTTGGTTCCGCATGGTCCGCCTCCCCTCCAACTGCAGTGCTTGGGTTCATCCTAACTGGGAACTTTTAAGTTCCTGTTAGATTATTATACCCGAAGTCTCTCACAACCAGCTCGGGCGGCGCCGGGGGGCCTACTCCGCCGACGTCCCGTGGATGGGCAGTGTGATCACAAACTGGGTACCCTGGCCCACTTGGCTACGGGCCTCAATCCGGCCGCCGTGGGCCTCCACCAGGCTGCGGGCGATGGTCAGTCCCAGTCCCGTGCCGCCGGTGGCCCGGGAGCGGGATTTGTCCACCCGATAGAACCGCTCGAAGATGTAGGGCAGGTCCTGGGCTGGAATGCCGGGGCCGTCGTCCTCCACCTGGATGCGGGCGTAGCCGTCGGCCTGGGAGGCCTGCAGGCGGATCCGCCCGCCGGGGGTGGTGTAGTTCACCGCGTTAATCAGCAAGTTCCGCAGGACCTGGCTGACCCGCTCCGGGTCTGCCAGGATGGGGAGAGGGTCAGGGCTGGTCACTTCAATTCCCATGCCTTTGGGCTGGGCTTGAGGCTGGACCGTGGCGGCGGCATGCCGCACCAGGGCGCTGAGGTCGCAGGGCTGGAGCTTGAGCTGCATCTGCCCGGACTCGGCCAGCGCCAGGTCCTGCAGGTCCTCGATGAGCCGCGTCTGCAGCATAACCTCGCCCTGCATGGAGGCCAGGGTGCCGGCGTCGGGCTTGATCACGCCGTCGGCGATGCCCTCGATGTACCCGCGCAGGTTGGTCACCGGCGTGCGCAGCTCGTGGGCCACGTCGGCCACCAGGTTCCGGCGCAGCTCCTCGGTGCGGGACAACTCCTCAATCATGGAGTTGAAGGTGCGCGCCAGCTCCCCCACCTCATCCTTGGAATGGACCTCGGCTCGGGCGGAGAAGTCCCGCTGGGCCACCCGGCGGGCCACCTTGGCCAGGGACTCCACTGGGGCCAGGATGCGGCGGGAGAGGAAGAAGGTGAGGATCAAGGCCACACCTACCGCCAGCAAGCCGCTGAGGATCAGAAGCAGACTGAGGGAGGGCTTGGGCGGCTCCTGTTGCGGGGTGGACCCCTCCACGTCCAAGGGCATCACCGGGTTGACC
>JBGPJN010000123.1:0-8836 GCA_041485445.1 Dehalococcoidia bacterium
ATTCGCCGCCGAAGAGCGCCGGGGGGTCTACCGGGCCATCTACACCCGCCGGGACATCCGCCACTTCCGGTCCGACCCCATCCCGGACCCGGTGCTGGCCCGGCTGGTCCGGGCCGCCCACCACGGGCCTTCCGTCGGGTTTATGCAGCCCTGGGACTTTGTCTTGATCCGCGACCAGGCGGTGCGCCGGCAGGTCAATGAGCTGTACCACCGGGAGCGTCAGGCCGCCGCCTGCTTCTTCGACGAACCCCGCCGGTCCCAGTACCTGTCCATGAAGCTGGAGGGCATCCTGGAGGCGCCGGTCAACCTGTGCATCACCTGCGACCCCACCCGCGCCGGGGTGGTGCTGGGCCGCAACTCGGCGCCCGAGACCGACCTGTACTCCACCTGCTGCGCGGTGCAGAACCTGTGGCTGGCGGCCCGGGCGGAGGGCATTGGAGTGGGCTGGGTCAGCATCCTCAAGCAGCCCCAGCTGCGCCAGATCCTGGGCATTCCGGCCCACGTGATGCCCGTGGCCTACCTCTGCCTGGGCTACCCGGTGGAGTTCCCCAGCAAGCCCATGCTGGAAACCGTTGGCTGGCGGGAACGGATGCCCCTGGACCAGCTCCTGCACTTCGACGGCTGGGGCGCCGGAGCGGAGGCAGAGCCGGCGGACTGGCAGGCCTTCCGGCAGGCGCTGGCGGAGGAGTTTCCCATTCCTTGAGCTACCGCCATGTTCTGACTATGGATTCGTAGGCTTCTCTCGGCTCACCTCGAAGGTGACCTCTCCTCTAGGCGCCGGCCTCAGAGTTCTGGGGACTCGGCTGGAGGACCGGTACAAGTCGAGGTGAACCTCCGGGCTGATGTCTTTAGGATTGAAGAGTAGCCCCGGATTCTTGAAGGTGAACCAGAGCACCACCACGGCGACCACCAGCGCCAGTCCGCCGGTCACGGCGATCATCATCCACACTAGCCGCGCCTGGAGTTCCGGTTGAGACTCCAACGGCAGCAGCGCCGCCGCCGCGATACCTTGCAGGAGCACCATGAGAGCGCCCAAGGCCGCCAGCGGGCTACGAATTGACACTGGTAATCTCGGCCTCTTTAGGTATCACGATCAGGTTCTTGCCCTCAACAGAGATTTCTAACTGCACCAGCCAGCTATGTCCCAGGTCTTCCATAATCTTACCCCACACAGCTAAAGGGGCTTCTCCGATAATGCTGGCGGTACCAGATAGGACCGCGCCGCGGTGGAAATTAACTTTGACCCGGTCCCCGATACTCGCCATAGCACACCCCCTTAACCGTGACCATCTTTGTCAGCTATTATACTGGCCCACCGGCGTCAAGGCGAATTGGCGATCCACTAACGGCGACACGGCATCCGGTCGGACAGTCCCGCCCCTATGCTAGAATGGTCTCGGTCTGCCGCCAACGGTATCATTGGGCGGGGATTCGAGGATACACGGGCGTGGACTCCCACAGTGACAAACTGCAGCGGTACCGCGGGCAGAGCCTCCGGTTTCTGGAGGGGGCTTCCCGAGAGATCCGCGCCGGCCACTGGACCCAGTGCGAGGAGTTGCTGTGGGCCAGCCTCACTCTGGCGGTCAAAGGCGTGGCCCTCAGCCGGGGCGAGGTGCTGGAGCAGGACAGCGCCGTGCGCGCCTACGCCACCCGCCTGGGCCAAGAGCAGCGGGACCGGCGGATTCGGGAGGCCTTCACCCAGCTATCCTCCGTCTCCGATGCCGCGGACCGGGCCCAGGAGTACCGCGGCCGGGCCGAGTACCTGGCCTTTCTCCTGGACGACCTGAGCGGCACCATCCGTCACCTCTGGGAGCTGGTGCCGGCGGATGAAGGAGTGGATCATGGGAAGCAGATTTGAGCGGTTCTCAAAACAGGCACGGCGGGTCCTGTCCCAGGCCCAGGAAGAGGCCCAGCGTCTTAATCACAACTACATTGGCACCGAGCACCTTCTCCTTGGGCTGATGAGGGAAACCGAGGGCGTGCCCGCGCAGGTTCTCTCCAGCCTGGGCGTTGACCCCAATGTAGTGCGTTCCCAGGTGGAGTTTGTCATCGGCCGGGGTGAGAGGCCGGCACGGGGCGAGATTGGACTTACCCCCCGCACCAAGAAAGTGGTGGAGTTTGCCGTGGATGAAGTCCGCCGCATGAACCACACCGAGATCGGCGCCGAGCACCTGCTCATCGGCCTGCTGCGGGAGGGCGAGGGTGTGGCCGCGGGCGTCCTGGAGAGCCTGGGCCTCACGCTGGACAAGGTCCGTAGCGAGACCCAACGCATTCTGAGCCACACTACCCTAGCCGGCGGCCATGAGGCACGCCCTTCCAGCAGTCAGCTTCTGGCCAAAAGCCCCCAAGACGTCCGGGCCCTGATCCGCGCCGGCCGCTGGCGGGGCGTGACCTCGGGAGTGGCGCCGGGCTACGTCCAGGCCAACCTGGCCATCCTGCCCCGCGACCTGGCCTTCGACTTCCTGCTGTTCTGCCAGCGCAACCCCAAACCCTGCCCGCTGCTGGAGGTTGTGGAGGCCGGGAGCGCCGAGCCGCGGCTCACCGCGCCAGGCGCCGACCTGCGCACCGACGTGCCCGCCTACCGCGTCTATCAGGGAGGAGTCTTAACGGGCCAGGTGGACTCCCTGCTGCCCCTGTGGCGCGATGACCTGGTCTCCTTCCTGCTGGGCTGCAGCTTCTCCTTTGAGGCGGCCCTGTCCCAGGTGGGGATACCCCTGCGCCACCAGGAGATGGGCTGTAACGTGCCCATGTACATCACCAATATCCCCACGGTGCCCGCCGGGGCCTTCTCCGGCCCCCTGGTGGTCAGCATGCGCCCCATCCCCCGGGAGCAGATCGTCCGGGCGGTGCAGGTCACCTCCCGGTTCCCCGCCACCCACGGCGCGCCGGTGCACATCGGCCACCCCGATGACATCGGCATCCGCGACCTGGCCCGCCCCGACTTCGGCGACCCGGTGGAGGTCCGCGCCGGCGAGGAGCCGGTGTTCTGGGCCTGCGGCGTGACCCCCCAAGCGGTGGCCCTGAGCTGCCGGCCCTCGCTGATGATCACCCACGCCCCCGGCCACATGTTCATCACCAACCAGCGGGACGCCGACTACGCGGTGCTGTAGTCCGCCGGCTCCCGGGGCGTAACTGTTCAGACTTGGCGGGGGACGCGCGGGGTTGATGACCCTCGCGCAGCTTGTACCGGACGTAGCTGGTTTGGCGGCCAAGGGGTGTGCGGAGGGGTGAAACCCCTCGCCGGGGGTCTGGGGGTGTCCCCCAGATACATTTCTTCTCTGCCCCCTTCCTGGCCAGGAAGGGGGCAAGGGGGATGGTCGAAAGTCTGCTGAGCAGCCGCTGCTCCATAGATTTGGAACGCTGATGGGGAGCCCAACACCAGACTCCAAACTGTTACTAGAGGACAGCCACCGAGACCAGCGGGCCGGCATCTGCTATTATGTCTTGCGGTTGTCCCCTGCGGACAAAATGCTGAATTGGAGGGTCGGATATGCCGTACGGCGGAAATGACTGGTTGGCCTTGACCCAGGAGCCCACCCTGGAGCCGGAGCTCCCCATCTGCGACCCCCACCACCACCTTTGGGACCTTCGGCCCGAGCGCATCCCCTACCAGCGGTACCTGCTGCACGAGGTGTTGGCCGACGTAAACGCCGGCCATAACGTGAAGTCCACGGTCTTCGTGGAAACCCGGGTGATGTACCGGCCTGACGGACCCGTTGAAATGCGCCCCGTGGGAGAGGTGGAGTTTGTCCAAGGGATGGCCGCCGCCAGCGCCAGCGGCGTGTACGGTCCCACCCGGGTGGCATCGGCCATCGTCGGCCACGCCAACCTCAACCTGGGAGCCAAGGTCCAGCCGGTGCTGGAGGCCCTCAAGGCGGCCAGCCCCAACCGGTTCCGAGGCATCCGCCACACCGTCACCTGGGACCCCCATCCAGAGGTGGGCAGCCGGGAAAAGGAGCACGTGCTGGCCTCCGCCGACTTCCGCGCCGGGGCCAAAGTGCTGGCGGGGATGGGCCTGTCCATGGACACCGGAGTAGTTTTCCACCAGCTGCCTGAGCTGGCGGCCTTCGCCAAAGCCGTGCCCAACCTGACCATCGTCCTGAACCACCTCGGCGGGCTGATGCGCACCTCCCCCTACGACACCAACCCGGAGGACGTGATGCTCGCCTGGCGGAAGGGCATCGCCGCCGTGGCTCAAAGTCCCAACATCTACCTCAAGCTGGGCGGCATCGGGATGCCCCGCGCAGGGTTTGACTGGCATACTCGGACCAAGCCCGTCGGCTCCGAAGAGCTGGCCAAGTCCATGGCCCCGCTGATGACCTACTGCATCGAGCAGTTCGGTCCCAACCGGTGCATGTTTGAAAGCAACTTCCCGCCGGACAAGGTGTCCTTCTCCCACCACATCCTGTTCAACGGCTTCAAGCGGTTCTCCAAAGGCTACTCGGCCTCGGAGCGCGCCAATCTGTTCCACGACACCGCCGCCCGGGCCTACCGCATCGGCGCCACCGCCGCAGTGCGTTAGACTCCCGGCATGGGGCATGGGGCATGGGGCATGGATTGAGGGGGCGGCCGGCCCGCTGGGAGAAATTCCTACTGGCCAGCCGCCTTCACGGCGATGTCCCGCCACCGGAGACCAAGGGACCAGTTGGGGATGATTCCACAGACGGAAATAGCCAACGGCCTCCGGACCTGCCGCATCCTGAACGGGATGTGGCAGGTGTCCGGCGCCCACGGCCGAATTGACCCGGAGGCGGCGGTGGCCAGCATGCTGGACTACCGGGACGCCGGCTTCACCACCTGGGACCTGGCAGACCACTACGGTCCGGCGGAGGAGTTCGTCGGCCAGTTCCGGCGCCGGCTGGCCGAGGCCCGAGGGCCTCAGGCACTGGGCGGCATCCAGGCCTTCACCAAGTGGGTGCCCCGGCCCGGCCCCATGACCCCGCCGCTGGTGGAGCAGAGCATCGCCCGGTCCCTGCGGCGCATGGACGTGCCAGCCCTGGACCTGTTGCAATTCCACTGGTGGGACTACCAGGACTCCCGGTACCTGGACGCCCTGACCCTGCTGGCCCAGCAGCGGGACGCGGGCCGCATCCGGCACCTGGCCTTGACCAACTTCGACACCCTCCACGTGCAGCGCATCCTGGAGCAGGGTATTGTCGTGGTGTCCAACCAGGTGCAGTACTCCCTGATTGACCGCCGGCCCGAGGTGCAGATGGCGCCCTTCTGCCAGGCCCATGGAGTGCGGCTGCTCACCTACGGCACCCTGGCGGGCGGCCTGCTGTCCCACCGGCACCTGGGCCAGCCGGAGCCGCCCAGAGCCGCCCTTAACACCGCCAGTCTGCAGAAGTACAAACAGATGGTGGACGCCTGGGGCGGCTGGGTGCTGTTCCAGGAGCTGCTGCGGGCACTCCAGGGGGTGGCGGAAAAGCACCGGCTTGCCTCCGGGCAGGAGGTCAGCATCGCCAACGTGGCGGTGCGCTACATCCTGGACCGGCCCGCGGTGGCGGGGGTGATCATCGGCGCGCGACTGGGCGTGGCCGAGCACCGACAGGACAACGCCCGGGTGTTTGACTTCGCCCTGGACGCGGAGGACCTGGAGGGCATTGAGTCCGTGTTGCGCCGGGGCCGGGACCTGTACCGCCTCATCGGCGACTGCGGCGACGAGTACCGGGGGTAGCCGATTTCCGTTCACCGCAGAGACGCAGAGATCGCTGAGGCAGGAATAAAGGCTTTCTCCGCGCTCTCCGCGCTCTCCGCGTTCTCTGTGGTTAACTCCATATCTGTTGGTAGCTAAGGAGGTCCGTCATGGACATCGGCGTTATCTTCCCCCAGACCGAGATTGGACCGGACCCCGGCGCGGTCCGCGAGTTTGCCCAGGCCGCCGAGGACCTGGGGTACACCCACCTGTTCATCGCCGACCACGTGCTGGGCGGAGACCCCCAGTTCCATCCCCACCTGGCCAACTCCTACTACACCCACCACAGCGTGATGCATGAGCCCTTCACACTGATGGGCTACCTGGCGGGCGTCACCAAGCGGGTGGGACTGGGTACCGGCATCCTGATCCTGCCTCAGCGGCAGACGGCCCTGGTGGCCAAGCAGGCGGCGGAGGTGGACGTGCTCAGCGGGGGCCGCATGCGCCTGGGCGTGGGGGTGGGCTGGAACCCGCTGGAGTACCAGGCCCTGAACCAGGACTTCCATAACCGGGGGCGGCGCAGCGAGGAGCAGGTGGCTGTGCTGCGGGCGCTGTGGACCCAGGAGGTGGTCAACTTCCAGGGCCGCTGGCACCACATCACCCACGCCGGCCTCAACCCCCTGCCGGTGCAGCGCCCAATACCGGTGTGGTTCGGCGCGGGCAGCTCCGCCAGCCCGGCGCCCCCGGAGCCGGTGCTGCGACGCATCGCCCAGATATCCGACGGCTGGTTCCCCAGCTTTCCACCCAACCAGGCCGGTCGGGAGGCCATCGCCCGGCTGCGAACCTACGTGGCCGAGGCCGGCCGGGACCGGTCCGCGGTGGGCGTTGAAGCCCGCCTACGCCTGGCGGGCAAGCAGCCCGAGGACTGGGCCAACGAACTGCGGGAGTGGCAGGACATGGGGGCCACCTCCGTGGTGGTGGAGGCCCGCCGGGGCGGCATTGGCGGGGTGGAGGGGCACATTGATGCCATCCAGCGGTTCCGAGACGTAGTGCCCGCCGCCTGAGCCTGGCTGCAACGTCTCCGGGCCCGCCAATAAAGAGTAGAATATTGCCTTGCCGCTAACGCACCAGCCCGGAGGCGCCAGCCGTCTTGCCGCCTGCAACTCTCCCTCGTGCCCGCGCGCCCATACTGGCCGTCCTGCAGGACCGACATTTTCGCTCTCTGTGGTACGTGGGCAGCCTCAACGAGCTGTGCCGCCGCATGGAGCTGCTGGTACTGAGCTGGCTCATCCTCCAGACCACCAACTCGCCCTTCCAGCTGGGGCTGGTGCTGGTGTTCAATCACCTGCCGCGGCCCCTGTTTTCCCCCTTCGCCGGCGTCATCGCCGACCGGATCAACCGCCGGCGCATCCTGGCCGCCGCCCAGATCATCAACTCCGCCACCGCGGCGGCCATCCTGACGCTCATCGTGACCGAACAGATCGCCTCCTGGCACGTTTTCCTGGCGGTGTTCCTGCAAGGGGCCACCAAGTCCCTGGAGGACCCGGCGCGGCGCACCGCCATTCTGGACATCGTTGGCGCGGGCCGGCTGGTCAACGGCCTGTCCTTGGACACCATGAGCAACACCCTGGGCAAGATGGTGGGGCCGTTGATGTTCGGGCTGCTGGTGGACACCTCGGGGAACATCGGGGCTTACATCTTCATCCTGATCATCCACCTGCTGAACTTGGGGGTGCTGACCAGGGTTCGCATCCCGCCGGTGCAGCAGGTGTTGGCGCGGGAGCCGGTGTGGCGCAGCTTGGGGGCGGCGGTGCAGTTTGCCCGCCACGACCGCATGCTGCTGGGGATGCTGTACATCACCATCGTGATGAACGCCCTGGCCTTTCCCGCCCAGCAGTTCATCCCGGCCATCGGGCGGGACCACCTGCACCTGGGCGCCACCCTGGTGGGGCTGCTGGCCGCCGCCGAGGGCCTGGGCCAGCTTGGCGGGGCGACGCTGATGGCCGCCACCCGCAACCTGCGGCGCCACGGCCTGGTGTTTGTCATCGGGTCGGTGGCGGTGCTGCTGGTGGTCATGGCCTTCGTGTGGTCTCCCTGGTACGGGCTGACCTTCGGGCTGCTGACCATCGGCGGCGTGGGCCAGGCCGGCTTTGGCACCATGCAGAGCACCATCACCATGCTGGCGGCGCCCCCGGCCATGAGAGGGCGCATGATGGGGCTGATGAGCGTCTGCATCGGCATCGGCACTCCTTTGGGCACTCTGGAGATCGGCGCGCTGGCGGTGGTTTTCGGCGCCATGGAGCTGGGGAGTGCGACGGCTACATTCGGCACCCAATTGTCCATCTCAGCCAACGCCGTGGCCGGACTGGTGTTGCTGGCCCCTGCCCTGCTTTTCACGCCGCTGCTGGGGCGGCCAACGACTACGCCGGCCAGCCAGAGCCGGGGTTAGCCCGACGATCTTCTGTCTTGCCGTCTATCTGGCGAAGCGTTATAGTCAGTGGGCCGGCCAAGCCCGGGAACGCGTTCCGCTCAAGCCGGCGGCACTGATTTCTATAGGGAGAGCGACCCCATGCCCCTGGTGGTCGACTGGCCGGCGTCCTCCAGGTGAAGGACGGGAGATGACGGACTTCGTGGGCCTGACTCCGCAAGAGTTGGCGCTGGTGCGGGCCACCGGCCCGTTGGTGTTGGGCCACGCCGAGGAGCTGACCTCGGCAGTCTACGACCACTTCTTGTGGTTCCCCCAGACCCGGCGGTTCTTCCTCACCGAGGATGACCAGGTGGACCGGGAGCGCCTGGCCCGCCGCAAGCACCCCGACAAGTCGGGGCGCGACTCCATTGAGTTCCGTATAGAGGAAGAGTTTCCGGTGCCCCGACTTGTCGGGGCTGGCCACCGCCCTGGTGCACAGCCACCCGCCCACCCACCGGGAGCACCTGGGGCCGGTGCCCAGCCGCTACATGATCGGCGCCATCGCCTTCACCCAGACCGCCCTGGCCCAACTGCTGCGCCGGAAGCTGGCCGACGACGCCTAGGCGTGGCGGGCCTCCCTGACCCCGACACTAGTCGGGGCTGCTCATGGTGCAGCTGGACCTGCCGCTGGCCGGTTATGTCAACGAGCAACCCACCGAAGCCAAAATAGCTACACGAGAGGTAACATCATGACCCAAGTGCTGGTGATCCAAGGCGCCGGGATGAACATGCGG
>JBGPJN010000124.1:0-8817 GCA_041485445.1 Dehalococcoidia bacterium
CCGATAAAATCGGGACGTATCGAGACCAACGGGGAGACGGGTTTCGATACGTCCCGACTGCGGTCGGGCCTACTCAACCAGCGGGGGCAAGGCCCTTGCGGCGAAAATGAAACGGCCCTGGGGTGGGGAGAGGGCTGTTTCATTTCGGTCTGCCCGTAGGGGCGTCCCGACTGTGTCGGGATGCGCCCTGGTCTGCCCCTCCAGCCGCAGGGCAGGCTCCACAGGTCTGCCCCTCCAGCCGCAGGGCAGACACACAGGTCTGCCCCTACTTTGGGGAGAATGAAACGGCCCTGGGGTGGGGAGCAGGGCAAAAAGAAGCTGGAGGGAGCGGCCTCCCTCCAGCGAGTGTACGGCGATGGACGCCTGGACCCGAACCCCGGTGGCCGTCGCTCAGGCGGCGACGCGCAGCGGCTGCTGCGTGGCCCGCAGGTCGTTGAGCTGCTCCCGCACCACCCGCACCTGCCGCTCGCTGCGGCCCACCAGCGTTGAAATCTCCCGCACCGGTCTGCGCTCGTCCAGGTACTGGATCAGGTCCCGGTTCCGCGACCACCAGCGCTCTTCGCTGCGGAGCTTGGCGACGATGAGGGAGTTGATGTCCCCCACGGCCCATTGCGGGCGGCGGTGCCGGCGGGTCCTGGGCTCTTCGGTCATTGCACCGGCGGCCTCGCCTTCCGGCAGGTCCGGCATTGGCTCCAGCCCGGCGATTTTCGGGTAGGAGTAGCGGCCGCACTGCCAGCAGCGCCACTCGCCCGCGTCCAGCACCAGGTCGCCACTGCACCGATTACAGGACTTCAGTTGAACCAGCATACGCACCACCTCGTTGGGATTCCCAGGCTCCAGCCCCCATCGGTGGGGGCCTGCCTTTCTGCGGGAGAATCCCCCCTAACAAAACTGAGATTATCGGAACTTGGACGTCACAACTTTGACACTTTCGGGCGGTCGCCTCCAGGGTGACCCCACCCCGGTTTGGGCGTCCCCCCTTGGGCATCCCGCCGGGAGCTCTTGCCGCCGGTCTGGCGCGGCGGAGCTGGCACCGGAGTGTCCCTCAAATTCACCACTTCCACCCAGCTTCAGCACCCCCGCGGGGATAGGCTGTAAGCAGTTTTATCCAGGATGTGTGACCTTAGTATTACCGGACAACCCGTCCGCCCACCGGTGCGGCGCAGCTAGTCCCGCCCAACTCTTTTCAGGAGAATCCCTCCCGCTGATGTCAGACCGCGGCTCCCCAACTGTCCCGGTCCTGGCCACCGGACGGCCCCAGATCGACCAGCACCTGAGCGGCATCGGCGCCGGAGCACTGGTGGTGGTGGAGGGCCGCCACGCCACCGGCAAGAGCGTGCTGTGCCAGCACCTGGCCCGCCACGCCCTGAATACCGGCCTGGGGGTGGTCTACTACAGCAGCGAGGAGCCTTCGCCCAGCCTGCTCACCCGGGCGGCGAGCCTGGGGCTGGACCTGATGGACCACTTCCTGCTGGACCGGCTGCGCATCTATCCCCTGGAAACCTGGGGAGGCAGTCTGGGTCCCAGTCCACTGCTGGACCGGGTGGCCCGGCACCTGGGCGCCCTGCCGCCGTACTTCAGCCTGGTGGTGGTGGACTCCCTCAGCGCCCTCATGCCCCACTCGCCCCGGGAGCCGCTGTTGGCTTTCCTTGAGCACTGTCGCCGGCTTTGCGGTCAGGGCAAGACGGTGGTGTTGGTGGTGGACTCGGGACCGGGCCTGGACTGGGCCTTGGCCCGGCTGTCCGCGCCGCCGGAGGCCCGCCTGCACCTAAGGCTGGCCGCGGTGGAGGCGGGCCGCACGGTGCTGACCCTGGAGGCGCACCGGCCCGGCCAGCACCCAGAGTGGCCGGCCCCCCCGGTGGCCTTCCGGGTGGAGGCGGGCGCAGGGATTCGCGTGATTCACTGGCGACAGTTCCGGCTCCCCGCCGGCGCCTGGCGGGACGCGGCGGACCTGCTGAACAGCGCATAAGTATCTACCGAGCCTTCTTTGCCGAGCCTTGCACTAATATCTCAATCGGTTGGAAAGCATTTGCGGCGGAACTCCCCTTTGGCAAAGGGGGGCCAGGGGGGATTTCGTCAGCGCCAGTTAAGAGATTGATGCAGGGGTCCATAGGCCCTGCGGCTGGCCACCGTCGTCCCCTCATTTGCGCTGGCTCCCCATCATGCTTTATTATCTCCAGGCAGCAGACACTGGCATCGGCGGGAGGAAACATGAGCTTTCAACACATCAAGGTTGACCAGCGGGACCGGGTGGTCATCATCACCCTGAACCGGCCCGAGGTGCTTAACGCCCTGAACCTGGGGCTGGTTCAGGAGCTGGACCAGGCCATCACCCAGATGGAGGACGACGACGGCGTGGGCGCCATCGTGCTCACGGGCAGCGGGGAGCGGGCCTTCTCCGCGGGGGCGGACATCCACGAGAACCGAGAGCTGTCTGCCGAGGAACGGGAGCGGATCACGGCGCTACGCGCCGACTACACCTGGCGCCTGGCCTCCTGCAGCAAGCCGGTCATCGGCGCCATCAACGGGCTGTGCTACGGCGGGGGCACGGTGATGGCCACCTCCCTGGACTTGCTGGTGGGCTGCGAGCGCAGCAGCTTCCGCTTCCTGGCGGTGAACTACGGGCAGATGAACGCCACCTGGAGCCTGCCCATGATGGTGGGCTGGCCGCGGGCCAAGGAGCTGCTGTACAGCGGCCGGGAGGTGTTTGCCGAAGAGGCGTACCGCTTCGGGCTGCTCAACCACCTGGTGCCCGCCTCCCAGCTCCTGGACAAGGCGGTGGAGATCGGCGCGGGCTTTGCCAAGAACCGGCCCCAGAGCGTGGCCAACATCAAGCAGCTGTTGCTGGAGCACACCGGCCTGGCCCTGGAGGAGCAGTTCCGCAACGAGGTCAACGCCCGCCAGGGCCGCATGAAGGGCCTGACCGTGGAGGAAGGGTTCAAGAGCTTCCTGGACCGCAAGGGCCGGAAGCCCCGGGTCTCCTGACGCCCATGGCCCGGCGCCAGCCTTGCCTCAGCAATTTTGTAGGATGCTCCGGTCACGCTTCGCGTGGGAGCATCCTACAAAATTGCCAGCCATAGGCGCAAGGCCCAAGTGTCAGCAGGGCAGGGCCGTTTCATTGTCCCCGAATGTAGGGGCAGACCTGCGTGTCTGCCCTTCGGGTGGAAGGTCTGTCCCTGGGGCGCACACGCAGGTGCGCCCCTACTGGCCGAGAATGAAACGCCCCTGGTCAGCAGGGCCTTTTCATTTTCGGACCGGATGTTGACGGTGTGTTCGGAGGATGAATGAAAAGGCCCAGGGAATGTCGGTAGCGCTGACCCGGCGCTCTCCCGGGGTGCTGGCGCTCAAGCTAGCCATTCCCATCGCCCTGCTGGCGGCCCTTCTGGTGGCGCCCGCGCCTCCCGGCCTAACCCCCCAGGGCCAGCGCGCCCTGGCGGTGATGGCCCTGGCCGTGGCGCTGTGGCTCACCGAGGTGGTCCCGGTGGCCGTCACCGGCCTGGTGGGGGTCGTGCTGCTGGTGGTGCTGGGCGGCGTCCCCGACCTGGGGGTGGCCCTGCATGGGTTCGCCCAGCCGGTCACTTATTTCCTCATGGGCATCCTCACCCTGGGCCTGGCGGTGCACCGCTCTGGCCTGGCGGAGCGCCTGGCCGTGCTGCTGATCCGCAGCGCCCGGGGCAGTCCCCAGGCCCTCTACTTCCAGATGCTCTTCTCCTTCGCCGCCCTGACCTTCGCCCTGCCCTCGGCCAGCACCCGGGGCGCCATCATGGTGCACATCTACGAGGAGGTGATGGCCCGCTGGCGGGTGCCCAAGGAGTCGCCCATGTACCGGGGCGTGATGCTGGCCATGGCCTCCCTGAACCGGCTGGGCTCCACCGCCCTGCTGGCCGGGGGCATTACCCCGGTGGTGGCCTCCGGGCTCTTGGGAGACTTCTCCTGGACCCGGTGGTTCGTGCTGATGAGCGTGCCCTTCTACGCCAACCTGCTGGTGGGCGGGGCGCTGGTCTACCTGTACCACCGGGCCGGGTTCCGGCTGGCCGACCGGCTGGACCTGTCCGGGCTGAGCAGCGGCCCCATCAAGCCGGTGGAGGTGCGCGCCGGGCTGATCACCCTGGGCACCGCCCTGCTGTGGTTCACCGACTTTGCCCACGGCCTGCCGCCGGCGGTGCCCGCGCTGATCGCCCTGGTGGTGATCCTGCTGCCGGGCATCGGCGTGCTGAGCTGGCAGGAGTTTGAGCAGGGCCTGGGGTGGAGCAACTTCCTGGTCATCGCCACCTCCCTGTCCCTGGCCCACGCCCTGGTGGCCAGCGGCGCGGCGGCCTGGTTCTCCGGCGCCCTGGTGACGGGCATCCAGGAGCTGGGCAGCGGTCCCATGGTGATGCTCCTGGCCCTGGGGTTGATGGCGGCGGCGGTGCGCCTGGCGGTGCCCAACATCGCGGGATACCTGGCCCTGGTCATTCCCATAGCCATGTCCACCGGCCAGGCCCTGGGCCTCAACCCGGTGGTGTGCGGCATGGCCGTGGTGGTGGTGGGCGACTCGGTAATCTACTACCCCGCCCAGAGCACCGCCAGCGTGTTTATCTATCAGCGGGCGGGGCTGGAAACGCCGGTGGTGTTTGCCTTTGGGCTGGTGATGACCGTGGTGGCCCTGGGCGTGTTGCTGGGCCTGACCATCCCCTACTGGGGCCTGGTGGGCCAGCCGCTGGCGCCCTGACCGGGGGCCACGCCCTCACCCCGGCCCTCTCCAGATCAGCCCAGAATCGCCAGCACTGACCGGACCAGGAAGACGCCGCCGATGCCGGCTGGCACGCCGAAGGCCAGAAGCCTAGCACCCTGGCGAACCGCTGGAAACCCTAGAAGCAGAGAGACAAACCGGGTTGCCGGTGAGTACCAGATACCGGCCATTGCGTAGAGCACCACCCCCACCGCTACGACTGGGACCGCCACGAATATCCCAACAACACCTCCACCTAACAGCGGGAGCAGCAGCACTGCTGGAGCCACCGCATATGGGTACCAGTACCTGCGGCGACGGAGTTCGATGACCCGCGGAAGGCAGCCATCTAGCCAGGTCGCGGCCGTGGCCGTAGCGACCCCGAACAAGACGAACAATAACGCGAACATGGTGACGTTCAGTCCCGGCGACCCCAGTTCAACGAAGTCTCGATTCCCGCTGTTGATGATACCGGCGCCAAAAACCGCCAACAGCAGCACGCCGAAGAGTAGTCCTCTGGCGAAAGATCGGCCTGGGAGCCAAGCCCGGATGATCCCATAAAGGAGACCGCCCAGGATTCCGGGAGCAAGTCCCGCAAAGATAACGAGTTCTAAGGTGCCTTGCCCGGTGATTTCTCCAACGACATTGCCGTTCTCGGTGAGCCTCCCGGCAATCTCCTCTCCTCCCACCAAGGCCGAGATGCGCATAACTATCCGTGAGCCGAAGCCCCCCACCAGCACCCCTGCTGGCATTCCGGCCAACAGGCCCACACATACGGCCCGGCCCGCCGCTAAGAAGTGCGTCTTCAGCGCATCTCGGGGCCTCTGGAGCCTGCCGTCTAGACCGTTAGGCTCGTTCATTTTCATCGTTCACTTGGTATCTGCCGCCGGGAATCGGCCCGCAAGCCTCTGCGCCAGAGTCTACCACATGGGATGTCAGCCACCAGATTGCCGATATAATCCCCGGTTCGTCGGTAGAGTACCCCGCGCAGCGCCGCCAGTCCAACGTAGCTGACACCCCCCGGTTTACAGGGAGATAGGGTAAACTACATAATAAGCTATAAGCTTCGGAATCTGGTTGGTCAGAGAGGAAAGCCGGGAAATGATCCGGGAAGCCATCGTTGCGACGGTGTCGGGCCGCTCCCTCAGCCAGGAGGAGGCCGCCGCCGTGATGCGGGAGATCATGGAGGGGCAGGCCACCCCGGCCCAGCTGGGGGCCTTCCTCACCGCCCTGCACCTGAAGGGGGAGACCCCCGCGGAGATTGCCGGCATGGCCGCGGTAATGCGGGAGAAGGCGCTGCGGGTCAATGTCCCCGGCCCGCTGGTGGACACCTGCGGCACCGGCGGCGATGGCCAGGGCAGCTTCAACATTTCCACCGCCGCGGCCTTCGTCGCCGCCGCCGCCGGGCTGAAGGTGGCCAAGCACGGCAACCGGGCGGCCTCGGGCGCCTGCGGCAGCGCCGACGTGCTGGAGGCCCTGGGGGTGAAGATCGACCTGCCCCCGGCGGGGGTGGAGCGCTGCATCCGCGAGGTGGGCATGGGGTTCATGTTCGCCCCGGTGTTCCACCCGGCCATGCGCCACGCCGCTCCGGTGCGAAGGGAGATTGGCATCCGCACCGTGTTCAACATCCTGGGGCCCCTGACCAACCCGGCCCAAGCCCAGCACCAGCTGGTGGGCGTGGCCTACCCCCACCTGACCCGCCCCATGGCCGAGGTGCTGCGGCTGCTGGGGGTCCGCCACGCCATTGTGGCCCACGGCGAGGACGGGTTGGACGAGCTGACCCTCTCCGGCGCCACCAGCGGCTGGGAGGTGCACGATGGCGCGGTGCATCCCTGGTCCGTGCCCATCGAGGCCACCGGCCTGCCCAGGACCCCCACCGCGGCCTTCAAGGGCGGCAGCAAGGAGGAGAACGCCGCCACCATGCGCCGGCTGTTCCAGGGGGAGCCGGGCGCCATCCGCAACGTGGTGCTGCTGAACAGCGGCGCGGTGCTGCTGGTGGGGGACCGGGTGACCAACCTGCGCCAGGGCATTGCGCTGGCGGCCGAAGTCATTGATAGCGGCGCGGCGCTGCAGACCCTGGAAGCCCTGGTGGCGCTGAGCCAGCGGTTGGGCCAAGATCTGGCGTGAAGCCTGCATGAAAGTTGATAACCCTTGGATAAATCTCTTAACTTGGGCTGACGAAATGCCCCCTTCGCCCCCCTTTTGAAAAGGGGGGTTGGGGGGATTTGTGCCTCACATCTGAGCAAGGCTCGGTCAAAGGGGAAGAGGTCAGGCTACCCTAGACGCCACCATTCTCGACCCAATTCAGGCAGAGCACTGCCAGGATCACGCAGGGAGGCAGGTTATGCGCATCGCGGTCATGGGCGCCGGCGGCACCGGCGGGTACTTCGGCGGACTCCTGGCCCGGGCCGGCGAGGACGTAACCTTCATCGCCCGCGGCGCCCACCTGGAGGCGATGCGGGCCCGCGGCCTCACGGTGAAGTCGGGGGGGCGCTCCGGCGACTTTACGATTCCGGTGCAGGCCACCGGCGACCCCCGCGGCATGGCAGCGGTGGACCTGGTCCTCTTCTGCGTAAAGACCTACGATACGGACAGTGCCGCCCAGCTAATCCAGCCCATCGTCGGCCCAAACACGGTGGTGTTCTCCATCCAGAACGGCATCGACAACGATCAGCGCATCGGCAAAGTCCTGGGCCCCAAGAGCGTCATGTGCGCCGTGGCCCAAATCTTCTCCTCGGTGGAGGCGCCGGGGGTCATCGCCCACCGGTCCGGGGCGCTGGCCAAGATCACCCTGGGTGAGCTGGATGGGGCGGCCAGCCCGCGGGTGCACCGCCTCTTGGCGGCGTTCCAGCGCGCGGGCATCGACGCGGCCCAGTCGCCCGACATCCGGCTGGCGCTGTGGGAGAAGTTCCTGGGCATCTGCGGCAACAGCGGGGTGCTGTCCCTAACCCGCCTGCCCATGGGGCCCATGCTGGCGTGCCCCGAGACCAAGACCTTTTTCCGCGATACTCTGGCCGAGGTGCGGTCGGTGGGGGTGGCCAGTGGCGTTGCCCTGGCCGCGGACGCGGTGGACCGGTGGATGGCCTTCTGCGCCACCCTGGCGCCGGGGCTGCGCAGCTCCATGGCCAACGACCTGAACGCCGGCCGCCGCATGGAGCTGGACTCCCTGAACGGCACGGTGGTCCGGCTGGGCTGCGAGCTGGGCGTTCCCACCCCGTGCAACTCCGCCATCTACGCCGCCCTGAAGCCCTACGTAAATGGCGCTCCGGTGCTGCCCTAGATGCCTAGCATCCTGGACCGGATAGTGGCGGAGAAGCGTCAGGAGCTGGCGCGCCAGAAGAAGCTGGCGTCTCTGGAGGCCCTCCAGGAGCGCATCGCCGGCCAGGCCGCGCCGCTGGACTTGGTCGCCGCCATACAAGGCCCGCCGGTGCGGCTCATCGCCGAGGTGAAGAAGGCCTCGCCATCCCGCGGCCTGCTGTGCCCCGACTTCGACCCGGTGCGCCTGGCGGGCATCTACGCCGCCAACGGCGCGGCGGCCATCTCGGTGCTCACCGACCCCCGGTTCCAGGGGGAGCTGGAGCACATCGTGCAGATCAAGCAGTCGGGGGCGTCCCGGCGCGCCCCGGTGCTGCGCAAGGACTTCATTTTTGACCCCTACCAGGTGTACGAGGCCCGGTCCGCCGGGGCCGATGCGCTGCTGCTTATCGTGGCCATCCTTACGCCGGCGCAGCTGGCCGGGCTGCTGGAGCTGAGCCGCCGGCTGGGCATGGCCTGCCTGGTGGAGGTGCACAACTCGGCGGAGCTCACCGCCGCCCTGGACGCCGGCGCCCAGGTCATCGGCATCAACAACCGGGACCTGCACACCTTCACCACCGACCTGGCGGTGACCGAGGGGCTGGCCCCGCGGGTGCCCCCGGGCAAGGTCATGGTCAGCGAGAGCGGCATCAGCACGCCCGCCCACCTGCGACGCCTGTCCCGGCTGGGGGTGAACGCGGCGCTGGTGGGCGAGGCCCTGGTGACCGCTGGCGATATCGCCGGCAAGGTGCGGGAGCTGGCGGGCGGCGGTCTCTCTGTGGATAAGGGGGGCGACGGGGGAGACGGATGAC
>JBGPJN010000125.1:0-8811 GCA_041485445.1 Dehalococcoidia bacterium
GCCCACACCCCCGGCGGCTCCAGCAGCGGCTCCGCGGTGGCGGTGGCGGCGCGCATGTGTCCCGCCGCCCTGGGTTCCCAGACCGTGGGGTCCACCCTGCGCCCGGCGGCCTACAACGGAATCGTCGGCTTCAAGCCCTCCTTTGGCCGGGTCAGCCGGTATGGCGTGGTGCCCGTCAGTTGGTCCCTGGACACCGTGGGCTGGCTGGTGCGCACCGTGGAGGACGCCGCCCTACTGTGCCAGGTGCTGGCCGGGCCGGACCCCCAGGATCCCGCCGCCTCGAGCCAACCGGTGCCCGACTACCTGTCGGGACTGGTGAAGCCCCGGACGCCCCGCATCGGGGTGCTGCGCGGCTTCTTCTGCGACCAGGCCGACGCCGCCACCCAGCAGAACCTGGACGCCGTGGCGGAGCGACTGGCCCTGGCCGGCGGGAACATCGTGGAGCTGCCCACACCCGACAGCATCGAGACCGCGGTGGCCGACCAGCGGGTCATCATGGAGGTGGAGGGCGCCGCGTTCCACCAGCCCATGTACCAGCGCCAGGCCCAGGACTACCAGCCCAAGCTGCGGGAGATGATCGGCCGCGGGCTGGCCACCGACGCCGTCAGCTACTCCCGTGCCCTGGAACGCCGCCAGCGGTTCACCACCGAGGCGGAGAAGTTGGCGGGCCGCGTGGACGTGCTGCTGACCCCCTCCACCCCCACGCCGCCCCAGGCCGACCGCACCAACACCGGCAACCCCATGTTCCAGGGGCCGTGGACCTCCGCCGGGCTGCCCGCCATCTCCATCCCCTCGGGCCTGGCGGCCTCGGGGCTGCCCCTGGGCATCCAGCTGGCCGCCGCGCCCTTTGCCGAGGCTCGGCTGCTGGCCGCCGCCCGCTGGTGCGAGATCATCCTGGACGTGCACCTGCGGCCTCCGTTGGGAGACTGATTTCGCCCCGGTGGTACATGAATCATCCTGGAGACGACATAGCTCTCGTCTTTCCGGCGAAAGCCGGAATCCAGTTGTCCTAGCTCTTCATACAGGTCACGCTATTGCAGATGCGACATTTCGAGCAACGCGATCTTCTAAATACGTTTCAATTCCTTGGGGCCTACTCGCCAGGAGATAGACGCCCCGGCCTTGTTGGGGCCACCCTGGGTTCCGGTCTCCGCCGGAATGACGAATATGTCGAAGGTGGTGTTCGTCGCCACCAAATTTCGGGATGCCCCATGTACAATGCCTCGCTCCAACCGCGTTGCGCCCGCGCCACCATTGAGGCATAATCCGCCCAGATTGCAGACTAACCGGAAGGAGAGAGTCATGCCAGGCCAAATCCCCACCGAAGGCGAGGTCCTGGGCTACTTCAAGTCCCTGTCCAACTGGGGCCGATGGGGCAAGGACGACCAGTTGGGCGCCCTGAACCTCATCACCCCCCAGAAGACCCGGCGGGCCATTGCCACCGTGCAGGAGGGTGTGACCGTGTCCCTGGCCCGCACCATCCGCTTCGAGTCCACCGCCGACGCCCCCGTCCCGCCGGTGCACTTCATGGTGGAGAGCGGCGAGGGCTGGGCCAGCGGGCAAAAGGTCAGCGCCCGCCCCAACGCCGCCGCCACCGACTACTTCGGCATGATCTTCCACGGCGCCACCATCACCCACGTGGACAGCCTGGCCCACTTCTTCTGGGAGGGCAAGACATATAATGGCCAGCCCGCCCACCTGGTGTCCACCAGCCTGGGGGCCACCGTGTGCTCGGTGGAGCAGGCCAAGAACGGCATCATGACCCGCGGGGTGCTGGTGGACGTGCCCATGGTGCGCGGCGTTGACTGGCTGGAGCGTGGCGAAGGCGTGTCGCCCCAGGACATCCTGGCCGCCGAGGAGCAGTGCGGTTTCCGGGTGGAGGAAGGCGACGTGCTGCTCATCCGCACCGGCCAGCTCCACCGCCGCGAGGTAGAAGGTCCGGTGGACCGCTCCCAGGGCTCCACCGCCTGCCAGGCCGCCTGCCTGCCCCTGTTCCACCAGCGGGGCATCGCCATGATGGGGTCGGACACCGGCAACGACGTGGCGCCGCCCCAGTACGCCAAGGTGCCCCAGCCCATCCACCAGGTGGGCATCACCGCCATGGGGCTGTGGATCCTGGACAACGCCAACCTGGAGGACGTGGTCCAGGCCTGTATCCAGCGCAACCGCTGGGAGTTCCTGCTGTCCATCGGCCCCCTGCGGCTGCACAACACCACCGGCTCGCCGGTGAACCCCATCGCGGTGTTTTGAGGACCCAAATCCCCCCATCTCTGTGGGAAGGGTGGGGACCGTCCTCTCCCCTTGTGGGAGAGGATTGAGGTGAGGGGTATCACCCTCACCCTTGCCCTCTCCCATCGAGGGAGAGGGAACTATCTCCCTCCCCATCTCAGGGGGAAGGTCAGGATGGGGGTTATCAGGAGAGGACACATGTCTACCCACGAGTCCAACCCCGTCACCCTGGAAGAGATTAAGGCCCTGGCGCGGCGGGCCGGCCTGGACTTGACCACCGACGAGCTGGAGGGCTTGCTACCCCTGTACCAGGAGTTCACCCAGCAGTTGGCCATGCTCCATGACCCCAGCCTGGCCCTGGAGGAGCCGGTCATGGTCTTCCCAGCGGAGTGGCACCAGCGGTGAAGGCAATACTCCGCCTGCCAGTCCCGCAGGTTGCTCCATGCCGGACTTGGAGGCGTCCAGTGGGAGGTCACAGACCTGCCCTGAAGCATGCCCTAGTTTACCTCATACCCGTGTCAATGTTGGCTATCGTAATGGCTTGCGCCACTCCCCAAGCACTACCATCGGCGACCCCTCAGCTTGAACCTACTCCCAGAGCAACTCTTGCGCCCACACCTACACCTGAACCAACTGCCACCCCCAAGCCTACGCAGGCACCCACCGTAGCACCCGCTCCCACCGCCGAGCCTACACCCCAGTTAACCGCTACAGCAACTCCTGTCCCGACCCTTAACCCGGACCGGCGGCTCCGGAGCAGCCTGCCCTGGTTCAAAGACAGCCTCACCCAGGAGGAGCAGAGCGCATTTTCCGCCCTATCCACCTTGGCGCGGCTAGACGAGCCCCTGGCGGCCAGCGTTGCGTCATTCCCCTGGGTACTCGATGGCGTCACCGCGGGAGAAGCGAAGAGCCTGGAACACCTGGCCTCTCTCGCCAGCAGGGATGGTTCCCTGGCCAAGACCGCCGCAAGTTTCCCCTGGGTTGGTGATGGAATCACCGACGCCGAGCAGAAGGCCCTGCAGAGTCTAGCCGCCATTCCTTCACGTGGCGCTGCCTTAGCCAGGACCGCGTTAGGGTTCCCCTGGGTAGCCGACGGGATCGCCGATGGGGAATGGTCGGCCCTGAGCCGCCTCGCTTCCCTGGCCGCGAGTGACTTGCCACTCGCCAGCCGCCTGTCGAAAATGCCCTTTCTCACCACCTCTTTTGAGCAGCACGACGACTGGGCTTTGTATTACCTTGCCGACCTCCGAACTCGCTTCCCTGACGAATATACCCTTCTGGTCAAACAAGGGTGGTTTCTGGACGGCCTCAGCGACGACGAGGCGGCCCTGGTCAACGTCCTGGGCTATCAGGTCCGAATATCGCTCGACGAGTTCCGCAAGCTGGTGGTCGCCCACTTTGCCGAGTCAAAGATCATCTCAGCGCCTCTGGCAGGGGATATTCAGCTCACCGTGTTCGCCCTGAATCCTGAAGCAAGAGACAGTGCCACAGTCACCCAGGTGGAGCAAGCCATCCTTGCCCTGGAGAGCTTCATGGATGTCCCATTCCCCCAGAAAGAGGTTATTCTACTCTTTGCGTCTCCGGGCAGGTTCACCGGTTATTCGGTAACTGGCGACGAGCTATGGAGCCTCTATACCGGCACTCATTTGGTCGTGAACCCCCGGCTAGGCCAGGGAAAGACGACCAGCGATACTGATCACATCATCGTTCATGAGCTGGCCCGTTATTACTTTTGGGAAGGTGCAAAGAATTTGTGGCCTACCGGAGGTGGTGCAGGCTTCATGGCAAGCTATGTATTCGACCGGCTGTATGGCAAGTCTCTGGAGGAGCGGAAAAAAGACCTTACCGCCAGCACCGGGGGTGTCTCATACTGCAACAAGATAGGGATAACCCGTGTCCAAAAACTGGTAGATATGGTGGCAGAGGTCGGAATTGTTGCGCACATACAAACTCCCTACTATATCTGCAACTACATCCTGGGTGAATGGCTCTTGCTGAACCTGTACGAGACGATGGGGCCTGACCCATTCAGGGCTGCGTGGAAGGAGATATACCTGCTCATGCTTTCAAGAGAGGCGTCACTGACCGAAGAGGAGATCTACACTGTGTTCCTTCGCAACACTCCTCCCGCACAGGCGGGTGCCGTCAAGAACGTATACGCCCAGTGGCATGGCGGGGATTTCATCCGGTAACCTGTCCGTAGGTTGGGCGCTCCGTGTTGCGTCTGCAAAGCTAAGCCCACATCGCTCTTCTCAGGAGGTCAGCCTCACAATGTCCACCAACACGTCCGACCTCTGCTACCTGACCATCGCCCAGGCCGCGCCGCTGTTGCGGGAGGGCCAGCTGTCGCCGGTGGAGCTGACCCGCGCCTACCTGGAGCGCATTCAGGCGCTTAACGGCCGGCTCCGCGCCTTTGTCACCCTGCTGCCGGAACAGGCCCTGGCCCAGGCCCGCAGCGCCGAGGCGGAGATCCTGCGGGGCCACTACCGCGGCCCGCTCCACGGCGTGCCTATTGGCCTCAAGGACCTGTACGACACCGCCGGCATCCGCACCACCGCCATGTCCCGGGTGACCCCGGACCGGGTCCCCGAGAACGACGCCACCTGCGTGGTCCGGCTGCGTGAGGCGGGCACGGTCCTGCTGGGCAAGTTGGCCATGCACGAGTTCGCCCTGGGCGGGCCCGACCCCACCAGCCTGTTCCCCCCGGCCCGCAACCCGTGGGACCTGGCCCGCATGCCCGGCGGCTCCAGCAGCGGCTCCGGCGTGGCGGTGGCCGCCGGCCTGTGCATGGGGTCCCTGGGGTCGGACACCGGCGGGTCCATCCGGGGGCCGGCCTCCCTGTGCAGCATCGTGGGCCTCAAGCCCACCTACGGGCGGGTCAGCGCCTACGGGGTGGTGCCTTTGTCCTGGTCCCAGGACCACTGCGGCCCCATGACCTGGACGGTGGAGGACACCGCCCTGATGCTCCAGGCCATCGCCGGGCCGGACCCCAAAGACCCCACCACCGCCTCAGCCCCCGTGCCGGACTACTCCCAGGCCCTGCAGGCGGGCATCAGGGGCATGACGGTGGGCGTGCCCCGCCGGTATTTCTACGACGCCGGCTCCGACGTGGAGCCCCAGACCCTGGCCGCGGTGGAGCAGGCGCTGGGGGTGATGGCCGAGCTGGGCGCTCGGGTGCGGGACGTGGAGATTCCCCACATTGAGTACGCCCGGGCGGCCAACCAGGCCATCATGATGGGCGAGGCCTTCGCCTTCCACGAGCACAATCTGCGCACCCGCCGCCACGACTACGGCGACATGGTTCGGGCGCGGTTCCTGCTGGGCGGGATGTTGTCCACCGCCGACTACGTGCAGGCCCAGCGAGTGCGCCGCCTGATTAAGCGGGAGATGGCCCAGGCCCTGCAGGAGGTGGACGTGCTGGTGACGCCCACCTCCCCCAAGCCCGCGGCGCTGCTGGAGGGCTACGACGCCACCGTGACCCTCACCGGCCGCAGCTTCACCAGCCCCTTCAACGTGACCGGGCTGCCCGCCATCTCCATCCCCGGCGGCTTCACGGCGGAGGGGCTGCCCATCGGCCTGCAGATCGCCGGCAAGCCCTTTGACGAACCCACCGTGCTGCGGGTGGCCTGGGCCTACCAGCAGGCCGCCGGCTGGTTCCAACGGCGACCGCCCATTTAGTGCCTATCCTAAAAACTCACCGCGGAGCGCGCAGAGACCGCTGAGGTAATGGAAAACCAATCGTAAACCCTCTGCGTCCTTAGCGCTCTCTGCGGTTATTAGGATAGGCTCTTAGGCAAAACAAAAGGCCAGGCAACAACACTTGGCCTTTGGCTGACGCGGCATTTCTTGGCTTGCTACGATAATGGCCCCCTCTCCCTCTGGGAGAGGGTTGGGGTGAGGGCGTTGCCCCTCACCCTGTTCCCCTTCCACAAACGGAGAGGAAGCCATTTTCATCCGTGGTGGCGCCGGTGGCGACCAGCATGAAAGGGTCCGGCGACGGTCAGATCCCCCTCCGGACTGCCCGCAGCGAAAAAGGCTTGGGGGATATGGCCAGGCCAAAAACCTCCTCTTCCGACAAGGGCCGCGTGTCCGGTTCCGCCACTTGAAACTGGTACCGGTGGAGCAGCCTGCTCACGTGCAGCCAGACGACTAACTCGCCGAACCGCCGGCCGGGGCACGCCCGGTGCCCCACGCCGAAGGGTATGAAGGCGTTGCCGGCCAGGGCCGCCGGGGGAGAGCCATCCGGCTGGGGCAGGAATCGGTCCGGCAGGAATTCGTCGGGCCGGTCCCAGAACCTGGGGTCATGGTGTATTGCGTAAACATTGCCCAGCACCTGTGCGCCTTGTGGTATGGTGAACCCGCCCACCTCGCAGCGCTGCCCGGCCTTGTGTGGCACGGCCAGCGGTCCAATGGTGCGGTACCGCATGCTCTCCAAGAGCACCGAGTTTAGGTAAGGGAGCCGGTCCCGGTCTTCCAGCGTCGGCCGGCGGTCCAATCCAATTACCCGGTCCATCTCCTCATGGACCCGGCTTTGAACCTCGGGTCGATTGGCCAGGATGAGCAGCAACCAGCTCACCGTCTGGGCCGAGGTATCGATTCCCGCGAAAAGCAGGTCGCTGATCAGGAGCAGGACTGTTTCCCTGGAAATCTCTCCCTGGTTCTCCTTGGCCAGCATCACCTCCACCAAGCAGGTCGGGTTTGCCAGGTCAAGGCCGGGGCGCGCCCGGGCACCGTCAATCAGGGAGCCAATGATGCGATCGCGGATAACTAACTTCCCTTTCGCTTCCTCTGCGGTGTTGTTTGGCAATATCTTCAGCCACGGGATGTAGTCCCCCAGGTTGGTTGCGGTGGCGTGTTGGAACACCCAGTAAACCAGATTGACCAGCTCGTCTCGTTGCTTCGCGAACTCTCCAGTGTCACTTTCATCGCTGCCGAAGATGGCGCGAAACATGATCATCGCGTTGCTGCGGGGCAGCATCTCTCGCGGCTCCACCAGGAGTCCGGAATCGCTCCGCTCCCCCACCTCCTGGACCAGGGAGTTCACTACCTCTTCTATGTGTTGCTCACGGATCTGCTGGAGCCGCCGCATACTGAGCAACTCTCGGTTGGCAAACCGTTGCAGTTGTCGCCAGTGCTCTCCGTACGGCGCGAAGGCCAGGTCCTTACCGTGGTGGGACAAGATGTCGTTGACCTCGCCCACCCACCGGTCCGCCAGCTCGGTCTTGTCAAAAGCCTCCTTCAATAAGTCGGGGTGGCTGATGACCACGGTGGGCACGCTACCGAACCGCAGGGAGCAGATGTCGCCATACTGTTTGGCGATGCGGTTTATGGCCAGGTGGGGCTGATTGCCAAGGCCTAGCAGCGAGCCGAAGACGGGCAGGCCTCTTGGGCCTGGTGGAGCCTTGCTGGGGGGAGCCTTGACCGGCGATGACCTGTCCGCGTCCAAATAGGACCTCCCTGGAGGAGGCAACTTCTTGCCCCAGAATACCTCTGGACCTTAGCGGCTCATCGTGCCATGTACAGCGCGCCAGCAGGGGAAGGGAGCCGGAGAAGGGCCTGGGGGGTCCTCGTGAGGGATTATGGCCGCTCCGGCGGCGGCAGTCCAGGCGGGAGTTTGGCTGGGGATCGAGGATTCGAACCTCGGCTATCTGATCCAGAGTCAGACGTACTACCGCTATACTAATCCCCAGTGCCGCCACCAGATTTATGGTAGTAACCTGGGTGCTCCCTGTCAAGGAGTCCCCTTCCCCACCAGGACCGTGTCATTTGGTGGCAGGGGCGGTTCACGAATCGCCCCTGGGTGAAAAAGCGTGCGCCCCGGCGTTTAGTAGCGAAGGGCCGGGGCGCAGAGCCTTGCGCGTTGGTTGTGGCCCGTAGCTACTTGAACTTCATGGTGTTGACCCGGACCCGCGGCGAGTACAGAGGCTCCCAGTCCAGGTTCTTGGCCAGCCCATACACCAGCTGGTTGTGGAAGAAGGGGATGAAGTACACTTCGTCGTAGGCGATGTCGGCGACCTCAGTCATCAGACGGGTGCGCTCGGGGCCTGTAGGGGTGGCGGAGGCGGTGTCTATCTTCTTCTGCAGGTCCGCGTAGCAGACCCGGGAGTTGATGTTGAAGCAGCCCAGCCGCCGGTTGCCCTGAGTCTGCATGTCCAGGATCTCGTTGGAGGTGGCGGTGGTGAAGATATGCGACGTTGACCGGAAGGGCGCCGCTGGGCCGCGCTGGGCGCAGTCCAGTGCTTGCGCGTACCCCGGTTCTTTGGTGTAGTTGCCGCACCCGGAGCTGCGGATCTCCGTGTACTTGGACAGCTCCAGGGCGAAGAACTCCGTGGTCACCCCAACGTCCTTCCAATACTTGGCCACCGCCTCCATGAACTCCAGGTCCTTGAACACCCGGTTGGCCTGAACGTAGATGTTGATCTTGTGGCTGGGTCGTAGCCGGCCTCCTTGAGCAACTGCTTGGACAAGGTGGGGTTGTACTCGCGGGGCTTGGAGTTGCGCTCGGTGACACCCGTGGTGCCCTTCACCGAGATGCTCCCCAGGCAGGGGACAGCGCCTTTGTAGAGGGCGTTGGCGATGGCC
>JBGPJN010000126.1:0-8803 GCA_041485445.1 Dehalococcoidia bacterium
ACTCACTGGTCGAGTAGTCCCGATAAAATCGGGACGTATCGAGACCAACGGGGAGACGGGTTTCGATACGTCCCGTCCGCGGTCGGGCCTACTCAACCAGCGGGGGCAAGGCCCTTGCGGCGAAAATGAAACGGCCCTGTCCGCACCTGTCGTCGCGTTGACTTCCCACCAGTGCCGTGTTAAGCTTCCCTCACCAACCGAATACGTAATGTTCCGGCGGGAGCTTGGGGTAACCAGGCTGAGAGGTCCCGATGTGTCGGGACGACCGTTTGTACCTGATCCAGGTAATGCTGGCGCAGGGACGCGACGCTAAGGTTCTTCTTGACCGCCAGGAGCATCATCTGGCGGTCGTGCTGTTTTTGCGGCCGGCGGGAAGGCTGGCCTTAGCTGAGCGTAAGGAGTAGCTGCCATGTCGGATGACCTGATCATAGCTGGCAAGCGGTTCAAGTCCCGCCTGATTCTGGGCACCGGCCGCTACCGCACCATGGAGGAGATGGTCCAGGCGCTGGACGCCTCCGGCACCGAGATGGTCACCGTGGCCATCCGCCGGCTGGACCTGGATGACCCCACCAAGAAGACCATCCTGGACTACATCGACTGGACCCGCTACAACATCCTGCCCAACACCGCCGGCTGCCGCACCGCCGAGGAGGCCGTGTTCGTGGCCCGGCTGGGGCGGGAGGTGACCCGCACCGACTTCGTCAAGCTGGAGGTCATCCCCGACGCCCGCTACCTGTTCCCAGACCCGGTCGGCACCCTGGAAGCGGCCCGGCAGCTCATCGCCGAGGGGTTCATCGTCCTGCCCTACATCCATGCCGACCCGGTGCTGGCCATGAAGCTGGAGCAGGCGGGTTGCGCCACGGTAATGCCCCTGGGGTCGGCCATTGGCTCGGGCCAGGGCATTCACACCAAGGAGGAGGTGCGGATCATCATTGAGCAGGCCCGGGTGCCGGTGGTGGTGGATGCCGGCCTGGCAGTGCCATCCGACGCCGCCTGCGCCCTGGAAATGGGCGCCCAGGCGGTGCTGGTTAACACCGCCATCGCCCAGGCCAAGGACCCCGCGCTGATGGCCGAGGCCTTCAAGCAGGGCGTGGAGGCCGGGCGCAAGGCATACCAGGCCGGGCGGATCCCGGTGCGCGCCCAGGCCATCGCCAGCAGCCCCACCAGCGACGTGCCCCAGCCGGCCCCGGCCCGCATGTAGCAACCATGCCCATGTGCCTGCCCCAGCCCTGCCTCTGCCTGGTCACCGACCGCGTCATTGCCGACGGGCCCGAGTTGGTGCGCCGGGTGGCCGAGGCGGTGGCCGGCGGCGTGGACTTGGTGCAGCTCCGAGAAAAGGACCTGCCCGGCGGAAAGCTGCTGTTGCTGGCCCAGGAGATGCAGCGGGCCATCGCAGGCCGGGCGCTGCTGGTGGTCAACGAGCGGGCCGACGTGGCCGCCGCCTGCGACGCCGACGGAGTGCAGCTGGGCGAGGACGCCCTGCCGGTGGCCGCCGCGCGGAAAGTGCTGGGGCCGGGCAAGTTGATTGGCCGGTCGGTGCACTCCCTGGAGGGCGCGGTCCAGGCGGTGGCTCAGGGCGCCGACTTCCTGGTGGTGGGCACCATGTACGCCAGCGCGTCCCACCCCGGCCTGCCGCCCGCCGGACCGGAGCTGGTGCGGCGCATCGCCGGCAGTTGTTCCGTCCCCATCATCGGCATCGGGGGCATCCACCCCGGCAACGCCGCGCCGGTGATGCAGGCGGGGGCCTGCGGCGTGGCGGTAATCACCAGCATATTGGCCGCGCCCCAGCCTCGGGAAGCCGCCCGGCGTTTGAAGCAGACACTGCTGGAGGCTTGGTCCCGTGGGGCCAGCCTGGCCGCGACAGAAGTCCCCCGTGTCGCCCCGTTGCCAAGGGGGGTGGGGGATTTAACGCGGAGGAGACAGCCCCGAGATGATTAGCCTGACCGTCAACGGCAAGCCACGTAACCTGGAGTCCAGCACCGACCTGGCCAGCTTTCTGGCGTCCTTCAGCGTGAACCTCCAGTTCGTGGCAGTGGGGTACAACGGCGAGGTGGTGAAGAAGGACCGGTTCCCCCACATCCTGCTGCGCCAGGGCGACGTGCTGGAGATTGTGCGGCCCGTGGGCGGCGGCTAACCGCGTTGGACACTTTGCCGCCTGGGGACCGCTCGCCGCCCGGCCGGGCCGGCCTGACACCCGCCACCCTGGATGCCTTGCTGGAGGGGGTGGTCCGCAGCCACAAGGCCAAGGTGGTGGGCTGGTTGCGGGATGAGCCTGGCTGCTGGGGCTTCCTGGCGGGCCAGGCGGTGACCGCCAGCCGCAAGCAGCTGGACCGCCCGCTCACCGACGCCGAGCGGCGGCTGGTGTGGGACCGGCTGTGGCGCTGGCTGGAGGAGATCAAGGCCCAGGTGGGGGGGTGACCTTACTGGGGAGTACGACCCCCTCTGTATCTCCCCCTTGGTAAGGGGGAGAAGGACGGATACCGAACCTCGCTTGGGAGAACCGTCCTGTTCCTCCCCTTACCAAGGGGAGGTTAGGAGGGGTCGGACCCCTGCTCTGCTCCAGCCGCACGGCGTGGGGCGCAGACGACCCCCTCTGTATCTCCCCCTTCGCAATGGGGAGAAGGACGGCCCACCCCGTCCCCGCTTACCAAGGGGGGAAGCAGGCACCAGTGTTGGGCGGGTTTGAAACCCGCCCCTACTTTACTAAGGGCAAGAATTCGGCCGCCACCCCTTGCACAAACACGTAGAGGATGAGCGCCAGAACCAACGCACCACCAACCTTTACCAAAGTGTTCATATCACTTCACCTCCTTTGCCCTTCCTGCCCTTCTAACCTGAGACAAATCCGACAGAAGTGCAATAATTATCCGCGCAGGATTCGAGTTTTACAAGCCGCTCGTGACATGAGTAGCGGTTCAGCTAGTTCTTCTTCGTCTTTCCGGCGAAAGCCGAAATCCACTAGCCTATCTCTGCAGACAGGTCACGCCAATCCGGATGTGACTTTTCGATTAACGCGATTTTCCAGGCACGGTTCCATTCTTTGATGGCCTTCTCGCGGGAGATTGCGCTTTCCATAGTGCTGTGCGCTTCGTACCACGCCAGCGTGTGCACGCAGTAACGTTTGGTGAACCCTTCAACCACGTCACTCTTGTGTTGCCAGACGCGTTGGGATAGGTTAGAGGTCACTCCCACATACAACGTGTCGTTCCGCCTGCTCACAAGCAGATAGACGCAAGGCAACCACTCTGGGTTCCGGCCTACGCCGGAACGACGAAGATGACGCAGATGGTGTTCCTCGTTACCAAATCTGGGAATGACTCATGAACGTTTACCCCACCAGCCCGCAGCTCACCGAGTTGATGGCCGGCAGGTACTCCACCAGCAGCTCCCACTGGTCGCCGTCGTCGCGGGAGTAGAACACCTGGCCGTTGGCGGTGCCCACGTAGATACCGCAGGGGTCCAGACTGTCGGTGGCCATGCCCTCCCGCATCACGTGCAGGTAAGCGTGGCGCTGGGGCAGGCCGCGGGTCAGCGGCTCCCAGTCCCGCCCGCCGTTGCGGCTGCGGAACACCCGGAACTTGGCCTCCGCGGCGTAGCGCAGCATCCCGCCGGCCTCGTCGCCCACCGCCTGGTCCTCGGGCACCACGTACAGTGTGTCGGGATCCTGGCTGTGCAGCCCCAGGACAAAGCCGAAGCGCGAGGGCAACCCCTCAGAGATGTCCTGCCACTGCCGCCCGGCCGAGTCGCTGCGGTAGACCCCGCAGTGGTTCTGCTGGTACAGCGTCCCAGGCCGCGCCGAGGGGGCCAGCACCTTGTGGACGCACTGGCCGAACTCGGGGAAGCGGTCGGGCTGGAAATCGGCACGCACTCCCTGGTTGGCGGGGCTCCAGGTCACGCCGCCGTCGGTGGTGGCGAACACGCCCGCCGCCGAGATGCCCACCCACATGCGCTGGTGGTCCGCCGGGTCCAGGACGATGCTGTGCAGGCACAGGCCGCCGGCGCCGGGATTCCACTTGCTGCGGGTTGGGTGCTGCGACAGGCTGGACACCTCCTGCCAGGTCTGCCCGTCGTCGGTGGACTTGAACAGCGCTGCCGGCTCCACACCGGCATAGATGGTCCCCGGCTCGTCGGCCCGCCCCGGCTCCAGGTGCCACACCCGCTTCAGGGTCTCAGCGCCCTCGGCGGCAAATCGCGGCGATTGTCTGGAGGTGTCCCAGGTAGGATGCCACAGCCTGCTCAAGGCTGGGTCGTCCTCAGAGAAAAAGTTGGGCTTCTGTTTGGCCGAGGCCCAGGTGGCCCCCAGATCGTTGGAGTGCTCAATGTGAGGCCCCCAAATGGCGTGGTTCACCGCCGCCAGAACGCGGCCAGCGCGGGAGTCCCAGGCCAGGTGAAACACGTCGGAGCCGGGGTTGTGGGGGCCCGAAAGCTGCCAGTGCTGGCGGTCCGGCCCGCTGGACAACAGGAATGAACCCTTGCGGGTGCCCACCATCACCAGCACGTCGCCGGGATGGACGGAGATAGCGTCTGCCATAAGTCAACCCTCCGTTAAAGGAATGTGTGAACCAACCGTTTTTCCCCTTGCGAAAGGGGAGATACCGAGGGCGTGGTACGACCCCTCCTAGCCTCCCCTTGGTAAGGGGAGGAACCAGACCTCTGCCCCAATCAAGGCTGGGCATTCGTCCTTCTCCCCCTTCCCAAGGGGGAAATACAGAGGGGGTGGTCCACCACCCCTCCTAACCTCCCCTTGGTCAGGGGAGGGATTGGTCCTACGGTGTAAGAATCACCTTGCCGCGGGTGCCCCGGTTGGCCAAGTGCTGGTGAGCTTTGGCCGCCTGGGACATGGGCAGCACCTGGTCCACCACCAGCCTGGCCTGGCCCTTGGCCACCAGGGGCAGCAGCTCCGACCAGGCCTTCTTGTGGTCCAGCCGGCCTGCCGGGGAGCGCCCCATGCTGAAGCCGATGACCGTGCGGTTGGCCGGGAAGATGTCCGCCGCCGGGATGGTTGCCGGCGTGCCCGAGGCGTTGCCGTAGGCCACCAGCCGCCCGTAGGAAGCCACGCAGCGCACACTCTTCTCCAGCACCGGGCCTCCCACGCACTCCAGCACCAGCGCCACGCCCTGCCCGTCGGTCTCTTTCTGCACCACCGCCTCAAAGTCCTGGGTAGTGTAGTTGATGGTCACGTCGGCGCCCAGGGAGCGGGCCAAGTCCAGTTTGTCCTGGGTGGAGGCGGTGGCAATCACCCGCGCGCCCCAGGCCTTGGCCAGCTGAATCGCCACGGTGCCCACGCCCGATGCGCCCGCCTGCACCAGCACGGTGTCTCCTTTCTGCATCTGGCCGCGGGTCTTGAGCAGGTGGTAGGCGGTGAGGAACACCACCGGCATGCCGCCCGCGTGCACGGGGTCCAGCGTCTCGGGGTAGGGGAAGGCGTAGCCGGCGTTCACCGCCACGAACTCAGCGTTGCCGCCCTGGCCCATGGCCATCACCCGCTGGCCCACCGTCAGGCCCGTGACGCCCTCGCCCAGCTCCACCACCGAGCCGGCGGCCTCCAGCCCCAGCGTAGAGGGCAGGTCCGGGCCGGGGTAGCCGCCCCGCCGCCGCATGATGTCGGCGTAGTTGACCCCCGAGGACTCCACCTTGATGAGCACCTGCCCGGCGCGGGGCTTGGGGCGCGGAGTCTCCTCCCAGCGCAGGACGTTGACGTCGCCGAACTCGTGGATGCGCACCGCTTTCATGCTGCTCACCCCGCCAAGACGTTTTCCAACGTACGATCAGTTGACTTGGACTGTAGCGGCAAATGCCTCAAACAATGCTTTATTTGCAGACTTGGTAGCCTCCATCAAAGATGTAAAGGTTTGTATTGCCGCTGGGACGTTGACATTGCTTTTCAAACCGAGCCCGATGGCTGAGTCCAGTGGTTGGTAGAAAGATAGGGACGATTCAACTATAGGCTTCCAAAACGTTGCGGCTTGCCAATGGGAAATGCCAGCTCCGAAATTCAAGAGGAACCTATCTGGAATACTTCGCCCCAGATACGTCTCGAGGCAACCTCCAATCGCGGCAATAAGCAAAAAATTGGACCCTCGTTTTCTGAGGTACGACAGTTGTTGTTCTTCAGTCACGGTCCTACTGCCCATGCCTGACAATTCAATTTTCCGCGTGTCTATAGCCCGCAAAAGGGAATAGCAAAAGACAATGTGGCGAGCTGTCGTGCGTTCGCTAAAAAAGGTCGAATAGTGAGATTCCCATATTTCGGACTTCCCGTTGTACGCCAACACGGGCTGCTGGTGAAATGCGGCCATTGCTTGTGCCGCTGTTTCTGAGGGTATCAGGTTAGCAGGCCGCTTGATGGCATCAGTGATATCGCCCCGACGTCCGCCAGTGTATTCGGCATCGGGGATGCCCCGGAACTCTAGCCTCAGACGGTTTTGAACAGCATCATTGCTTCGAAAATCTGGTGCTGTAACCCTGTTTTGGCTGTTGTTGAACTTGATAATGTTGAGGACGGTGGCTGGGGCGTTACATTTCACAAATCTTGCAGGAACCATTGCCGTGTCGCTCAGAGTCGCATCAAGAGTTCCTAAGGCACCTGTGGTTTGAGCACCATTCACTACTGAAATCCCACGAATTGTCAAACGCTTGATTTTACCGCGTCCTTTCGGAATTTGGAAATCATGCACCAAAGCTGTGATTCCGTTGTTGAATGTCCAGAAGTGTGAAGGATCGGATTGCGCCGTCTGTTTGATGCCAAAATTGATATTCTTGTCGCTATGTCTGGAACCAAGATAACCGCGTACGTTAGCCGAAAATAGGTCCATGCCGTATTCCTTGTATAGCCCATGAAGCCACGTGGCTGGCACAGCGGTTACATAGGCCGCCCAATCAGAGCCTTTGAGTTGGTATCCACCCGGAACTGTCACTTCAATCTCTTTGGTGACAATAATCGGAACTTGAGCTGCCTGGTACCATTCAGCAAAGGTTTTCCTTCTTACTTCAAGCGCGGCTACCTCCACTTCTGCGCCACCAACAAGTCCAGCCAGCAATTGCTTAGCGGTGGATGCAGCAGTTTGCATCTCACTATTTACGTTTTGAGTTTCCGGAAGATTGTGTACGTACCAAAGATGCAGGGACCGAATCTGGGATTGGCCCAAAGCCTCGCGCAGCCGGTCTGCTGCCGACTGAAGAGGTTGAGGCAACCGGTGAACCGGTTGAGTCAGTAGCCAGGCAACCGCCGTGTTAAGGTCACTGGCCTTGTTGGCTGGCGCGCCAGTCCTGTCGCCCTGAGCCATGTAGCCTTGAGCTACCACAGCTATACCCTCACCGGGGTCCACGTACACCAGGTCGCATTTCTTGTCGTCATAGCCATCTGTAAGGGCATCGGCGGCAACAGAATCTATGTCTACTTCGCCGAGTGGGAATCGTAGTTGCAACGCAAGCAAAAGGACAGCGTTGCTTCCATACTTGGCCAACTCTGGGTGTGCCCTCATTGCATCTTCGTAACTAATCATGAGCTAACCGACCTCTTGGGTGTTCCCTCAGAGATGCAGAAAGCGATCGCCGAGGTCATCAACCTACTGAAAGCTGACCGCCTTTTGGCTACTCCGGTCCCCGGAACTGGGGCGAGCCCAGCACTTCGGGGTTGATCACCCGGATGGCCTCGCCGCTGGCGAAAGCCCGGATGTCGTCCACGGTGCCGGTGTAGTGAGCGCGGTAGGCCTCCTGAGTCACGTAGCCCACGTGGGGCGTCAGCAGGGTGTTGGGCAGCTTGAGGATGGGGTGATTCCTGGGCAGGGGCTCCACGTCGAAAGTGTCAATGCCCGCGCCGGCAATGGCCTTGCGCGTTAGCACGTCCAGCAGCGCCTTCTCGTCCACGATGGGCCCGCGGGAGATGTTGATGAAGTAGGCCGTGGGCTTCATCAGTCCCAGCTCGCGGGCGCCCACCAGTCCGCGGGTGCGCGGGCTGAGCCGCACGTGGATGGACACGATGTCCGAGTCGCGGAACAGGGTGTCCTTGTCCACCAGGGCGGCCTGGCACTCCGCGGCCCGCTGGGCGGTGAGGTTCTGGCTCCAGGCGACCACGTTCATGTCGAAGGCGTTGCCCACCTTGGCCACCTGGGAGCCGATGTGCCCCAGTCCCAGGAGGCCCAGGGTCTTGCCGTGCAGGCCCACGCCCACGGTGGTGCCCCACTGGCCCTGGCGGGTGCGCTGGTCCTCCTGGGGTATCTGGCGCGCCAGGCCGAGGATCAGCCCCCAGGTCAGCTCGGTGGGGCCTTCCCCCTCGCCAGTGGTGCCGCACACGGCGATGCCCAGCTCGGTGGCCGCCTCGGTGTCGAAGGCGGCGTTGCGCCCGCCGGAGGTAATCAGCAGCCGCAGCTCCGGCAGGCGGGCCAGCACCGCTTTGGGAAAGGGGGTGCGCTCCCGCATGCCCATGACCACTTGGAACTCTCTGAGCCGCCGCACCAGGGCATCGGGGTCGGCGATGTGGTCGTGAAAGTACTGCACCTGGGCGCCCGGCGGCAGCCGGGACCAGTCGGCCATGCTCTCTGCCACGCTCTGATAATCGTCCAGAATTGCTACTTTCACTTGAGTTGCCTCCTTTAGCTACACTTCGCCAGGAAGTGTCTTAACTCCTGGTGGAACTTCTTAGTTACGATTTCTCTGTCCTGTGGACCTCCAGGCTGGTCAAACCTTCGTTCCACTCCTGTTACTAGAACAGGCAAGTCAAAGGTTATCTGGTATCTTGTCCCTTTTGGTAGCGGTATCCATCCTTTGTAGAAGATCTCTTCGGGACCTAAGGAGAAAGAGT
>JBGPJN010000127.1:0-8775 GCA_041485445.1 Dehalococcoidia bacterium
CCCGGTGGGACCGCTGATGAAACCCAATCCCATGCTCCGGGTCTGGGTGACCAGGACCACGTCCCGATTACCCACCGGCCCAGGCCACCACCAGTGGAGCCCGTCCTGGTCTACCGGGTCACCCTGCACGGCGCCAAAGAACCGCAGGGCCGCGGCCTGCCCCGGATCGATGGTGTAGAAGCCGGTGGCCGCCCAGATGGCGGCGATGACGGCGATGACGCCCACCACCAGCACCACCACCCCGCCCCCGCCAAACCCGCCGGTGCGGCGGTCCAGCCACTGGCGGAGCCGGCCAAAGATCTGCTCCAGGTCCAGTTCAGGTTGTCTAGACCCGCCGGGTTGAAACATCTTTCAGAGTCCTCAAGCCAGTCGTAGTGTATACGGTCAAGCCGGTGGCTGCCGCTGCTGCCAGCTACAGCTTCCGGCGACCGGGAGCCACCAAGTCCAAGCCAACGCCCTAGATTCTACCATTATCCAGGGTGGTTTGACTTGGTTTGTTGCGGCGATTCTGCCCTGGTTAACACCCTGTCGTGTGGGCGGAGAGTGCCTTCACCCTCTCCCATCGAAGGGGAGGGAGTAGTGGTTCCGTTGGTGGCTATAAGCTGCCGTTGATTACGATTGGTGGTCTTGATGGTAACCGTCGCCGCCCATATAATGGCGCCCTGATTCTAGCGGAGGACGACGCCACATGGCCGAGGCCGGTATGACCATTCGGTCCGGGGAGGACCTGACCAGGATTCAAGTCTCGTGCAGCCACCAGAGCGGCATGATCTATGTTACCCCGGCGGAGCGGAGCTGGGTGTGCGACCGGCAGTTGCTGCCCGCCCACGCGCTGGCCGGGTTTTTCCGGGAGCTGGTGGGCCTGCGGGACCCCCGGGTGGAGGCGTTGATGCAAACCTGGGGTCTCCACTTCCGGCAGTTGCCGCTGGAGGGAGCGCCGGAGAGCCCCGCCGCCGCGCCATGAAAAGCGGCGATTCCGTTGCCGGCATCGCCGCTAGTCACAAGTAGTTGCCTGGAGGGGGCTACGGCACTGGGTCCGCACTGCTGGGCATGGTCGGCGCGGGCCGCGGCGCGGCGCCCTGGTGTGGGACGGGCGGTGCATACGGCTGAGGCGGAGTGAGAGTGGGACTAACCGGCGCCCCCATATCGCCACCAGCGCCGTCGCTGTTAAACAAGCGGTTCAACTCTTCTCCCGCTACCGTTTCGTGCTCAATGAGGTACTCCGCCACCGACACCAGCTTGGGCTTGTGGGTGACCAGCACCTGCTCCGCCCGCCGGTAGGCCAAGGCCATGATCTCCTTGACCTCTGTATCTATCTCTTCAGCCACCTTGTCGCCGTAGTCGCGCTCCTCGCTAATCTCCCGGCCCAGGAATACCAACTCCTCCCGCTTGCCAAAGGTGCGGGGGCCCAGCGCCTCGCTCATCCCGTACCGCTTAATCATGCTAAGGGCGACCTTGGTGGCCCGCTCCAGGTCGTTGCTGGCTCCGGTGGTTACCTCATTGAAGATGAGCTGTTCGGCCACCCGGCCGCCCATGGTGACCGCCAGCATGTCCTCAAACTGGTTCTTGGTCCACAGGTAGCGTTCTTCCTCGGGCAGCAACGTGGTATGCCCGCCCATGTTGCCGCGGGCCACAATGGAGATCTTGTGCAACCGGTCGGCATGGGGCAGCACCCAAGCCACCATGGCGTGGCCTGCCTCATGATAGGCGGTCATCTCCTTCTCCCGGCGGTTGATGACCCGGCTCTTCCGCTCCGGGCCGGAAACCACCCGTTCTACCGCCTCCTCAAGCTCCGCCATGAAGATGCTCTTGAGGCCCTTGCGGGCGGCCAGGATGGCCGCTTCGTTAATCAAGTTAGACAGGTCGGCCCCGCTGAAGCCGGGGGTCTCCTTGGCCAGCACATCCAGGTTAGCCTCCGGCGCCAGGGGCTTGCCGGCGGAGTGGACCTTGAGGATGGCCCTGCGGCCCACCACGTCGGGCAGGTCCAGGGTCACGCGGCGATCAAAGCGCCCCGGCCGCAGCAACGCGGGGTCCAGGATGTCGGGGCGGTTGGTGGCGGCGAGGACGATGATGTTAGTGTTGGTCTCAAACCCATCCATCTCCACCAGAATCTGGTTCAGGGTCTGCTCACGTTCGTCATGCCCGCCGCCCAGTCCGGCGCCCCGGTGCCGGCCTACGGCGTCAATCTCGTCCACAAAGACAATACACGGGCAGTTACGCTTGGCCTGGTCAAACAGGTCGCGGACCCGGGCCGCGCCCACGCCCACGAACATCTCCACGAACTCGCTGCCGCTGATGTGGAAGAAGGGGACTCCGGCCTCGCCAGCCACGGCGCGGGCCAGCAAGGTCTTGCCGGTGCCCGGCGGCCCAATCAGAAGCACTCCCTTGGGGATGCGGGCGCCCAGGGAGAGGAAACGCTCCGGGTACTTGAGGAACTCCACCACCTCTTCCAGCTCCGCCTTGGCCTCATCCACCCCCGCCACGTCGGCGAAGGTGACGGTGGGCCGGTTGAGGGGCAACATGCGGGCACGGCTGCGCCCAAAGCTCAAGGTCTGGTTATTGCTGCCCTGGGCCTGGCGCATCATGAACAGGATCAGGCCGCCGAAGAAGATGAGGGGCAGGAAGTTAAGCAGAAGCCCCAGCACGCTGCCCACCCCGCTGGAACCCTTGAACCGCACCTCCACGCCGCTGGGAGTGCCCACCTCCACGCCCGAGTCCACCAGCAGCTTCATCAGGTCGGTGCCTTCGCCCATACGGCTGGTAAGCTGGCCGGTTCCCGCGGCGCTGGGAGACCTGAGCTCCACGGTCAACCGCTGGCCGTCCACCACAATCTCCCTGATCTCGTGGTTCTTCGCCATGGCGATAACGGCGGTCAGGGGCTTTTCGTTCCTGGCCCCAAAGCCGGGCACCAGAGTATAGAAGATGACGATGACGCCAATGATGATCAGGAGGTAGACGAAGCTGTTGCGTAGCCACCGGTTGTTGGCCATTCAAAACCCTCAGTGGGCATGTCGCCCACTCCCGTGGGAGTTCGTATATATATATTAAAGGAGTGGGTACTGAAATGCAAAGCATATTTTTTAATAGAGTCCGGGGACGCCCCACTCCGGCGCAGTGCAGGCATTGCTCTTGGGAAGCTGGTACCTAGGTCTGGGTGACCCCTTGGCGCCTTGGCGCCATGCCGGCGCTCCCAGTTCCTAGCTGACGTGCGGGTGTGCCATCGCTTATAATGCCACCGGCGACTACCCCAATGACAACCCAAATATGAAGCAGTGAGGGAGGAAGTATGGCTGAATATGCGCATCCAGACTCGCTGGTGACCACCCAGTGGGTGGCGGACCACGGTAAAGACGCCAACGTACGCCTGGTGGAGGTGGACGTGGACACCAGCGCCTACCAGCAGGGCCACGTGGCCGGCGCGGTGGGCTGGAACTGGCAGAGCCAGCTGCAGCAGTCGGTGCAGCGGGACGTGGTCAGCAAGGCCGACATGGAGCAACTGCTGGGCAGCTCCGGCATTGACAACAACACGACGGTGGTGCTGTACGGCGACAACAACAACTGGTTCGCCGCCTGGGCCTTCTGGCAGCTCAGGTACTACGGCCACCAGAACATGAAGCTGATGAACGGCGGCCGGGCCAAGTGGGTGGCGGAAGGCCGGCCTATGACCACTGAGGCGCCCAAGCCTCCCGCCAAGACCTACCGGGCCAAGGAACCCGACCAGAAGATCCGCGCCTACCGCGACCAGGTGCTGGAGGCTGTGAAGGCCAAGCGAGTGAACCTGGTGGACGTGCGCTCCCCCGACGAGTACAGCGGCAAGCTACTGGCCCCGGCCAACCTGCCCCAAGAGGGCTCCCAGCGGGGCGGCCACATCCCCAGCGCGGCCAACGTCCCCTGGGCCCAGGCGGTGAACCAGGACAGCACCTTCAAGTCGGCGGACGAGCTGCGTCAACTCTACGGCGGCAAGGGCATTGACGGCAAGAAGGAGACCATCGCCTACTGTCGCATCGGGGAGCGCTCCGCCCACACTTGGTTCGTGCTGACCCAGCTCCTGGGCCACAACAACGTGCGCAACTATGACGGCTCCTGGACCGAGTGGGGCAGCATCGTAGGCGCGCCCATCGAGAAGTAAGCAGACTGTGGACGGTTTCTCGGCAGTCCATTGGGTGGGGGCGGGTTGGAAACCCGCCTTCACCTTTCTGTTTAAAAGGTGGACATTTTCAGGCACTTATGATGTCATGAATCCATGAAAAAATTATCGCCTCCGTTTATCGCACTCCTTGAAGCCCTTGGTCTTACGGCCTACATCGCGCTCTTCGCGGCGGTGGTAATTATGGGGCCGAGGCCCGAAGACATGTTTGCCCGAAATCCCATTTTTGGTATGGGAACCTTTCTCCTCGCATTTGTGACCTCGGCGCTGATCTGCGGCTCAATTGTCCTCGGCTATCCCTCCTATCTCTTTTTTAACGGGGAAAGGGAGAAGGCGCTGAAGATCGTAGCTTGGAGCGTCGCGTGGCTCGTTGTATTACTCGTGATTGCAGTCGCAATCGGACTCTACGCCGCGTAGCGTGCATCCCCCCAATCGCTCGCGAATCTTGACCCCACATCCTCGGTCTGTTCTTCTGTGTTAAGAAGGGAGATTGGCGCATATGGATGTGATCGCCGCCAGGCGAGCCGTGGTCTAACAGCGGGGGCGGGACATGAATCCCGCCCCCGCCCATTTGTTTCCACTCACTAACAAACCTGTAACAAATTATTAACATTCCGGCAACACGTAGGAAATGAATCTGGCCTAGACTGCGTCCCAGGTTCCTGTGAGCATGGGGCCCGTTGTCAGGTGGGACTCCCCCGGCAAGGCCCGGTAATCCACCTAGAGGAGTTGGCCAGATGATTGACACAGGCGACACGGCTTGGGTGCTGGTCTCGGCAGCCCTGGTGCTGCTAATGACCCCCGCCCTGGGGTTCTTCTACGGGGGATTCGTCCGCCGGAAGAACGCCCTCTCCACCATCATGCAAAGCTTCATCATTGTTGGGGTGGTCAGCGTCCAATGGGTGCTGTGGGGCTACAGCCTGGCCTTTGGTCCAGACATGGGCGGGATCATCGGCTCCCTGGCCTGGTTTGGGTTAAAAGACGTGGGCCTGGAGCCCAACCCCGCCTACGCCGCCACTATCCCGCACCAAGCCTACATGGTATTCCAGATGATGTTCGCCGTGATCACCCCGGCCCTGATCACCGGCGCCTTCGCCGAGCGGGTCAAGTTCAGCACTATGCTGGTGTTCATTGTCGTGTGGGCCACCCTGGTTTACGACCCCGTCGCCCACTGGGTATGGGCAGCGGATTCCTTGGAGGGACCCTTTGGCTGGCTGCGAGCGATGGGCGCCCTGGACTTTGCTGGCGGCACGGTGGTGCACATCAACGCCGGCTTCGCGGCCCTGGCCGCGGCCCTGGTGTTCCGCAAGCGGCTGGGCCTGGGGCAGGTGGCCATGGAGCCCCACAACGTGACCTACATTGTGCTGGGCGCGTCCCTGCTGTGGTTCGGCTGGTTTGGTTTTAACGCCGGCAGCGCCGTGGCCGCGAGCGCCTTGGCCACCAGCGCCTTTGTCAACACCCACGTGGCCACTGCCATGGCAGCTATGACCTGGATGACGCTGAGTTGGTTCACGACAGGCAAGGCCAGCGTTATTGGGGCTGCCGCCGGCGCGGTAGCCGGACTGGTGGCCATTACCCCAGCTTCTGGATACGTCACACCCATGGGCGCCCTCATCGTCGGGCTGGGCGCGGGCGTCCTCTGCTTCCTGGCCCTCCAGTTCCGGGCGCGGATCTGGAAGGTGGACGATAGCCTGGACGTGTGGGCGGTGCACGGCATCGGTGGACTGTGGGGCGCCCTGGCCACCGGCCTGTTCGCCTCCGCAGCAATCAACACAGGGGTGGGCCTCTTCTACGGAAATCCCAAGCAACTGGGCATCCAGGCCCTGGCCTGCCTCGTCGTTATGGCCTACACCTTCGTTGGTACTTTCATCATCCTCAAGGTGCTGGACATGACCATGGGCCTAGCGGTGAAGACTGAGGAAGAAGAGGTGGGCTTGGACGTGTCCCAGCACGGCGAGCCGGCGTATACCCTAGAGTAGCGATCATAGACCGGGAGAGCTAAAATTTACTGTACTCAAAAGGAGAAGGACCATGTTGGCAATCGCAAGCACCATCGCATTCCTATTCATGGTAGTGGCCTGGGCCACGGTGGAACCGGCCCGGTCGAGGATGTCCAGGACCACCAGCAAGGTCCAGCAGGTCCGCACCCAGACCCAGAGTGTACAATCCTAAGAATTCCCCCCTGGGAGCTTCTCCGGTGGGTTGCCTGGCAAGGCATTCCAGTTGGCCAGGCTCCCCATTTAAAGAGGTGAACCGATGAAGAAGATTGAGGCGATCATCCGGCCCGAGAAGTTCGAGGAGCTGAAGCGGAGCCTGGCCGAGGCTGGGTTCGTGGGCCTGAACACGGTTCAGGTCGTCGGGCGCGGCGCCCAGCGCGGCATTGTGCACCAGGGTCGGGGCGGCCAGTCGGTGCAGATTGACATGCTGCCCAAGCTCAAGGTGGAGCTGGTGGTGGATGACAAGGACGCTGACCGCGTGTGTGATATCATCGTCAGCAACTCCCGCACCGGCAACATTGGAGACGGCAAAATCTTCATCAGCCCAGTGGAGCGGGTGATCCGGGTCAGGACGGGAGAGCTGGACGAGGCGGCGCTGTAACGGCACTGCCGCTTGCAGTGCAATGTGTCCACTGGGCGGGCCGCAGGTCATGCACGCCTGCCCACCGTGATGCAGGGCCAGGGTCGTCCATCCAGCCTCCGGCCGGAGGCTGGATGGACGTGTGTGCCGGGCTTTTGATGTTGGTCCAGGTCCATGGCAGCCCCGGCGCCAAGTAGACCTACTGAAGGCAAGGAGGAAATAACTGTCATGACCCCAGCGGAAGCGATCCAGTTTTGCAAGGAAAAGGGCATTGGCATTATCGACCTGAAGTTCACCGACATGCCCGGCACCTGGCAGCACCTATCCGTACCTTTGAGCGAGTGGACCGAGGAGAACATCTCCGACGGGTATGGCTTTGACGGGTCCAGCATCCGGGGATTCAAGGCCATCCAGGAAAGCGACATGCTCCTGATGCCCGACGCCAGCACGGCGGTGGTGGACCCCTTCTGCCGGATTCCTACCCTGTCGGTGATCTGCAACATCATGGAGCCCACCCGGGAGTACTTCACCCGGGACCCCCGGTTCATCGCCCAGAAGGCCGAGGAGTTCCTAAAGCAGAGCGGCCTGGCGGACCTAAGCTATTGGGGCCCCGAGTTGGAGCACTTCATCTTCGACTCGGCCCGCTTCGACCAGACCGGCAACAGCGGCTACTACCACATAGACTCCGACGAGGGCATCTGGAACACCGGCGCGGAGCGGACACTGTCCGGCGGCCCCAACCTGGCTTACCGGCCGCGGCTCAAGGAAGGCTACTTCCCAGTGTCGCCCATGGACAGCCTGCAGGATATCCGCTCCGAGTGCGTGCAGCATATGGAGCACTTCGGCATCATCGTGGAAAAGCACCACCATGAAGTGGCCACGGCGGGTCAGAACGAAATTGACATGCGCTTTGACACGCTGACCAGCATGGCCGACAAGGTCATGATCCAGAAGTATTGCGTTAAGAACGTGGCCAAGGCCCACGGCAAGGTCGCCACCTTCATGCCCAAGCCACTGTTTGGCGACAACGGCTCCGGAATGCACACCCACCAGAGCCTGTGGAAGAACGGCGTACCCCTGTTCTACGACGCCAACGGCTACGCCCTCTTCAGCGACATGGGCCGCCACTACATTGGCGGGCTGCTGGCCCACACGCCGGCGCTGCTGGCCATCATCGCCCCCACCACCAACTCCTACCGCCGGCTGGTGCCCGGTTACGAGGCCCCGGTCAATCTGGTTTACTCCACCCGCAACCGCAGCGCCTGCATCCGCATTCCGGAGTACTTCAAGTCGCCGGCCTCGCGGCGGCTGGAGTACCGCATCCCCGACCCCTCCTGCAACCCCTACCTGGCATTTGCCGCCATGCTCATGGCCGGGCTGGACGGCATTATCAACGAGATGGAGCCGCCCGAGCCGGTGGACCAGAACCTGTATGAGCTGTCCCCCCAGGAGGCGGCCAAGATCAAGCAGGTGCCCGGCAGCCTCCCCGAGGTGCTGGACGCGCTGGAGCGGGACCACGAGTTCCTGCTGCGGGGCGGCGTTTTCACCCAGGACCTGATTGACACCTGGCTGGAGTACAAGCGCACCCGGGAGCTGGACCCAATCCGGCTCCGGCCCCATCCCTATGAGTTCTTCCTCTACTTCGATGCCTAGACGGCCCTGCGCAATCAGAGCATGGGGGGGCAGGGGTTCCCTGTTCCTCCGCATCCCTCCGGGGGCGCAGGCCGCCCGCCGGCCTGGGGAGGCTGGCCGTGGCCGGTGACCGGGCCGCCGCCACCGACTACGTGGTCCGCAGCGCCCGGGAGAACGACGTCAAGTTCATCCGCCTGTGGTTCACCGACATCCTGGGCAACCTCAAGGGCTTTGCCATCGGCGTTGAGGACCTGGAGGACGCCATTCACCGGGGCGTGGGCTTTGACGGCGCCGTCATCGAGGGCTTTGCCCGCCGGGACGAGAGCGACATGCGGGCTTTCCCGGACCCCACCACCTTTGCCCTGCTCCCCCAAGCACCCATGGCGCGGGGCCGTTTAGGCATCAAAGTACAGGAAGAA
>JBGPJN010000128.1:0-8694 GCA_041485445.1 Dehalococcoidia bacterium
GCGGGAGGGCACGTTGCCCCGGAAAACCACGCCGGGCACGGGGTATATGGTGGCGCTGGCCGAAATCCCCCCCACCCCCCTTTGCAAAGGGGGGCCAGGGGGGAGTTCGCCTAGTTGGTCCTCAACCGCCCGTGGTTCGACAGGCTCACCATGAGCGGCCCCAATAAGCTCACCATGAGCGGCCCCAATAAGCTCACCATGAGCGGCCTCATCACTCCGCTCACCCTGAGCCTGTCGAAGGGCAACGGCCTCTCCCTTCCGCGCCACCAGCACGCAGGCAGGCACGTTGAAAAGGGGGGAAACCCCCTCCAGGTCCAGCACCCGCTCCAGCTTCAGCGCCAGGCTGCCGCCCTTGAAGGAGAAGGCGGTGAACCGCCGGTGCCGGCCGGCGGTGAGCACGGCCCGGGGCATGACCAGGGCGATGACCCCCCCGTCCTTCAGGTACAGGTCAGCGCCGCGGGCGAAGAACAACGTGGCTAATTCCATCTGGGTGAACAGGCGGGTGTCCGCCGCGTCCAGCAACTGGTACTCCTGGAGGGCCAGGGCGCGCACCTGCCGGCGGTACTCCGCGTTGCGGATGTAGCGCATGGACAGCCAGGGCGGGTTGCCCACCACCAGGTCAAACTTGCGCTGGGCCAGGTACACCGAAGCGGGCAGGTTCTTCAGGATGAATAGCCACAGGTGGTCCTGCCCGTCCAGGCACAGCTCAATAACCCGCCGGGCGGTGCGCTCCATGACCTCGGCGGCAAAGGCGCTCAGCGGCTCCGGGATGGGGGTCCGGCGCTTGGGCGATACCAGGTAGTTATGGAAGGCCGCCAGCACCGCCTGGATGGCCTCCTCCCGCTCCTGAAACCGGTTGCGCTGCTTGGCCCCGTCCAGGTACTGGTTCAGCCGGAAGAACAGCCAGTCCAGCATCTCCGGGTTGGACACTACGCTGTGGGGCAGCTCAAAGACCAGCCCCGGCTCGCCGGTGTGGACCGTATGCACCGGCTCAGGATACCCGCCCAGCGGCTCAGTCAGGGCGGTGCTGCCGGGCAGGACCAGGGCATTGGACAGATAGACCGGCAGCAGCACCGGCGGGTGGGGGCCGCGCACCAACTCCCCCAGGGCCAGCAGGTAGTTGGTGCGGGCGATGGTCACCGCCACCGGGTGCACGTCCACGCCCATCACCTGGTCCAGCACGTGGAGCAGAGTATCCAGCGAGTCCTCGCCACGCTGGCGGCGGGCGGCAATGATCAGGCGGATGGCGGTGAACAGGAAGGTGCCGGAGCCGCAGGCCGGGTCAAACACGCTGCGGTCCGGAGTCTGGGAGAGTCCCAGCTCCCCGTCCAGCATGTACTCGGCCAGCCAGTCGGGGGTGTAGTACTCCCCCAGGTCGTGGCGGGTCTCCGGGTCCACCAGGCCCTCGTACAACCCTTTCAACAGATCCTGCTGCGCCCGGCTGAAGTCGTACACCGCCAGGGATTGGGCCAGGCGGCGCACCAGGTCGATCCCGTCCCCGACAGGGGCCGAAAAGGGAAGGGAGTCGGGGCCATCGGCCCCGGCAGCACTGGGCAGCAGCAGCCAGGTGAAGAAATCGTCCTCAATGAAGTTGACGATCCCCTGCTCCCGAAAGTAGTCGCCGGTGACCGTCCGGGCCAGCTCCTCCGGCCGGGCCGGCAACCCTGCGGGTTCCAGGAAGAAGCGGGCGATGAACCGGGCGGCCAGGGACAGGTAGGTGTGGCGAATGAACAGGGCCTGATCGCCCACCGCCGAGCCGTAGACGATAGACAAATAAGACTGCCACTCCCGGTAGCGCACCGCCACTTCCGGCACGTCCTGCACCTGCTGGAAAAGGGTGAGCAACTCCGGGAAGATTCTGCGGAAGGTGGGACTGCCCGGACCCAGACCAGCTACCAGGCCGCTGGCGGTGGGGACGGCGCGGCCGGTGCGGAAGTGGGCGAACAGCCCTTCCAGCCAGAGCTGGCCCTCCTGGGGAGTGGCGAGGCGCTCCAGGTCCAGGCTGCCGATCTTTTCCAGGGCTGCCTCGCCCGCCGCATCGTATATCGGGCGGTAGACCTGAAACCGCCGCCCATCGCAGGCCACGCCGGTGTGGGCCGCTTCGGGGTTGCCCTGGTGGAGCAGCCCCAAATAGCGTTTTAGCTGGCCCTCCGCATCGGCCAGAGACAGGTCCAGGTCGCGCTTGAACTCAAACACCAGCCGCCCCAGCACCGCGTCCACCCGGCCGCGGAACACCGGCACCTCCAGGCCGTCCTCGGTTGCCAGGGTGATGCCCAGGGCCTCCTGCAGGAAGCTGAGGCAGCGATGGCGGATGGTGTCCTCACTGGCGCTCTCCTTCAGGAGGGAGAGGTATTGCGCCAGGGAGTCGGTGAAGGTCGGGGGAGCTACCAAAGCCCGCGCCTAGAACTCGGCGCTCTTGGGCGTCCGCGGGAAGGGGATGACGTCCCGGATGTTCTGCATCCCGGTGATGAACTGGACGGTGCGCTCAAACCCCAGGCCAAACCCGGCGTGGGGCACCGTGCCGTACCGCCGCAGGTCCAGGAACCACCAGTAGGGCTGCTCGGGCAGGCCCGCCTGGTGCATCCGCTCCTGCAGCACGGACAGACGCTCCTCCCGCTGGCTGCCCCCGATGATCTCGCCGATGCGGGGCATCAGCACGTCCATGGCCCGCACCGTCTGGCCGTCGTCGTTGAGGCGCATGTAAAAGGCCTTGATCTCCCGGGGGTAGTCGGTGACCACCACCGGCCGGCCGATCTTCTTCTCGGTGAGGTACCTCTCGTGCTCCGACTGCAGGTCCAGTCCCCACTTCACCGGAAACTCGAAGCTCTCGCCGGAACCCTCCAGCAGCTTCACCGCCTCGGTGTACGTGAGCCGCTCAAAGCGGGAGCTGACAATGCCCTCCAGAGTGGCGATGGCGGCTGGGTCGTACCACTGGTTGAAGAAGGCCAGGTCCTCGGGGCACTGTTCCAGCACCCGGCTGAAGACGTGCTTGAGGAACTCCTCGGCCAGCTCCGCCAGGCCGTCCAGGTCGCAGAAGGCCACCTCCGGCTCCACCATCCAGAACTCCGCCAGGTGGCGGGAGGTGTTGGAGTTCTCGGCCCGGAAGGTGGGGCCGAAGGTGTACACATCCGACAGGGCGGTGGCGAAGGTCTCCACCTCCAGCTGCCCGCTGACGGTGAGGAAGGAGGGCTTGCCGAAGAAGTCCTCACTGTGGTCCACCACGCCATCCTTCCTGGGCGGGCGCTCCAAGTCCAGGGTGGTGACCCGGAACATGGCTCCCGCGCCCTCGGCGTCGCTGGCGGTGATGATGGGCGTCTGGATGTAGAGGAAGCCACGGCTCTGGAAGAAGCTGTGGATGGCAAAGGCGGTGGCGTTGCGCACCCGGGCCATGGCGCCAAAAGTGTTAGTGCGGGGGCGCAGATGGGCATTCTCCCGCAGGAACTCCAGGGTGTGACGCTTCTTCTGCAGGGGGTACTCCTCGGGGTCGGCTGCGCCCAGGAGCTCCAGCTTGACGGCCCGGACCTCGTACTTCTGGCCCTTGCCCAGGGAGTCCACCAGCTCTCCCGTCACGCTGAGGGAGCACCCGGTGGTCAGGGACTGGGCCAGCGGGTAGTCGGGGGAGGTCTCCTCCACCACCACCTGCAGGTCCCGCAGGGTTGAGCCGTCGTTAATCTGGACAAAGGAGACACTGCGGGAGGAACGGCGGGTGCGGACCCAACCCTGGACCAGCACTTGGCCTCCGGCGTGCTCTTGGGCCAGCAGGTCTTTAATCCGAGTGCGGCGCATCATGTCGTCCCCTCCTGCCGCCATTCTAGCACCGGCGCGTGGGCGGAGTAAGGTGGGCTTCAGAACGAGTATAATGGACCGATGAGCCCGTGCCTCCAAGCGAGCAAGTAATATGACCAACACTAAGCTGCTGCCGGTTCACCCTGGGGAGGTCCTGCTGGAAGAGTTCCTGAAGCCGTTGGCCGTCAGCCAGTACCGCCTGGTCAAGGATATTTCGGTGCCCGCGCGGCGGATCAACGAGATAGTCCACGGCCAGCGGGCGGTGAGCGCCGATACCGCCCTGCGGCTGGCCAGGTACCTGGGCACTTCCGACCAGTTCTGGATGAACCTTCAGGTCAGGTACGACCTGGAGATGCAAAAAGACAAGTTGGGTGACCGGTTGGGAAGAGAAGTGCGCGCGCGGGCGGTCTCCTGACACCCGGCCCTTGCCGGACACCCAGTTCCCGTCTATCATGGCACAAAACCTCAGCCGAGTGAGACGGGTAATGCCCCAACCGCCCGGAATGCGTTTCATTCGCAGCCATATCCGCGCTAAGCGCTACCGCCTAACCAAACACGCCACTATTGTCCGATTGGAGCGTGGGATAACCACCAACGACATGGAACGGGCCTTGCTAGCCGGGGAAGTGATCGAAGTGTACCCGGATGCCACGCCGTATCCGTCTTGCCTGGTGCTGGGTTGGCTGACATCCAGCGACCCCTTGCACATGGTCTGTTCCCGGAGTGAGCTCGAGCCTGCCCTGAGGATAGTAACAGTGTACGAGCCGGAGGACGCATTGTGGCAAGGCGACTACAAAACCCGAAGGGACCGGAAGTGAGCAGGGTCACTGACCAATGTGATCTGTGCACCGGGGATTTGCAGACTGGCACAACCACCTTAGAGGTCTGGCGGGGAGAACAGTTGATTGTCCTCCGCGACGTTCCAGCAGACGTGTGCCAGCAGTGCGGAGAGGCATATATTTCAGCGGACGTCTCCGACCGCCTGGACCGCTTCCTGGCGGAGCACCACCGCCATCGGCCAGAGCGGTACCTGGCGGTGCCCCAGTATTCCGCCGCACAGACCATGGAGAGCAATTGAGGTCCCATGCCGCAGCCGCCGGTTTTTGATGCCGCCCAGGAGTTCCTGACCAGCGAGGAGATTCCCGGCTGGCTGATCTATGACTACCGCCAGTCCAACCCCATCTTTCGCCAGGTGGTCACCCCCTCGGGGCACGTCACCCGCCCCTGCTTTCTCTACATCCCGGCGGCCGGCCCGCCCCGGCTGCTGGTGCACTACGTGGACGCCGGCAAGTTCCTGGACTGCGGGCTGGAGCTGTTGGTCTACTCCAACCGGCAGGGGATGCTGGAGGCGCTGAAGCGGTTGCTGTCCGGCACGCCCCGCGTGGCCATGGAGTACTCGCCGCAGAACGCCCTGCCCCGGGTGTCCCGGGTGGATGCGGGCACGGTGGAGCTGGTGCGGAGCCTGGGTGTGGAGGTGGTGTCCTCCGCCGACCTGATGCAGTACGCCACCCAGCGCTGGACCCCGGCCCAGCTGGCGGGCCATAAGCGGGCCGCGGAAAAGCTGGGGAGCATCGTGAACCAGGCATTCCGGCACATCGGCGAAACCCTGTCCCAGGATCCCGACGAGTACGCCATCGCCGAGCTGATCCGGCGCCGGTTCCGGGAGGAAGGTCTGGTCGCCGCTGACGGCCCCATCGTGGCCACCAACGCCCACAGTTCCGACCCCCACTACGAGCCCGCGGCCCAGGGGAGCAGCGTCATCAAGCCCGGCGACTGGGTGCTCATTGACCTGTGGGCGCGGGAGGAAACCCAGGGCAGCGTCTACGCCGACATCACCTGGGTGGCCTACGTGGGAGATCAAGTGCCGGCGGAGCACCGGGAGGTGTTCGACATCGTCATCGGCGCGCGGGATGCCGCCCTCCGGCACCTGCAGGAGGCCCACCGGCAGGGAGTTGCCGTGCAAGGCTGGCAGGCCGACGCCGTGGCCCGCAACTACATCGCCCAGCACAGGTACGGCGCCTACTTCACCCACCGCCTGGGCCACAGCATCAGCTACGAGGTGCACGGCGAGGCGGTGAACCTGGACGGGTACGAGACCCACGACACCCGCACCATCATCCCCGGCATCGGCTTCTCCATTGAGCCTGGTATATACCTGCCCGAGTTCGGCGTGCGGTCCGAGATTGACTGCTACATGTCGGAGCACGGGCCCTACGCGTCCTCGCCGGTGCAGCGAGAGATTGTGCTGATCCAAGGGAATCAGGGCAGCAAAAGTTGAATGCTCTCTGACCACCAGCTCTTAGCCCGGCTCAAGTCCCACTTCGGCTACGACGACTTCCTGCCCCTGCAATCGGAGGTCATCACCAGTGTGCTTGCCAAGAAGGACACCCTGGTGTTGATGCCCACGGGCGGGGGGAAGTCGTTGTGCTACCAGCTGACCGCGCTGTGCCTGGAGGGAATCACCCTGGTGGTCTCTCCGCTGATTGCGCTGATGAAGGACCAGGTGGACGCGCTCAAGTCCAACGGCGTCGCGGCGGCGTTCATCAACAGCACCATCTCTCCGGGGGCCGTCGCCCAGGTACAACGCCAGGCCCAAAAGGGTGAGCTGAAGCTTCTCTACCTGGCGCCGGAGCGTCTGGCGCTGGCCGGGTTTCGTGATTTCTTGCGCACCCTCAACGTCAGTCTCATTGCAGTGGACGAGGCCCACTGCATTTCCGAGTGGGGGCATGAGTTCCGGCCCGACTACGCCAATCTGAAGATTCTGCGCCGGGACTTCCCCGCGGTGCCGGTGATCGCCCTCACCGCCACCGCCACCGAAACGGTGCGCCAGGACATCGTCCAGCAACTCAGCCTCCGGCAGGCCCAGACCTTTCTCTCCAGCTTCAACCGGCCCAACCTCACCTACCTGGTGCAGCCCAAGACCGACGCCTTCAACACGCTGTTCGGCCTGTTGCAGAACCACCAGAATAGGCCCGCCATCATTTACTGTTTCTCACGAAAGGGCACCGAAACCCTGGCCTCGGACCTGTCGGCGCAGGGCCTGAAGGCGTTGCCCTACCACGCAGGGCTGGATATCTCGGTCCGCAACCAGACCCAGGAGCAGTTCATCCGGGATGAGCTTCCCATCATCGTTGCCACCATCGCCTTTGGCATGGGGATCGACAAGCCCGACATCCGCCTGGTGGTCCACTACGACCTGCCCAAGTCCCTGGAGGGGTATTACCAGGAGACCGGGCGCGCCGGACGGGACGGCCTGCCCAGCCAGTGCGTTCTCTTTTATTCCTACGGGGACAAAGTAAAGCAGGATTTCTTTATCGATCGGATGGAGAACGCCGCGGAGCAGCAGAACGCCCGGCAGAAGCTGGCACAGATGCTGGAGTTCTGCGAGCTCGCAACGTGCCGGCGCAAGTTCATTCTGGAGTATTTTGGCGAGACGTGGGAGGAGGATAACTGCGGCAACTGCGACGTTTGTCTCACACCCAAAGAGGAGTTTGACGCCACGGAAATCACTCAGAAGATACTTTCTGCGGTGATCCGCACTGGTGAACGGTTTGGCGCGAGTCATGTCATTGACCTGCTGCGCGGAGCCCAAACCAAGAGGATCCGCAGTCTCGGGCATGACCAACTCACTGTGTTTGGCGTCGCCCGCGACTCCACCGACGCCGAGCTCAAACAGATTATGGGCCTGCTGCTGGCAAGAGGGCTGCTGGCCAAGAGTGGACACGAGTATCCCACCCTGGCGGTCACCCAGCCCGGCCGGGCCTTGCTCACCCGGCGGGAAAAACTGACCCTGACCAGACCGCGAGCAACCACCCAGATCGGCGCGCCTTCCACTGCGGGAGACCCGGCCTATGACCAGGGTCTATTTGAACAACTGCGTCGCCTCCGCAAAGGAATGGCCGATGCCAGGGGTGTGCCTCCCTTCGTGGTCTTCGGCGACGTGACCCTCAGGCAAATGGCGACCTATCTGCCGCAGAGCCACGAAAGCCTTGCTCGCATCTCCGGGGTCGGCGCCGCCAAGCTGGAACAGTTTGGCCAAGCGTTCCTCTCGGCCATCCAAAGCTATGCCAGCGAGCATGGTCTGACGGAGCAATCGGTCCCGACACACCGGAGAGGCGGGGTTCGCCCAACGCAGCGGGGCGGGTCAACCCTGCAGGAGACCAGGAGTCTGTTGCTGCAGAAACTGTCCCTTGGCCAGATTGCCAGCTCCCGGGGACTGACCGAGGGCACCATCGTCAATCACCTGTCCCGGCTGGCAGCGTCCGGCGAACACCTTGAGCTGGAGCACCTGCTGCCGCCACCGGAGCGGTTGGCCAAGATTGAGGCAGCCTTCCGCCAATCCGGCGGCCAGTACCTGGCGCCGGTGCGGGAGATACTGGGCGAGGAGTTCTCTTACGTCGAGCTGAACCTGGTGCAGATTTACTTGCGGCAAACCCCACCTCCGCCGTATGGGGCCACTCAATAAGTGGGGCACACAGCTTGCTCCGCCGCCGGATTGCACCTAGAATGGCCCAAACGTTGGTATCCACCCGGAACTGCGAGGGTTGACCTATGGAGTTCGGACTGGCCTACGAGATGCAGCGACCCACCCTGGACGACCAGGCGGTGCTGGAGGAGACGCTGGAGCAGTGCATCCTGGCCGACCAGATGGGCTTCGACGCGGTGTGGTTCGTGGAGCACCACTTCCTCACCACCTTCTCCGGCTCGCCCTGCCCGGAGGTGATCTTCGGCGCCCTGAGCCGCCTGACCAAGCGCATCCGGCTGGGGTTCGGCGTGGTGATCCTGCCCTACCACCATCCCATCCGGGTGGCTGAGCGGGTGGCCATGGTGGACCGGCTGTCCCACGGCCGGGTGGAGTTCGGCACCGGGCGCTCCGCCCCCTACGAGCAGACCGGCATGGGCATTGAC
>JBGPJN010000129.1:0-8609 GCA_041485445.1 Dehalococcoidia bacterium
CCCCGGCCCCCTTCTCCCATAGGGAGAAGGGGGTGGTTGGCGTTGCGCCCTCTCCCACTGGGAGGGGGCTGGGGAAGGGTGGGGGAACGCCCCAGCGGGGCCGGCCTCAGTACTTGAACTCCTCCCGCACCGGGCTGAAGATGTCCAGGGCCTTGGCCGGGGTGTCGCCGCACTTGGCGTAGTGGGGCACCCCGCCGGGGATGATGTACATGTCCCCCGGCCCCAGGGTCTGCACCTCCCCGGCCACGCCCATCTCCATCTCCCCCTCCACCACCATCCCCGCCTGCTCATGGGGGTGGGTATGCAGGGGCACCTCCGTGTTGGCGTCAATCTCCACCAGGGAGAGCAAGATGCGGTCGCCCCAGAAGGTGCGGGTGCGGGCGCCGGGCACCAGGGTCTTCTCGGCGCGGCCTTCGGCGCGTTTGAAGTAGGACATAAGTGGCCTCCGTTCAGGGGAGAATGGGGCTACTTTACCCCCTGGGTGTGCCGTTGCCAAGGGGGCGACGCCCTCACCCCGGCCCTCTCCCAGGGGGAGAGGGAGGAGCGCCCTCACCCCGGCCCTCTCCCGGTGGGAGAGGGAGGAGCGCCCTCTCCCCGGCCCTCTCCCGGTGGGAGAGGGGGCCACGCAAGAGTTCCCCCTTCTCCCGCCGGGAGAAGGGGGCTAGGGCCTGCCCTGAGCTTGACGAAGGGGGATGAGGGCCAGGGGTGGGGACGGGGGACGGGCGCTCCCCAGCAGACTGCTAGGCGCCGGTGAAGCCGCGCCGGCCAGGCTGATACGTCTGGCATTCGGCGGTGGGGGTCTCTCCCGGGTATTCGGCAGCGCGGGTGGGGGCAAGGACCACGGGCGCGTCCTCGGCAGGGCGCGCGGGCTGGGCCGGGTAGCACATCCACACCATCTGGGTCTGGGCCACCTGGCGCAGGGACATCCCCACCCAGGCGCCAATCAGGGCCAGCACCGGCCAGAGCATCAGATCGTACAGGGCTAGCTGCAGGGCTGCGCCATCCACGCCCAGGGTGCCCCAGCTGAGCATGGCGTAGTCGGCCAGCGCCGCGCCGCCCACCAGCACGGCCTCCAGGGCGCCGGAGCTGGGCCGCAGAAACCCCAGGGCCACCCCCGCCAGGGGCAGGGCGGCCAGCAGGCCAAAAGTGGCGGCGGAGGTGCCCAGGCGGATGGCCTGGCTGGGCACCAGGGAGCGGTCCAGATCGGGGATGTAGACTACGGCCAGCATCAACAGTGCTGGGACGCTGGCGCCCAGCAGCACCCGCGCCGCCATGCGCCACAGGCCGTCGTCCAGCACGCCGTTGCGCTCCTGGAGGGCATCCTGGTCGCGGTCCCGGGACACAAAGGTGCCGGCGGTGCCGCTGAGCAGCAGCAGAATCAGATACCCCAGCACGGCAAAGGTCAGCGCCGCGGCGGCGGAGCCGGAAAAGTGGATAAACACCCCATCCAGTCCCAGCACCGCCAGCAGAGCAATGGCGATCATCAGGTGGCGCAAAGGTTACCTCCTAGTCTAATCTAAAGCCTGCCTGCCAGGCGCACGGCTATCGCTGCGCTCGGCTTTAAAGCCTGCCTGCCAGGCGCACGGCTATCGCTGCGCTCCTGGCTTTAAAGCCTGCCTGCCAGGCGCACGGCTATCGCTGCGCTCCTGGCTTAATTCCAGGCTAGCTAAATCCCAGACCCTTTTCATTCATGCTTACGTACCGGCCGGCCCGGCCCACCACCACATGGTCCAGCAGCTCGATGCCCAGCAGGCGCCCGGCCTGGGCCAGCTGGCGGGTGATGGTCACGTCCTTGGCGCTGGGTGTGGGGTCCCCCGAGGGATGGTTGTGCACCACGATGACCGCCGGGGCGTTCTCCCGCACCGCCGGGCGGAACACCTCCGCGGCGCGGACCACCGTGGCGTTGACGTTGCCGATGTAAATCTCCTGGATGCTGAGCACCTCGTTGCGGGTGTTGAGCAGCAGCACCCTCAGATGCTCCTGCTCCAGGGAGGCCATCTCGGACACCAGCAGGTTGGCCACGTCCCGGGGCGACTGAATGGTGGGGCGGTCCTCCGGCGCCAGGGAGACGGCCCGGCGGCCCAGCTCCAGGGCCGCCATGATCTGGCAGGCCTTGGCCTCGCTGAGGCCCCTTCCGCTGGGGATGGCGTCCCGCAGCTCGGCAAAGCTGCTGCGGCCCAGGCCCGCCAGCCCGCCCAGCTTGGCCAGCATGCGGGAGGCCAGGGCAAATACGTCCTCCCCCTCCTGGCCGCTCCACAGCAGCAGGGCGGTGAGGTCGGTGTTGCTCAGCCCCTTGGGGCCCTGGGCCTGGAGCCGCGCGCCCTGCGATTGGTCCCGGGCCATGGGGGCAGACTGGCCCACCACCACCCGTCCGGAGAAGGCCGGACGGGTGGTGGTGGGTGGGGTCTCCCGGGGGGGTGAAGTCCCGTTCCGGTGGTAGCTGCGATCCTCGGTTAAAGCTGTCATTTCCGAAGTATACCGGGGCTGAGGTACTGCCCCGTGGGGCGGGCCGTGACATCTGGGTGAATAGTAGGGAAACGGTGTGGGAAAGGGGGAGACACAGAGGGCGTGGTCTCCCATCGCCACGCGGACTTACGAAGGGGCCGCCCCGGCTCAGCCGGTGAAGCCCAGCTTCCGCTCCTTGAGGCTGACGTAGCGGCCGGCCGCGCCGATGACCACATGGTCCAGCAGCTCAATGCCCAGCAGTTGTCCCGCCTGGGCCAGCTGGCGGGTGATGGCCACGTCCTCGGCGCTGGGGGCCGGGTCGCCGGAGGGATGGTTGTGCACCACGATGATGCCGGGGGCGTTCTCCCGCACCGCCGGGCGCAGCACCTCCGACGGGCGCACCACCGCGGAGTTGACGTTGCCGATGTAGATCTCCTGGATGCTGAGCACCTGGTTGCGAGTGTTGAGCAACAGCACCCGCAGGTGCTCCTGCTCCAGAGACGCCATGCCGGCGGCCACCAGGTTGGACACGTCCTGGGGCGACTGGATGGTGGCCCGCTCCTCGGGCGCCAGGGAGACCAGACGCCGGCCCAACTCCAGCGCCGCCAGGATCTGGCAGGCCTTGGCCTCGCTGAGGCCCCGCTGGGCGCACAGCTCGGCAAAGCTGCTGCGGCCCAGGCCCGCCAGCCCGCCCTGCCGGGCCAGCAGCCGCGAGGCCATGGCCAGCACGTTCTCGCCCTGCACCCCGGTGCGCAGCAGAATGGCCAGCAGCTCCGAGTTGTTCAGCTGCCGCGCCCCGTACTGTCGCAGCCGCTCCCGGGGGCGCTCCTCCTGGGGCATCTCGCGGATGGTGGGCTGGTAGGAGGCCCGCTCATTTTGGGGCGCCTGGGGTGTCTCGTTTGCGCCATGGGCCATGCTTGCCCCCCGCGCCCCGGCCGGCGCCAGCAGTTGAAGCTGGCAGGCAGTTTAGCACAAAAATGGGACACTACCGCGGGTTGCCCCCGTCCCAGGAGCGCCATATCTGGCAGTAGCTGGATGCCAGCCAGCGCGAGGACCCCCCTATACGGGACTGTCACCCTCGTTAACCCCAGGTTACTCCCAGGGATGCTACTCTTAACTCAGCAGGCAGCACAGCGCTGGCTGATAGTTGATGGGAGGTCACTTCACCGATGCATACCGACGAAGCAGGCCAGGCGGCAGGCAAGGCCCGGATGACGGCCCGGCGGCTTTCAGCACGCCAGTGGTTGATCTGGGGGGCCGGCGCCGCCCTCTCCCTGGGCCTGCTGGTGGCCCTGGCGGCGGTGACCGCCTTGTGACTCTCCGGCGGGCGCAGGATGCCTCCACGTCCTCCGCGGCTTGAGCTTCCTTCAGCCAGCCGGCGGAACGCAGCCGGCGGAACGGCCCCGGTTGTCCTTCCTCCGGAGGATGGCCGGGGCCGTGCTTTTTGCCCGGTAGTGGGTCGGTTTGATATGGCAGTGAACGTGGACTCTATCCGTCTCACCGGCGAAGGCCGGTGTCCAGGTACGATCGTGGTAGACATGCTCTGATGGACTCCGGCTTGCGCCGGAATGACGAAGACCTATCTGCCCCACTACCTTTTGCCCCGCTTACTTGACAGCTACGTTTCAGGGGTCTTACCATGCATGTGGAGCCCCGATGCGGTCGGGAATGCTGCGTGGGGATATAGCTCAATTGGGAGAGCGCGGCATCCGCAATGCCGAGGTTGGGGGTTCGACCCCCCCTATCTCCACCAATCCTTCAAGTTGAAGGACCAGCTTGCCCCTGTAGCTCAGGTGGATAGAGCGGCGGCGTCCTAAGTCGCGCGTCGGGGGTTCGAGTCCCTCCAGGGGCACCACCCAGGAGCGTAGCTCAGTTGGTAGAGCACTGGTCTCCAAAACCAGCGGTCGCGGGTTCGAATCCTGCCGCTCCTGCCACTTTTGGATGTTGAGGGCCAGGCGGCCCTCGCAGAGCGCCAGCCGGCCCTCATAAGATGGACCCGCGCCTCAAGCCCTTAACTCCGGCTGATGCCATCCCCCTTGCCGCCCCTGGCCTCCTTCTACTTGTAGGCCCTGGCATAAAGCCCTTGACTGAGGCTGACGAAATTCCCCCTCGCCCCCCTTTCGCAAAGGGGGGTTGGGGGGATTTACGCCGCAACCACCTCCCATCCATTCGGTAGTCGATAGGTTAGTAATTTAGGCAAGGCTCGGTAGACACGGAACACCCGGCAGCTGGGCCGTACCCACGCCAGTTCCCCGGAGGGGTCAAGGGTGCACCCCTAGCCCGCAGCCCGGAGATGCGGTATCCTTGGCGCGTGCGGGGCCGCCCCGCTGGTTCCCGCCGGGACCGGCGGCGCGGGACGGCCGGGCAGCACGCGTACCACGGCGGGCGGCCTCCCCCTGGATAAGGGAAAAATGGGCTGCTCACCTACCAGCTAAGGAGCAGATATGCGGCGGTCCCGCTTCTCCGACCGGGCCTTCGTCGGACTTCTACTGGTGGCCCTGGGCGTCATGTTCCTCTTGGACAACACCCGCGTCCTGGGCCCGGAGCAGCGGGTGGTGGGCACCTACTGGCCGGTCCTCCTCATCGCCTGGGGCCTGTGGGACCTGCTCTCCACCGGGTTCCGGGCGCGGCTGTGGCCCCTGGTGCTGCTGGCGGTGGGAGTGGTGTTCCTCCTGGCCAACCTGCGGCTGTGGCCCCTCAGCGTGGGGCAGCTCTGGCCGCTCATCCTGGTGGTGGTGGGGCTGTCCTTCCTGCTGCGCAAGCGCGGCGCCGGGGCCCCCCGGCAGAGTTCCCCCTCCGGTGGCGGCAAGTCTTCATATGTAATGGGCGGCGGCGAGGAGCGGGTCACCAGCCAGGACTACGCCGGCGGCGAGGTCACCGCCATCTGCGGGGGCCTCAAGCTGGACCTGCGGGACGCCAAGCTGCGCCAGGGCAAAGCCACCCTGGACGTCACCATCATTTGCGGCGGCCTGGAGCTCCAGGTGCCCCGGGACTGGAAGGTGAGCATCCACACCACTACCATGCTGGGCGGCGCCGAGAACAAGAGGCGGGAGCCCGCCGCCGGCGAAGCCACCGGGGAGCTGACCGTCACGGGCACGGTGCTCATGGGCGGGGTCCAGGTGAAGGATTAGGCGATCAGCAATCAGCCGTCAGCCCCCTCCCCCGGGGCGCAGGGGCGGAGGCTGATAGCTGACAGCTGCTGATAGCTAAAATAGGAGGCGTATATGGACCTGGTGGAAGAGCAACTGCGCAACAGCAAGACCATCGCCGTGGTGGGCCTGTCGGCGGACCCCGAGCGGATCAGCTACCGGGTGGCCCGGTACATGCAGTCCCAGGGCTACCGCATCATCCCGGTGAACCCCATGGTCCAGGAGGTGCTGGGCGAAAAAAGCTACCCGGACCTGAAATCGGTGCCGGAACCCATCGACATGGTAGACGTATTCCGACGATCTGAGTTTGTGCCCGAGGTGGTGCAGGACGCCATTGCCGCGGGGGTCAGATACATCTGGCTGCAGGACGGCGTGATCCACGAAGAGGCCAAAGCCCAGGCGGAGGCCGCCGGCATCCCGGTGGTCATGAATGATTGAACCCTCCGGGTGCATCGCCGCCGGTTCGGCGGCCAGGCCACGCCGGCCCAGGGCTAAGGTCACATCCTAAATCACCGCAGAGAGCGCTGAGGACGCAGAGGGTTTACGATTGGATTCCCATTGACTCAGCGGTCTCTGCGCGCTCCGCGGTGAGCTTTTGGGACAGGCTTTAAGGTCACAAAATGGTGCCAAAAACGGAACCAGTGGGGTTTCCCTGGGCTTTCCGGCGTGTCTGCATTTGCGGGCCAGCAATTGCGGGGTGAAGCCCCCTGGGCAACGGGGACGGCGAGGTTAAAGCGGTGGCGCCACCGCAAAATTGGGACCCTGGGCGGGCTTGACAGCCCCCTGGTGGGGCGCTAACATTACGCTAATGATTCTAAGTTAAGAATCGGAATTCTCCAGGAGGTGACGAGAGGCGGCCTGAGTTAGACGGATTCCGTCCATGTATGGGCGGCGGCGTCCCGTCCCTGGGGAGCAGCGGCTGCTCCGGCGGGGAGGGCAGGCACGGGGGCAGGGGCCAGCCCAACAAAATCCCCCAGCCTTTGGATATATTTCAGGGATTGGTAACGTATACAGGAGGGAAGTGCTAATGGCGAACCAGGATATTGCGTTAATGGCCCACCTGATGCGACGCGCCGGTTTCGGAGCGACGTATGAGGAGTTGCAGGCCCGGGCGGCCAAGGGTTACGAGGCCACCGTGGAAGAGCTACTCCATCCCGAGAAGATGCCCGAAATCCAGATGGACCTCCTGGAGCGGTTCTTCATTGACTGGAAAGAGCTCAACAACATTGAGACCAACCAGACCTACTGGACCTATCGCATGGTCAACTCCCAGCGGCCCCTGGAAGAGAAGATCGCCCTCTTCTGGCACGGCATTCTGGTGGTGGGCAACACCAAGTGTGAGCACGGCCGCCAGGTCAGGATGCAGCTGGAGCGGTTCCGCAGCGAGGGGTTGGGCAGCTTCAAGACCATCCTGCTGGGCCTGGCCTCCGACCCGGCCATGTTGTTCTACCTGGACAACCAGATGAGCCACAAGGGCGCCATCAACGAGAACTGGGGCCGGGAGCTCCTGGAGCTCTTCTCCCTGGGCGTGGGCATGGATGACCACCCCAACTACTCCGAGGACGATGTTAAGGTCGCGGCCCGGGCCTTCACCGGCTGGACCATCGGCAACTCCATCCCCCGGTACCCCTACGGCCGCTACCTGAACAACTTCTTCTACAACCCCAGCGACCACGACGAAGAGGAGAAGACCTTCCTGGGCGAGACCGGCCGCTGGAACGGCGAGGACATCATCGAAATCATCAGCAAGCAGCCTGCCGCCGCCCGGTTTGTGGCCCGGCACCTGTACAACTTCTTCGTGGCCGACGAGCCCCAGGTGCCCGCCTGGCAGAAGACCCCGCCCCGCGACATGGCCCTGATCCAGGAGATGGAGAAGGCCTACTTCGAGAACAACTACGAGATCCGCGCCATGCTGCGGGTCCTGTTCAACTCCCAGTCCTTCAAGGACGCCCGCTTCGCCCGGGTCAAGAGCCCCGCGGAAGTGGTGGCCAGCACCCTGAAGCTGGTGGGTGGCTGGGACACCCCCAAGCCCGGCCTGCAGCTCATCTCCAACGAGATCCGCTACATGGGCCAGGACCTGCTCAACCCGCCCACCGTGGAGGGCTGGCACACCGGCAGCGAGTGGATTGACAGCGGCACCCTGGTGGAGCGCATCAACTTCTGCGCCGACCAGTTGGGCGACACCAGCAAGCCCGGCGTGCAGGCCATCATCAAGCGTGTGGCTGCCAAGGGCGCCATGACCCCCGAAGGTTTGGTCAGCGGCTGCCTGGAGGCCCTGGGCCACTATGATCTGCCCAAGGAGACCCGTGACCACCTTACCGCCCACCTCCGCAAGGGCGGCGCCCTCAACCCCAACGCCGCGGACTTTGGCCAGCGGGTGGCCCAGGTGCTCCAGCTGATTGTCTCCACCCAGGAGTACCAGTTCGCCTAAGGTTGGTACCGCAGGGGCGCACGTCCGTGCGCCCCTGCCACCGGCAACTACAGAGAACAACGAGGAGAAGAAAGCATGACCTCCACCAAGAAAGACCCGGTGCTGGTGGTACTCCAGCTCTCCGGGGGCAACGACGCCCTGAACACCATCGTTCCCTACACCAACCCCCTGTACACCGACAACCGGCCCATTGTGCGCATTCCCACCGAATCGGTGTTGCCCATCAACGACCAGATCGGTTTCAACCCCAACATGGGGCCCATCAAGGAGCTCTACGACCAGGGCAAGGTGGCCATCATCCAGGGAGTGGGCTACCCCAATCCCAACCGCTCCCACTTCCGCTCCATGGACATCTGGCACACCTGCGAGCCGGACAAGCAGGGCACCGAGGGCTGGCTGGGCCGGGCCGTGAAGGCCGTGGACCCCCGGGGTGAGAACGTGCTCACCTGCGTCAACTTCGGCCGCGGTCTGCCCCGGGCATTGGTGGCCCCCGGCGTGCCCATCGCTTCGGTGGGCAACCTGGAGAGCTACGGCGTCCTCACCGGCATCTGCCAGATGGTACGATCGAAATATCCCGGCCCACG
>JBGPJN010000130.1:0-8396 GCA_041485445.1 Dehalococcoidia bacterium
GCTGCACCATCTCGGGCTTGAAGTCGCCGCGGTAGTCCACCGGCTCCGGCGACTCGTAGGGGTCGCCCTCGCCCTGCTCGCCCGAGTCCTGCTGCCCCGCCTGAAGCTGGTTCACCAGCTCCTGGTGCTCCTCCTCGGAGAACTCGCCGGGGTCGTCCAGGTCCTCGGGCTCCCACTGGTCCTCGGGCTGCTCCTCGTTCGGCAGGCGGGAGATGATCTCGTAGGCCCGCAGGGTAGCCTCGGAGGTGTCCTCCACCGAGGCGCGCTCGTCCCGCAGGGTGTGCAGGATCTTGGCCAGCACCGTGGCCACCTCGTGGTACTCCTGGGGCACCGGCAGGTCGGTGAACTCCTCCAGGCTCATGTGGATGAGCAGCTCCAGCATGGCCTCCTGCAGGGGGAGCTCGTCAATCTTGGGGCGGCCGGCGCGGGCCTCGTTCTGCACCTTCTCCGCCGCCGTGCGAATGCCGGGGTACTCGATCTTCACCCGGTAGTCCAGGCGGCAGTCCTCCAGCACGGTGAACAGGTCAAAGGCCAGCTTGCGCTTGTCAAACAGGTGCAGGAACCGGCCGATATCGGTGAAGCCCTCTACCGTGGCCTCGCCCTCGCCGGCCTCGCCGGCCTCGGCTTCCAGTTGCGGCAGGTCCGGGACCGGGGCAGTTAGCTGGCCGGCGGCCGCCCGCTCCTTCTCCAGATCGAAGCGGCGATTTTCGAACAGGTTGGCGGGACGCTCAAACAGGTAGCGGAAGCTGCCGAACTCCAGGTGGCCCACCTGGTGGGTGGAGACCACCTTGAACCAGGCGAAGTTCTCCGTCTTGCTCAGGTAGTGGTCCACCACCGGCGGCAGGAACACCTTGGTGCCGTCGGTGGAGGCGGAGTCCTCATCCACCCAGCCGATGTTCTTGCGCACCAGCTCCTTGGTGTTGAGGATTTCAATGGGCGAGCCGGACAGGGCGCGGCAGTAGAGGCGGATGATGCCCTTCACCCGCTCCAGCTCCAGGCTGGAGGACAGGGTTTCCAGCAGCGACTCGGAGGTGTTGGACTCCACCTTGAAGAAGGCCAGGCCGCTCTCCTTGTTCTCCTTGAGGAGCTGGGCGCCCTGCTGGAACCAGGTGTCCAGCTGGCTGAGGGTAATGCGCTCCAGCACCGAGTCCAGGCTCTTGAGCAGCGCCGGCACCGCCTCCGGGGAGACGGCCACCAGCACCTCCGCCAAGTCCAGGATGTGGCCCTGGGCGCCCTGGGGCACCTGGCCCAGGGCCTGGGTGCCGTCGGCCAGGAACCGGGACGTGTCCCGCAGGCCCATCTTGGCCAGGCGCTCTCCCAGCTTCAGGAACCGGCCGGTCTGGGCCTCGTCCATCTGCTGCAGGGCCTTGGGCGCCAGCTCCAGGCAGGTCTTCACCTCCCGCCAGCTGCTTTCGGCCAGGGAGCGGGCCATGGACAGAAAGGCCTCCCGTTCCCGGCCCATGGCCGGGAGCACGTTGCTCCCCAGGGTCAGGCACTCCACCGCCACGTCGTAGGACTTGTAGGACAGGGTCTCGATGAGGGCGGCGAAGACCTCCACGTCCCAGAAGGGCAGGCTGCGGATCAGCTCCGGGCTGACCTCAAAGAACTTGGCCGCCAGGGTGCTGGACTTCCAGGTGCCCTTGTACAGGCTGCGGCCCAGTCCGGCCCAGCGGGGGATGTACTGGGGACGCAGGTTGGCCACGATGCCGGGGCTGGCCCGGAAGAAGGCCACTGCCAGGGTGGGCGAGTCCTGGGACAGGTAGGTGCCGCACCGGGCCCACTGCATGAAGGAGGGAAAGGCCAGGGCCTTGGATACCTGGGCCCCCACCTTGTAGTACTCCACCGCGGACTCCCACGACCGCACCGTCTGGGTGCCGATGGCCAGCCCTTCCTTGGCCCACAGGTCCAGCTCCTCCTCGGTAAAGGACGAGCCCATCAGGGGGGCGGCGGCCCGGTAGGCCTCCAGGACTGCCGGAGGGAGCTTGACCAGCTCCTGTTCAATGTCCATCAGCGGAGCGCTACTCACCTTGGGTTCCCTCCTTGTGCATACCTTTGGGTGCCTTCCTCCAGCAACTCCAGGAACTGCTGGAGTATTTTGGCGGTGGCGCCGAAGATCAGATGACGGTTGTAGGCGTAAGCGTAGGCGGTGGCACCCTGGCCGTCCACCCAGCGGGTCTCTTGTCGCAGGCCGGCCGGGGACCGCAGCAGCGAGATGGGGACCTCCAGCACCTCGGCGATCTCCAGGGCGCTGGGGCGGAAGGAGTATGGGTAGGGGATGGTGCCGGCGAAGACGCGCACGCCGAAGCGGGTTCGGGTGACCACGTCATCCATCTGGCCCAGCAGGGAGACATGGGCGGGGTGGATGCCCATCTCCTCCTCCACCTCCCGCAGGGCGGTGGCCAGGAAGTCGGGGTCCTCGGGGTCGCGGGCGCCGCCGGGGAAGGAGATCTCCCCCTTATGGTGTTCCACCTGCTCCGACCGTTTGTTGAGCAGGACGCAGTACTCCCCGTCCTTGGGGTACAGCAGGACCATCACCGCCGCGGGCATTAACGAGGCATCGGTCACCGTTTCCCTGGTCCGGTGGGCCAGTACCCGTTGGATGATTTGGGGAGCGGATAATCCCATTTACACCTTTGGCCACGGCGCCGCGGTCCGGCGGACCTTCGGCCTGGTCCCAGTGGGCCTCTGGCCCTATTCAAAAATGGAGGAGGCCACCTCTTCCACGCTGCGTTGCAGCTCCGCTTCATCGGTCAGGGTCCACACAATGGCCACCTGGCAGGCGCGCCGGGGTGCAATGCCCTGCCTCATCAGGCGTCCCGCGTAAATCAACAAGCGGGTGCTGGCGCCCTCCTGCAGCCCGTGCTCTCGCAAATTCCGCACCTTCTCCCCAAACTTGGCCAGCGACTCGGCCTGGGCGGCGGTGCAGCCGCTTTCCGCCTGTACGATCTCGGCCTCCAGGTCCCGGGGCGGGTAGTTGAACTCGATGGAGATAAACCGCTGCCGGGTGCTCTGCTTCAGGTCCTTGAGCGCGCTCTGGTAGTGGGGGTTGTAGGAGATGCACAGGAGGAACCGGTCATCGGCCTCGATGATGGTGCCGCGCTTCTCCACGGGCAGGATGCGGCGATGGTCGGTGAGGGGGTGGATCAGCACCGTGGTGTCCTTGCGGGCCTCCACCACCTCGTCCAGGTACAGGATTGCACCAGTCTTCACCGCCCGGGTCATGGGGCCATCAATCCAGCGGGTGCCCTCGGCGTCCAGCAGATAGCGGCCCACCAGGTCGCTGGCCGTCAGGTCCTCGTGGCAGGCGATGGTCACCAGGGGCACCCGGACCTCGCCCTCCCGCAGCTCCTGCTGGTCCTGGCGCTTCATGGCGGTCAGCGGGCGTCCCAGCTTCCAGGCCATGTACTCCACGAACCGAGTCTTGCCGCAGCCGGTGGGCCCCTTCAGCAGCACCGGAATGTGTTCATGGTAGGCTGCGGTGAACAGCTCTATCTCGTCGGAAATGGAGCGGTAATACGGTTCCCGGCGAACCAGGAACTCTTCAATGGCGTACTCTTTGTAGTCGGGCCCAGCTGTTTCAACCATTATGCTGCTCGATCCTTCCTTTGACTCTGCTGACTCGATTCTCCCACAAATCCCGCACGGTGCGCTCCAGTGCGGACCGATCGGTGGAGTTGTCCACCACCACGTGCGCCCGAGCCATCCGCTCGGCGCGACTTAACTGGGACCGGATTCGCTTCAGGGCCTCAGTCTCGTTCAGGCCGTTGCGGGCCTTCAGCCGGCTCACCACCACCTCTTCCGGAGCATCGGTGACCCACACCTCGTCAACCAGAGAGTCCCACCCGGCCTCAAACAGTAACGCCGCCTCCACCACCACCACCGCGGTCCCGACCCGCCGAAGCTGCTGGATGCGGTCGGACACCATGCGGGCCATGCGCGGGTGCATGATCTTATTGAGCTGTTCCAGCCGGGCCGGATCGGAGAAGACGATGGCGCCCAGCTTTTTCCGGTCGATCTCGCCCGAGGGTTGGACTACGGCCTGGCCAAACTCCCGGACCACTTCCTGCCAGATTTCCGAGTGGGGTGTGTAGGCCTGGTGGCCCACCTGATCTGCGCTGATCACCACCGCCCCCAACCGTTCCAGCAGGCGCGCCACCTCCGACTTGCCAGTGCCAATGCCCCCGGTCAGACCAATGACCAGCATGTCCTTGAGTGCGGACACTACCTCACCCGTGCGGCCGCCCCCTTTCAGGGGGTGCAGCCATTCTATCAAGGGCATAGTGGCCGGTCAACCATATGTACCCGCGCAATACATAGGCATGCAACAGCTACCGGCCCGTTCCGGCGGCGACGTTGACACTGTTGCCGCCGGCCGGTTTAATAGTTAGACGGTTGCGGGCGGTTAGCTCAGTTGGTTAGAGCACCTGCTTTACACGCAGGGGGTCACAGGTTCGAGTCCTGTACTGCCCACCACTCAGATACCAATCCACAAGGGACAGAGACGAGACTGGTTCTGGTCCGTACTGGTCCATGGTACGACGATGGCTCCCTCTCCCTCAGGGAGAGGGCCGGGGTGAGGGACGCCACTTTCCCATCAACGACATCTTTATGATGTTGGCGTCATGTTGACGCGGCACTGGGAAGTGGTATTATTCCTCCAACGTCCGGCGGGCCGACGATGAACGCTTGGCCGGCGGTGAGACCTCGGTCGATTTCGTGACAACAGGGAGGTCGTATGGCTGAGATTCTAGGCCTTGGCTGCACCCATGCCCCCATGATCCTTAACCCGGCGGAGGAGTGGGCCAGCAACCGGAAGCGCCTCTTCGGCCGCGTGCCCAACTACCAGCCGCCCGCCAGCCTGCTGGCCGAGCTGGGTGACGACGACGGCCGCAGCGCGGACCGTCGTAACCAGGAGAAGGTAGTGCAGGCGTTCAAGGTGCTGCGGGACAAGCTGCACCAGTGGTCGCCCGAGGTGGTGCTGGTGATCGGCGATGACCAGGCGGAGAACTTCCTGCGGGACAATCTGCCCACCTTCTGCCTGTACACCGGCAGTCAGGTGGAGGGTTACCCTTTCCATCGTCCGGGCGGCAAGGTCAACCTGTGGGAGGCCCCCCAGGACGCCCGCTACTCCTTCCACTGCCCCGAGAAGTTTGCCAAGGATATGGTGTCCAGCCTCATCCTCCAGGGGTTCGACATGTCCTCCGCCACCGAGCTGAAGGGCTGGGAGTGGGGGCTGCCCCATGCCCACATCAATCCTCTCACCTTCCTGGACCCCGAGGGTCAGTTCCCGGTGCTGCCCCTTTTCGTCAACTGCTACGGCGAGGAGGCCGGCGACGGGTACCCGCCCCGCCCCACTGCCGCGCGATGCTACCAGTTGGGCCGGGCGATGCGCCGGTTCATGGACTCCCGCGCGGAGCGGGTGGCGGTGGTGGCGTCCTCCAGTTGGTCGCACAGCTTTCTGACCCACAAGTTCAACTGCTGCGCCTTTGACGAGGAGTTCGACCGGCGCAACCTGGAGTTACTGCGCCAGGGTCAGGGCAGCAAGCTGGCCCACCTGACGCCGGAGCAGATCCAGCAGTCTGGTGACCATGAGTTTCTGAACTGGATCATCGCTTTGGGCGTGTTGGGGGACCGCCCGGCGCAGATTGTGGACGTGCTGGACGACCAGTCCCAGGTGTCTTTCAAGGTATTCGCCATCTGGGAGTAGGGGACGAAGCCCGTAGCGTCTGTAGGGGCGCACCTGCGTGTGCGCCCTGGCTTGAATGCGGCGCCCAGGGCAGACACACAGAGCCTGCCCCTACGGGGGGACAGGGCGGGCCGTCCTTCTCCCCTTGGCAAGGGGGAGATACAGAGGGGGTCGTCTGCTCCCCGCCGGGCAAGGCAAAAGGGTGCGGGCCAGAGCCCGGCTACCCTTCCTGCCCGCCTATTAGGCCGCGGCGCACTTCGGCCCATCCCTGGGCCATGCCGCGCTCCGGGAAGGGCTGGGGAATCTCCTCTCGCACCACCTTCACCAGCACCAGCACAGGCCCGGTCTGTACCATCACCTCTTCCAGCCCAATGAGCAACTCTTCCAATCTATCGAACTGGTAGGTCTTGGCGTAACCGGCGCCCAGGGCCACCGCCATCAGGTTGACGTTGTCCAGGCCCCGAATTGGCAGGCCATCGGTGGAGCGATGGGCCAGATCGTCGAACACGAAGTGCACCAGATTGGCCGGCTTGGACTCTCCCACCGTAGCCAGTCCGGAGAGGTCGGTGCGTAGGGTGGCGTCGCAGTCCAGGACCAACACCTTGCGGCCCGGCTGGGCCAGGGCCAGCCCCAGACCCACCGCCGGGGCGCGGTCCATGCAGTCCTTCAGGTCCACGTCCAGGTCCCGGCGGCTGGACACGGTGTGCCAGTCCCGCAGGGCGGAGGACGTGGCCACCACCAGGGCGTCTTTGCGGTGGTAGCTGACCGCCTTGGCCGCCTCAATGGATGGGATCACACGGGATCGCCCTCCTCATCCCCCGCCACTGGCGATGGTGTCAGGGCCAGGGAGCTGCGCCGGGCCCTGACCATCAGATACATCCCGCACAACATCAGGCCGCCGCCCAGCACTCCCTGGAGGATGCTGAAAAGCAGAAAGCCGCGGAACAGCAACCAGAAACCCAGGCCCAGCACGGCGTACCCCGCCAGACGGCCCATCAGTCCCCCCAGCAATGCCTTCGCCATCTCAACCCCCTAGACCTGCCTTGCCTGGATCGTCCGGACCAAGCGGTCGTCGCTTTGGCCACGACGCCCGCAACAAACCGGGGCAGTCCTCCGGCTGAAGGACCGCCCCGGTAGTGCCTCCCAATGGACCGAGGCCTCCCAGAGAGGCGGTGGCAACGGTCGCCTGGCTAGCGTCCGCCCACCGCAGCAGCCACGTCCTTGAACGCCTGCTGCACCGTGCGGCGGGGGCGCTGGCGGAACTGCACCGGGGTGTTCTCAATCTCCGGTTCCACCTTCAGGTGGACAAACACCGGCCCCTGAGTGCTCAGCACCTCGTCAATGCCGGTGGTCAGGTCCTCAATGTTGTCGAAGGAAAAGGTGGCTGCGAACCCGGCGGACTTGGCCATCCCGGCCCAGTCGTCCTTGTCGGCGCCCGGAACGGGCTGGCCGCCGGTGACGCAGTAGGCCCCGTTGTCAAACACGAAGTGATACATATTCTTGGGGGCCTTGTTGGCGATGGTGACCAGGCTGCCCAGGTTCATCAGCAGGCTGCCGTCCCCGTCCAGCACCATCACCTTGCGGTCCGGGCGAGCCAGGGCAATGCCCAAGCCCAGGGAAGAGGCCTTGCCCATGGCCCCGGACAGGGGCAGGTCCAGCTTGTCGTTGGTGGTCACGCTGGGCAAGCCAAACCGGGTATTGCCCGCGTTCATGGTGGGCACAATGACCGCGTTCTTGCGCTTGCGGTCCAGAAGCTTCACCGCATCGGTGTTGTTAATCATGGCGTCATTCCTCTCTGCAAACTTGGTTAGGAGCCGAACTCGGTGCCGACCAGCACCGCCACCGGCTTCTGGGTGCGCTGGGCCTCGTCCATGGCCAGACTGATCCGCGGAGCGTCCTCGTCGGTCTCAATGAGGTAATAGTTAATGCCCCACGAGTGGAGGTTGTGCTCAATGAACCGGGCTGCCGAATCGGTGGTGAGGCCGTGGCGGCTCCATCCCCGGTAGCCGATGAGCATGACCAGGGGTTGGTTGATGTCCAGACCCAGGCCGCGAATGGAGTCTCCCGACTCAAAGATCCCGGTGTTCTGGATCAGCACCACCGGCTTCTTTCCCCCCACCCACAGGCCGGCGGCGATGGCCATGGTCTCGCCCTCGCGGCACACGGGCACCAGGTCAATGGTCGGCTCGGAGTTGAGCAACTGGTACATGAAGTTGGTCTCGCTGTCGGGCAGCCAGACCACGTGGGACACCTTGTTCTTCTTCAGCTCGGCCACGATGGCCGGGGGGTGCAAGACCGACTCGTAGTGCTCAGTGGCCATGGGAACTCCTTCTCCGGCGAATGTCACCTTATCAAGTGCGACCCATTATATTCGGGCGCCCACGGGGCGTCAACAAAGGGGTGACAGCTTGGGTGGGCAAGGAGCAGACCCCAGCGCCTAGGAGACAGTTCCCTCCCTTTTCGTTGACGTTCAAGATGCGTGATGCTGGTGGTCCGACATCCAAAGCTTACGGATGTCATTCTGAGTCGCTGCGAAGAATCTAAAGTAGTGGGCACAGCACCATCATGGATTCTTTAGATTCTTCGCCTTCGCTGCGCTCCGGCTCAGAATGACATTTCTCCGCGGTTCTTTCCAAACCGCACCGCCGTCGCCCGCCGGCACCATTTGACAAACCGGAAGCCATAGCAGGATAATCGCGCCAATGGGCAA
>JBGPJN010000131.1:0-8389 GCA_041485445.1 Dehalococcoidia bacterium
ACTCGCTGGTCGAGTAGTCCCGATAAAATCGGGACGTATCGAGACCAACGGGGAGACGGGTTTCGATACGTCCCGACTGCGGTCGGGCCTACTCAACCAGCGGGGGCAAGGCCCTTGCGGCGAAAATGAAACGGCCCTGGGATTGCCCGGTCCCCCTGGTTGGCAACTGCTCAGAGTCAGGTGTTGGGCTCCCCACCAGCGTTCCAAGTCATATGGAGCACCGGCTGCTGAGAAGGCTTTCGACTATCCCCCTTGCCCCCTTCCTGGCCAGGAAGGGGGAAGAGAAGAAATGTCTCTGGGGGACACCCCCCGACCCCCGGCGAGGGGTTTCACCCCTCTGCACACCCCTCGGTCGCCAAACCTGCTACGTCCGGTACAAGCTGCGCAGGGGTCAGCAACCCTGCGCCTCCCCCACCCAGTCTGAACAGTTACCCTGGTGGTGCTATGTGGAATGTTCTGTTATAATGGCACACAGTGGTAAAAGAATCAGCAGCCCGCCACCTAGGCTGGGTTTAGTGCAGGACTACATCAACTCCAACTCCCCTGTCCTCCTGTCCTCTTCCTGCAAAGAAGTCGCGCTGACTGGTTGTTTCCAACTTTCCCGATATAAGGAGTCAGCGCGAGATGCCAGACAAGAACATCACATGCCGTGATTGCGGCCAGACCTTCGTGTTCACCACAGGTGAGCAGGAGTTCTATGCCAGCAAGGGTTACACCAACGAGCCGGGGCGGTGCACCGCCTGCCGAGGTTCCCGACAGGACCGGCGCGGCAGCGGACCCGGTGGCGGGGGCAGCGGCGGTGGCAGCGGCAGCTTTGAGCGCCGCCCCCAGCAGATGTTTCCCGCCGTTTGCGGACAGTGCGGCAAGGACACCCAGGTGCCCTTCCAGCCCCGGGGCGACCGGCCCGTCTACTGCTCCACCTGCTTCGAGACCCAGCGCGGCAGCTCCGGCGGTCCCCGCCGCGGCGGCGGCGCCCGTTGATCACCCCAGCGACCTCGTTCGCTGACTTCAACCTTCAGACCACTACTCAGGCCGCCATCGCCGCCATGGGGATTTCGGTCCCCACCCCCATTCAGGACCAGGCCATCCCGGTCCTCATGACGGGCCGGGACGTAGTGGGCCAGGCGCGCACCGGGTCGGGGAAGACTCTGGCCTTTGCCATACCCATCGCCGAACGGTGCGCCCCTAGCCTCCGGGGCGTGCAAGCCCTGGTGCTGGTGCCCACCCGGGAGCTGGCCATCCAGGTCGGCGAGGTGATGGCCAAGCTGTGCGCCGCCCGCCGCCTGCGCATGACCCTGCTGTACGGCGGCCGTTCCCTGGCGCCGGAACGCCACTGGCTGATGGGCGGGGCCCAGGTGGTGGTGGGCACTCCCGGACGCACTCTGGACCACTTGCGCCAGGGCAACCTGTCCCTCAGTCAGCTTAAGATCATGGTGCTGGACGAAGGGGACGAGATGCTGGACCGCGGGTTCGCCCCCGACGTGGAGCGGATCCTGGCCCATACGCCGGCGCAACGGCAGACCGCCATGTTCTCCGCCACCATGCCCGATTGGGTGATGAAGACCGCCGCCAAGCACTTGCGGAGTCCCGTCACCGTCCGCGTGGACAAGGAGCTGGAGTCGCCGCCGGAGATCCAACACACCGTCTACGACATGGAGTACGGCGCCAAGTTCCACGCGCTGCGCACCCTGCTGGACGCCCGAGGGGACGGCCCGGTCCTGGTCTTTGGGCGCACCAAGCACGGGGTGAAGAAGCTGGCCCGCCAGCTTGAGGACCTGGGGTACCCGGTGGCGGCGCTGCAGGGTAACCTTAGCCAGAATGCCCGTGAAAAGGTGATGTCGGATTTCCGCCAAGGGGGCGTGCCCATCATGGTGGCCACCAACGTGGCCGCCCGCGGGCTGGACGTGGCGGGCATCGAGCGGGTGATTAACTACGAGCTGCCGGAGACGGCGGAGCTCTTTACCCACCGCGCCGGTCGCACCGGCCGGATGGGCAACGAGGGCGAGGCCATCACCTTCATCACTCCCGAGGACTACGGCAAGTGGCGGCAGATTGAGCGCAACCTGGGCAAGCGGTTGCCTCGCCAGGCCTGGCCCCGAGGCCAGGGGACCGCGTCGTCACCCTCCGTGGCGCCGACGACGGCAACCCCCCGCACCATTTCACGCGCCCCGGCGCCGGCGGTGAGCACCAGCCGGTTTGCCCCTCGCCCGGGAGCGCCCGCCAGGCCGGCCGCCGCCGGGTTCCGCCCGCGACGGTCGCCGATCCACCGCTCCAGGCCCATGGCCCTCTGAGCGGGAACCACGCGAACTAGTGCCGAGGGGGCTTGTCCCCCTTGGCACTCTCCCACCCTCCTCTACACCGCGCCGCCTTTGGGCGCGTCCTCCGCCAGGCGTGGTTGGCCAGCGCTTTGATCTCGGCACACGCCAAAGAGGTAGACGGCAAACAGCACGACCCAGACCAGGTCGATCACGACGGCGACGCCTGCGGGCTGGCCGAGATACTGCCTGCCGTAGGTGAGCACCAGGGCGATGAAGATCAGCTTGCTGAGGCCGGCGACGACCAGAATCAACCGGCGACTCAGTGGGTTGAATGCGCCGTAGATTAGCATCGCGCCCATTAGCGTAATCAGCGCGCCCCAGTTGCGCACCACGATTTCGGCCACCGGCCCCTCCAGCGACTCCGCGAAGTTGGAGCGCAGCGCCGCTTGCGGCGCGATGGCGGCGTAGAGCATGGTGCACGTCAGCACCCCAGACACCAGCATGATCCCCTTCACCTTGCCGACAATCCAATTCATCGTTGCCCCTCGTTGGGTGGCGGCCTACTTGGTGAATATCTGCACGGTGGTCACGTCTCCGGCGCCGGAGCACTGGGCCATACCCACCCGGGGATTGGGCAACTGACGCGGGCCGGCCTCGCCCCGCAGCTGCGTGACCGTCTCGTGGACCATGCGGATGCCGGTGGCGCCAAAGGGGTGGCCCATGGCCAGCAGCCCGCCGTCGGTGTTGGTAGGGATATCGCCGCTCAGGGCAGTCCGCCCCCCCAGGGTGGCCCGCCAAGCCTCACCTGGGGCCACCAGGTTCAGCGCCTCCAGCTGCTGCAGCTCGCCGATGGTGGCGGCGTCGTGCACCTGCACCAGGTTCACGTCCTCCGGCCCCAGGCCGCTCATCTCATAGGCCTGCTGGGCCGCCGGAGCAGTGCGGTACGGGCTGAAGGCCGAGTGATCGCTGCCCTTGCCATTGTAGCTGCCGGAAGTCAGGATGGCGGCGGCGACGCGGATGGCGCGCCCCTCTGCCAGGCGGTATCTCCCAGTCACCTCCCGGGCGCACAGCACCGCCGCGGCGGCCCCCTCGCTGGTGGGGCAACACTGGAACAGGGTCAGCGGGTCGGCCACCAGCCGGGACGCCAGCACCTGCGCCAGGGTGTAGTGGTCCTTGCGGTGGGCAAAAGGGTTCATGGCGGCGTTCTGCCGGGCCTTCACCGCCACCTGGGCCAGGGACTCCGCGGAAGCGCCGGTTTCCCACATGTAGCGCCGGGCGCGCAGGGCGTAGCCGGCCATCATATGGTCGCCGCCAATGTAGCGGTCCGGGCTGTCCTCAGGGGTGACGGTCACCGGGCCGGAGGGCACCTTCTCCGCGCCGAAGGCCAGGGCCAGGTCGAAGATCCCCGAAGCGATGCCCCAATAGGCTTGCCAGAAGGCGCTGGAGCCGCTGGAGCAGGCGTTTTCCACGTTGATGATGGGTATGCCGGTCAGGCCCAGGGGACCCAGGGCGGTCTCCCCCACGGACATGCCGTGGTAGTAGACATGGCCGAAGTAGGCCACCGGGATGTCCTTCCAGGGGACGCCGGAGTCCCGCAGCGCCGCCACCACCGCATCCCGCGCCAGGGTGGCCAGGTCCTGGTCCCGGAAGCGGCCAAAGGGGTGCAGCCCCACGCCGATGACCACCACCTCGCGGCCGGGGCGAAGCTGGCTCAAGGCGCTTCCTGGCCAGCCGCCGCGGCCGTCCGTTGGGGCCGGAACTTGTAGACCACCGTCACCGCCTCCGACCCTTCGGCCTGCACCGGCCACAGAGCCAACTCCACGGTTGCGCCGATTTGCAGGCCCCCCTGGGAGCAGTCAATCAGCTCGGCCAGCACGTGGGGGCCCTCGGGCAACTCCACCTGGCCCAGAACGTAGGGCATGTTGCCGGGCCAGCCCGCGGGGGGCACCCGCACAATGGTGTAGCTGTAGAGGATGCCCTGCCCGCTGAGCTCCACGGTGGTCAGGTCTCCGCCGGTGCAGGACTGGCAGAAAGCCGCCAAACCAAAGACGCACACGCCGCACTGCGGGCAACGGGAGCCCAGCAGCACCCCCTGGGTGCCAGCGTCGTTGGTCAGCTTCAGGCGCCGCGGGTCCACCGACTGCGGCTTGGTTCGGTCAATCTGTGTCATTGGCTCTGTAGGCTAGACCAGCTTACGGCAGGGTCTGGGAGGTGTCAACGTGCGTTGACGGTCCGGAGCGGCGCAGGGCAGAGTCGTTTCGTTCTCCCCGAACGTAGGGGCAGACCTACGTGTCTGCCCTTCGGTTGAAGGGTGTGTCCAGGGCGCACACGCAGGTGCGCCCCTATGGGCAGGCCGAACGAAAATGAAAGGGCCGTGCCGCAGGGCCGCCGTCTATTGACCGCCTCCCGGCTGCATGGTAGCTTGGGGCTGACTGACCCTCGTCCCTTGGGGTGCGCGCGCTCATGTCCGACATCATCATCGGCCCGGAAGACCCCGGCAGAAACATGTGGGAGATGAGCCTGGGCGAGTTCCTGGCGGCGGCGGTGCGCCGCAACCCGGACCGGGTGTTCGCCGAGATGGCCGGCCAGCACATCACCTACCGGGAGCTCCAGCAGCGCGCGCAGCAGACCGCCGCCTTGTTCCAACGCCGGGGCGTGCGCCACGGCGACCGGGTGGCCCTGTTTCTGCCCAACTGCCCGGAGTTCCTCTACTGCTGGTTTGGCCTGTCCCTCCTGGGCGCCGTGGCGGCGCCGGTGAACACCGCCTACAAGCGGGACGAGGCGGCCTACATCCTGAACCACGCCGGTGCGGTGGCCGTCGTCGCCCACCAGTCCCTGGATACCGTGGCCCACGCCGCCGCGGATTTGGCCCACGCCATCCAGCACCGGCTGCTGGTGGGAGGCGGGACCGCGCCGGGCTGGACCGGCTTTGACCAGGCGCTGGCCGAGGGAAAAATCCCCCCATCCCCCCTTTACCAAAGGGGGGCCAAGGGGGATCTCCTGATTCCGGTCTCGCCCCACGACCTGTCCATGCTGGTCTACACCTCCGGCACCACTGGCGACCCCAAAGGGGTCCAGGTGACCCACTCCATGTACGTGGCCGCGGGACAGGGGTTTGCCCACTGGACTCAGGCTACGCCCCAGGACCGGTTCTTCACCTGCCTGCCCTTCTTCCACGCCAACGCCCAGTACTACTCCACCATGGGAGCGCTGGCCGTGGGCGCCACCCTGGTGGTGGCGGACCGGTTCAGCGCCTCCCGCTTCTGGGAGCAGGTGCGGGAGGCCCAGGCCACGGTGGTCAACTTCATCGGCATGATGCTGCCGGTGCTGGCCAAGCAGCCTCCGTCGCCCCTGGACCGGCAGAGCCGGGTCCGCCTGTTCTACGGCTCGCCCGCCTTTCCACCCCAGTTCCTGCAGGCCTTCCAGGAGCGGTTCGGCATCGACATCATCGTGGGCTTCGGCATGACGGAGACCTGCTTCGGCGCCATTGAGCGCCTGGGCCAGCCCCGGCGGGCCGGGTCGTCGGGCCAGCACCGGCAGCATCCTGATCCCCGCTTCGAGAACCAAATATGTATCGCAGACCCGGAGACCGGAGCGCCGATGGGGGTCAACACCGTGGGCGAGATCACCGTCAAGAACCCGGCCATGACCCCCGGCTACTGGCGCAACCCGGAGCAGACCCAGCAGGCGCTGCGGGACGGCTGGCTGTACACCGGCGACCTGGGCTGGCTGGACGAAGATGGCTTCCTGTTCTTCGTGGACCGCAAGAAGGACGTAATCCGCCGCCGGGGGGAGAACATCTCCTCCCAGCAGGTGGAGGAGGTGGTGAAGCGCCACCCGGCGGTGCTGGACTGCGCGGCCCTTGCGGTGCCTTCTGAGCTGGGCGAGGACGAGGTGAAGGTTTATGTCATGCCCCGGCCCGGCGCGGCGCTGACGCCCGAGGAGGTGGTGCACTGGTGCGCGGAGCACCTGGCCTACTTCAAGGTGCCCCGGTACGTGGAGCTGCGGGACGAGCTGCCCCGCACGCCCAGCCTGCGGGTGCGCAAGGACTTACTGCGCCAGGAGCGCCCGGACTTGACCCAGGGCTGCTTTGACCGGGAGCAGGCGGGCATCAGATTGCGGTGAGATGTCGGTCTGAACCAGTCTGTGTATACACATGCAGTTGGAGAACATACGACAGTATCCGCTTGAGGTTTAGGGATGAAGATAGGTCACCTTGACGCTGCTTACGCCTGTTTCACGTTTGTGGCTTTAGTGATTGCGATTGCCTCGGGTTTAATCTGGATTGATTCCACTGGCAGGTTTCACGTAACCGAAAAGGACCTAGGTAACTGGGCTCTGGTAATTGTTTTGTTGTTTTTCGGGGCGATGATCGCTGGTGGGTTAGGAATTTTTCTTTGCTTCAAGATACGATGGTCGTGGGAGTTATGGGTTCTTTCATCACTCGCTGCGTTAATTGTTGTCCAATTTATGTTCTTTCAGCAGCCACTTATACTTGTGTCCTATCAGCAGCCGCCAATAGCCATAGTAGTATATTTAGTTGTGGCTTCTGCTCTGGGATTGCGGTGGGTTGTGTTTGCTCGGAGACGCCTGAAGAGGTCTTTCTCTCAGGCTGCCTAGCCCAGGTAAACTGGGCACATCCTCCCGCAGTCTCGTTGAACTCTGGTGCGACCGAGGCAATGGCGCAATTCCTTACTGTGGAGAGCGTGACTTATGGCGGAGCGCAGATACTGGCTGTTCAAGTCGGAGCCGACGGCCTACTCCTTCAACGACCTGCTCCACGAGCCCAACCGCACCGCGGAGTGGGACGGGGTGCGCAACTACCAGGCGCGCAACTTCATCCGGGACGACATGCAGGCGGGCGACGGCGTGCTCTTTTACCACAGCAGCTCCAGCCCCCTGGCGGTGGTGGGCGCCGCTCGCATCGTGAAGCCCGGCTACCCGGACTCCACCGCCTGGGACCCTAACTCCGACCACCCCGACCCCAAGAGCACCCCCGGCTCACCCCTGTGGTACATGGTGGACATCCAGGCGGACCAGCCTTTCCAGCGGCCGGTGACCCTGGAGGAGATCAAGACCAACCCGCGGCTTAAGGACATGCTGCTGGTGCGGCGGGGTATGCGCCTTTCCATCCAGCCGGTGACCAAGGCGGAGTGGGACGAGGTCCTAGCTATGGGAGGTATGGGGGCATAAGCTAGGGGCGGGTACCCTGTCTCCCCAGGCGCCAATCTGTCAGACTGGAGTAATTACAGAACCGTGCTCTAGCGGGGCCCTGGGGGGTTTATGACCAGAGTGCTGGTGGCCGACGACGACCCACAAGTCAGGGAAATGATCAGCAAGCTGCTGACGGACAAGGGCTATCAGGTGATTGAGGCCGCGGACGGCGTTCAGGCCTACACCCTCGCCGCCGAGGCCGCCATTGTGGAGATGCCCGACCTGGTCGTGCTCGATCTGATGATGCCCAAGGTGAACGGCTTTGATGTGCTCCAGAAGCTGAAGGCCACGCCCATGACCGCCCGCATCCCGGTGATCATCGTCACCGCCCGCAACCAGTCCGCCGACGAGACGCGCGCACAACGCATGGGCGCCGCGGACTACATTACCAAGCCCTGGCCCGCCGGGGAGCTGGAGGACCGGGTGAAGATGGCCCTGACCGCCGGCCGCTCCACCTCGGTGCGGCTGATCCGGACCGTTGCCTCTGACCCCTCCCAACCGTTGTCCTAAACTCAAGCCAAGGTGAAATCTACAGCCCCCTATTTCCTCTCTAGCGGGCGTAAGGGACAAAGGGCCGGGATTAGGAGATTAGGGGATTGACGTTGAGTGGAACCCCTAATCCCCAAATCCCGGCGGGACATTTTACTAATGCGGGCTTCACTGTGGTTTTAGTTTAGTACCGCTCCTGGCCAGCCGCCGCGCTACAGCGAACCGTCAATACTCACGTCCAGCAGCGCCGGTTTGCCGGTGGCGATGGCCCGCTCCACCGCCGGCCTCAGGTCCTCCGGCGCCTCCACCCTCGCACCCGCCACGCCCATGGCCCGGGCCATGGCGGCCAGGTCCAGGTTGTTGGCGAAGTCCATGCCCACGTACTCGCTCTGCCGTTCCTGGTCGTTGAGCATCCGCCGCAGGTAGAT
>JBGPJN010000132.1:0-8332 GCA_041485445.1 Dehalococcoidia bacterium
CCATGCCTGTACGCGCACTACCCATTGGAGCGTGTGTGGGAAGTCCCTCCCCTTACCAAGGGGAGGTTAGGAGGGGTCGTACCACCCCCTCTAGCACCCCCTTGGTAAGGGGGAGAACCAGACTCTCATGTCACGCCCTCACGCTCCCTTGATCAGCTCCAGGTACTTGTAGCCGGAGCCGGTGTTGAGCAGCACGATGGTCTCCTCGGCCCCCAGGAATCCCTCCCGCAGCAGCCGCTTCAGCCCCACCAGGGTGGCCGCGCCCTCGGGGCAGGCGATGATACCCTCGGTGCTGGCCAACTCGTACATGGCGTCCACCATCTCCTGGTCCTCCACCGCCAGGGCGGTGCCGCCGGTCTCCCGGATGGCCTGGAGGATCAGGTAGTCGGCGAAGGGAGAGGGCACCCGCAGGCCGTCGGCGATGGTCTCGGCGTTGGGCCAGGGCTGAGCTACGTCCTTGCCCTCCTGGAAGGCCTTGACGATGGGCTGGCAGCCGCTGGCCTGCACCGCGATGAACTTGGGCGGCCGGCCTTCCACCCAGCCCAGCTCCAGCAGCTCCTGGAACCCCTTGTACATGCCGATGATGCCGGTGCCGCCGCCGGTGGGGTAGATGATGGCGTCGGGCATGCGCCAGCCCAGCTGCATGGCGATCTCCAGGCCCATGGTCTTCTTGCCTTCCGCCCGGTAGGGTTCCTTCAGGGTGGACAGGTCAAACAGGCCCTGCTCCTCGGCCACCGCCACGGCGATGCGCCCGGCGTCGCTGATGAGGCCTTTTACCAGATTTAGCTCCGCCCCGGCCAGCAGGCTCTCCTTCTTGTTGGCGTCGGGGGCGTCCTGGGGCATGAACACCTTCACCGGCAGCCCGCCCCGGGCGCAGTAGGCCGCCGCGGCCCCGGCGGCGTTGCCCGCCGAGGGCATGGTGAAGCCGGTGGCGCCCAGCTCGTAGGCCTTGGACACCGCCGCGCCGATGCCCCGGGCCTTGAAGGTGCCGGTGGGGTTCAGCCCCTCCTCTTTGATGAACAGGCTCTTGAGGCCCAGCTTGCGGCCCAGATTGGGCGCCGCCAGCAGCGGCGTGCCGCCCTCCCCCAGGGTCAGGATGTGGTCCGGGTCGGCCACGGGCAGCAGCTCGGAGAAGCGCCACATGTCCCCACGGCGTGCCTCGAAGGCCTCCCGGGCCACCTCCCGGCGCAGGCGCGGCAGGTCGTAGCGAGCGAAGAGCACCTTGCCGCAGCAGGCGCTGATGCGGCTGAGGCGGTCGTGGGGGAAGGTCTGGCCGCACTTGGTGCATTCCAGGTGGTCCAGGTAGCTGAACATGGGGTGAGAACCTCCCAGATGGGTGTCTTATGCCGTCAATCATACCCCAAGGGAGGCATCAAACGGTAGCGTGGCCTAATCCATCGCCCCGAGAACCCATCCTGTACCGTGCTATACTTGGGGTTACCCGCCCCTTTTTACACCCCATGCCCAATGCCGCACCACGTCCATCATGGAGGCGAATCGTGACAGCAATCTACGGTACCGTCACCCTCACTGGCGTTATTGAGCAAGAAGACAACCAGTTCGTAGCCTATTGCCGGGAGCTAGGCACCTCCAGTTGCGGGGACACTGTACAGGAAGCCGTCCACAATCTGGACGAGGCCATAGAGGTTCACTTGAGCGGTCTCATCGAAACTGGAGAGTTGGAGCGCTTTCTGCGAGAGAGGAACATCCGCATTGAGGTTCAGCCCAATTCTGACGGACCACTGGTTAGAGTGCCGCCAGACAAGATCGTCACCACCTACCAAAAGTCCGTCCCGGTGGACGCCGTGTAATGCCCGAAGGGCCAACTCGCATACCCCTCTGTTCCAGCACCCAGATCACGGCGACGTTGCGACGATTGGGCTGCTATCCAGGAGCGGCGCGACGCGGGAGCCACCTGGCGTACCACCGACGCCGTTCTGACGGCCACATCCTGACCGCGCCGGTGGTACTGGGCAAGAGGGAGGTATCCCGAGGCACACTCCGCAGCATTCTTGAGCTGCTGGAAATCTCCCTGGACGAGTTTATGGAAGCGTTGCGATAGCTCCAACTGCTCGATCTCCCCTTCTGACCCTCACCAGCGACCCCCAACGTCCTCAACGATAGGCTGGTTATCGTACCGTGTGGCAGGCACTGGACGGCATATTGTACAATTACGATAATTAGGCTGCATGATGTCCTATGACAACTACATAGAGTGCCGCAAAGGTCACAGTGGGGGCTATCCGGTTCTAAAGCGGATAAACCTTTCCGTCCGTGTGGTTATTGAGATGTCCCGACAGGTGGCTGACTTCCAGAGCCTTTGTGGGGCGTTCCCCCAATGCACTCCCCAAGAACTTCAGGCGGCCCTGGATTACTACCGTGAGCATCCAGACGTCATCGAGCAGGACATCAAACGTAACCGCCAGGCGTGGCAGAAAGTGGCTGGCGGTCTATCACCGGACTAGGTGTTCGAGTCTACCTGGACGAGAACCTGGACGTCCAAGTGGCGGAAGCGCTCCAGGCCCGTGGCTACAATGCCACCCATGCCTTACCGTGGCTACAATGCCCCCCACGCCTTAACGGAAGGAAACCAAAGATTCCCAGACGAGCAGCACCTTCGCTTTGCCGCCGCTCAGGGGCGGGCCCTGGTTACCCACAACTTCGCCGACTATGCCGGCCTCCACCTGAGCTTCATCCAGCGAGGCGAACACCACGCCGGCATCATCCTGGTGCCGGTACGACCCCTCAGCGAGCTGCTTCCCTGCCTGTGCAGGCATCTGGACACGGTTTCTCCGGCCCAGCAACAAGACAATCTCCTGTGGGCCTAGCGCGGGAACTGTACTCCCGCTATCCCGTCCTCCTGCCCTGTGCTATAATCGGCCCTGCCCCAGACCAAGCCAGGGAGTAGCTGCCGCATTTCGCCATGCCAGACTACCGCCACATACTGCTGGAGCGTTCGCCTGTGGAACGCATTGCCCGGCTCACCCTGAACCGGCCGGAGCGCCGCAGCGCCTTGAACGATCTGATGCAGGACGAGCAGGGCGACGCCATCGATCTGGAGATGTACCTGGAGACCGCCATGCCGATGGCCGCCGCGGCGGCGGCCATTACCCTGACCTCCCGCGACCACGCCGAGGGCGCCGCCGCCATCCGGGAGGGGCGGACACCCTGGTACGAGGTCAGATGATGGGTCCAGTAATTGACGAGCTGAAGATCTTCACCGGCAACGCCAACCGGCCGCTGGCCGCCGCCGTCTGCGAGTACTTGAACATTCCCTTGGGCCGGGCGGAGGTGTTCAAGTTCGCCAACGACAACTCCTTCGTGCGCATCCAGGAGAACGTGCGGCAGCGGGACGTGTTCATCATCCAGCCCACCAGCTACCCGGTGAACGACAACATCATGGAACTCCTGATCATGATCGACGCCTTCAAGCGGGCCTCCGCGGGCCGCATTACCGCGGTGGTGCCCTACTACGGCTACGGCCGCACCGACAAGAAAGACCAGCCCCGGGTGCCCATTACCGCCCGGCTGGTGGCGGACTTGCTCACCGCCGCCGGCGCCGACCGGCTGGTCACCGTGGACCTCCACGCCGGCCAGATCCAGGGGTTCTTCAACATCCCGGTGGACGAGCTCACCGCCCTGCCCATTCTGGCCAACCACTTCAAGGCCAAGGAGATTGACAACCTGGTGGTGGTGGCGGTGGACATCGGCATCAGCAAACGCGCCCGGGACGTGGCCCAGCGCCTCAATGCACCCCTGGCCATCATCGAGAAGCGCCGGATCGGCAACAGCGACCGCAGCGAGTCGCTGAACGTCATCGGCGACGTGCAGGGCAAGGTGGCCCTGACCTTTGACGACGAGATCGACACCGGCGGCACGGTGGTCAACGCCGCCAAGGTGCTGCTGGAGCGCGGGGTCACCCAGGTGTACTGCTGCGCCACCCACCCGGTGCTCTCCGGCTCCGCCATCCAGCGCATCGCCGACAGCGACTTTCAGGAGGTGGTGGTCACCGACACCATCCACTTCCCCGAGGAGCGGCGCAACGGCAAGTTCAAGGTGCTATCGGTGGCGCCGCTGCTGGGAGAGGCCATCCACCGCATCCACCGGGGCCAGTCGGTGGGCGAGCTGTTCAGCTAGCCATCCCCGGTGTCCCGCCGGCCCGTCCTGTGGTAAAATTCCTGTCGTCCAGCCCGTATCTGATGAACAGTAGGAGGCCAGGTGTTATGGCAGTAGACGTTGGGCAGCGCGCCCCCGAGTTTTCCCTGTACGATACCGACCGCAAGCTGCGGAAGCTCAGCGAATTCAAGGGCAAGAACACGGTCTTGGCCTTTTTTCCCGGCGCCTTTACCGGCACCTGCACCAAGGAGATGTGCACCCTGCGGGACCAGCTCAGCCAGTACAATACTATGAACGCCCAGGTGGTGGGCATCACCGTTGATCCTGCGCACACGCTGAAGGCCTGGGCGGAGCAGAACAAGGTCACCTACCCCTTCCTCAGCGACTTCAAGCGTGAGGCGGTGAACCAGTTCGGCATTGCCAATCCCAACATGGGCGGGATGGAAGGCTACACCACCGCGCGCCGGTCGGTGTTCGTGCTGGACAAGACCGGCGTGGTCCGCTACAAGTGGGTGGCGGAAGCCCCCGGCGAGCCCAACTACGACGAAGTCAAGGCGGCGGTGGCCAAGCTGCCCAAGTAGTAGCAGCTAGAGTTGAAGTAGGGGCAGGTTTGAAACCTGCCCCTACGTGTTCTGGGGCTACCCCGCCAGCCGCTCAGTAAACAGCTCAGTCAGCCGCGGCGCATCCACACCCAGGCACACGCGGGCGTTGGGCGGTTTCCCAGTCACGCCGCGGCGGTCCGCCACCGTCTGGCCGCGGCATAGCTTGCTGCCGGTCTCCACGGCCACGTACAGCTCCTCCACCCGGAACAGGCCGGGGTCAACTGCATAGGCCACCGCGGGCAGGTCGTTGTAGCGCACCCCTTCTCCCGCCGCCAGCAGCCCGCGCTGAACGTATGACGCCCGCAGGCAGGGCGTGGCCGCGCTGAGCAGCCGGGCGGCGGCACTGCCCGCCCGCCCGATGCGGTCCAGCTGGGCCTGGCTGATGGTCACCTGGTTGCACACGTCCAACCCCACCTGAACTAAAGGCGCGCCCGAGGCGTAGACCATCGCCGCCGCCTCGGGGTCCTCATGCAGGTTGGCCGTGGCCACCGGGGTCACGTTGCCCGGCACGCCGACGGCCCCGCCCATCACCACCACCTGGACCAGCGCCTGGGTCAGCCGCGGCTCCAGGGCGAGCGCCAGCGCCACGTTGGTCAGCCGCCCCAGGGCCAGCACCGTTATCTCCCCCGGCGCGGCCATGACCCGTCGTATAATCTCCAGGGCGGCGTGGCCCTCCCCCAGGCGGCACAGGCGGGACAGCGGCAGGGGCAGCCCCGTGTCCCCCAGGGCGTCGGCGCCGTGGATGTGGGTGGCGAAGCCGGGGCTGGGCGCCCGCAGCAGCGGCTTGTCCGCGCCCTGATAGACGGGTATGTCCAGCCGCCCCGCGGCGTGGAGGATGCGGAAGGCGTTGGCGGTGCACTGCGGCACTGAGCCGTTGCCGTACACGGTGGTGAGCGCCTCCACCGACAGCTCGGGGCTGGCCAGGGCCAGCAGGATGGCCGCGGCGTCGTCAATGCCGGGGTCGGTGTCTATAATGGTGCGGGTCATGGCCGCGATCCGATGCAGTAAGACATTCTCATAGGTGGCGATTATACTACCTGTAAACCAGGTTGCGTGGACATGCCCGGCCACTGAGCGGAAGGAGAGGAAACATGGCCTCAGCCAATGCTTTGCTGTGCTGAGGCGGTCGAGGTAAGGAAAACGGCTGATGACCAATAATTCCATGCAAGACTGGCTACCGGAACGGGTAGAGGCAACTTCCGAAATCATTCAGGACCTTCAAGAAAGAGGTCTATTCTCAGATTTGTGCCTCCGATTGTACCGGGAAGCCGGTTCGATATGCGTACTATGCGCCGGTGCTGGTGTTCAAGGTAGCGGTTCAGAATGGGTATTGGATCGGAGGCAGGCTATTTGCGCTGGCCTGCTGGTTCGGATAGCAAAATTCATGGTTGCTGTGCTCCGCCTCTCGGAGGGTAAGGAACACGGAGAAGTAATCATGGCGTTTAATCGCTCGATCAGCGAATCGGCCGCCAATCTTAGGTTCCTCATCTCCAAGAGTGACGACGGCCTATACTCCAAGTACATCTTAGCTAGTCTAGGGACTGAGCGAGCATTCTACGATTTGGTGAAGAAGCAAATAGAGAAACGTGGCGAAGCGCTACTAATCGACGATCGCATTTTGAAGTCTATTCGGAGAGTGGCCCATATCTCCGGAGTCGACATCAAGCAGGTAGACCCAAAGTTTATTGATTGGGCCGGCAACCTACGACAACGTTACGCAGCGCTTAAGCAATCGGACCGCTACGTGACAGAGCAACGAATGGGCTCTCACGCCGTCCATGGAACCTGGGTCGATCTTGTGCAGAATCACCTCCGTCCTGTGGATAACGGATTCGTTATACAGCCCGACGGGTTGGAGACGAATGGTCAGCTTTTGAGTCCTGGGGCATTGATTGCTCTGGAGGCAGCTTCTACTTACATTGTCCAGTTTTTCAAGGATGTCCCCGATTCCCAAGTTCTTGTAAATAGGATCGAAGATCTGATTGCGAGAATCCTCGGAGTTGAAGTCGCCAGGGACGACTGGTTGGTAGCTGAGGAGTAAGCAATATGGTGCCCCGTATAGCTGCAATGCGGTACACATCCGACTACCGGCTCTGGCTCAAATTTGACGACGGACATGCCGGAGAGGTGGGCCTGGAGAAAGAGCTGTGGGGCGAAGTGTTTGAACCGCTTAAGGATAAACGGCGCTTTAAGCAGGTGCGGCTTGATACCGAGCTGAACACCATTACCTGGGACAACGGCGCGGACTTTTCCCCCGAGTTCCTGTACGAATCGGTCACATCGAGGAGATGAAAAATGGCTTCAGCAAAAGAGGAGATGACACGGATTATCCAGGAACAGCCGGACGACAGCTCATATGATGAGATTCTCCGAGAGATGGCTCTGGCCTGCATGATTCGGCGCGGGTTGGAAGATGCCCATGCCGGCCGAACCATCAGCGACGCAGAAATGAACCGCAGAATCAAGACGTGGAGGTAACATGAACCCCACCGACATCAAGGCGCTAATCTTCGATGTGTTTGGCACGGTGGTGGACTGGCGCGGCAGCGTCATCCGCCAGGGCATGGAGTTCGGCCAGGCCCGGGGCCTCAACGTGGACTGGGAGGCCTTCGCCGACGGCTGGCGGGACAAGTACCGCCCCTACATGAACAAGGTGCGCACCGGCGCGCTGCCCTGGACCAACCTGGACCGCCTGCACCGCATGGCCCTGGACGAGCTGCTGGCGGAGTTTGAGATCACCGGCCTCTCCGAGGACGAGAAGGCGGAGCTGAACCTGTTCTGGCACCGCCTGACCCCCTGGACCGACACCGTGCCCGGCCTGTACCGCCTCAAGCAGCGGTACATCATCGCCCCCATGTCCAACGGCAACGTCAAGCTAATGACCGACATGGGCAAGTTCGGCGGCCTGCCCTGGGACTGCATTCTTGGCGCCGAGCTGGCCCGCCACTACAAGCCGGACCCGGAGAGCTACCTGATGGCGGTGGAGCTGCTGATGCTGCGCCCCGACCAGGTGCTGATGACCGCGGCCCACCAGCCCGATTTGAAATCGGCCCAGAAGGCGGGGCTGCGGGCGGCCTTTGTGCCCCGGCCCATGGAGTTCGGCCCCAAGCGCACGCCGGACCCGACGCCCGACCCCACCTTCCACGTGGTGGCGGTGAACTTCCTGGACCTGGCCCGCAAGCTGGGCGTGTAGCCTGCCGTGCCGCCCATCCGGTATCACAAGCCGGGCTGGTTCCTAGCCCAGGTGAACAACCGGGCCATCGCCTTCCTGGCCGGGCGCCTGGGCATCGGCCTGCGGGGCGCACGGCTGTTGTCGGTGCCGGGGCGCGCCAGCGGCGTGCGGCGCACCACGCCGGTGAACCTGCTGGAGCACGGAGGGCAGCGCTACCTGGTGGCGCCCCGCGGCCAGACCCAGTGGGCGCGCAACCTGCGTGCCGCGGGCGGCGGCGAGTTGCGCCTGGGCCGCAAGGTGCAGGCCTTTCGAGTGGCGGAGCTGCCCGACGACGAGAAGCCGCCAGTGCTGCGGGCCTACCTGCGGCGTTGGAAGATGGAGACGGGCCGCTTCTTCGCCGTCGGCCCCAACGCCACCGACGCCGAGTTCCGGCGCATCGCCC
>JBGPJN010000133.1:0-8301 GCA_041485445.1 Dehalococcoidia bacterium
TCGCCGCCGCCCTGTTGGTCTTGCTGGCCCTGACCGGCGCCGTCACGTCGCGGCGGCCACCGGTGGCGTCGGCCCATCCCCTGGGGAACTTCACCATCAATCGCTACAGCCGCATTGAGCCGGATCAGGCAGGAATCCACGTGCGGTACGTGCTGGACATGGCGGAGATTCCCACATTTCAGGAGATGGCGGTCATTGACCTGGACCGGGACGGCCAGGTCAGCGCGCAAGAGCACAGCGGCTATCTGACCAATAAGGCGGAGGAGCTGAGGCGAGGGCTGTATCTGTCCGTGGACGACCGGCTCGTGCCGCTGCAGGTGGTTGACCGGGAGATGAGCTTCCCGCCGGGCCAGGGCGGACTGGCCACGCTGCGCCTGCGCCTGGACCTGCGGGGGCAAGGCCGGTCCGTGGCGGGGGAGCAGCAGATGTACTATCGGGACGCCAACTACCCCCAGAGGCTGGGGTGGCAAGAGATTGTGGCGGCCCCCGGCGACGGCGTTGCTCTGCTCAGCGCCACGGTACCCCAGCAGGACCGCAGCAATGAGCTGCGCAGCTATCCCCAGGACTTCCTTGACCGCCCGCCGGACCAGCGGGAGGCGCGTCTGACGTTTATTGTGGGCGCGTCGGCCACGACTCAAGAATCCGCGGAGTCAGCCATTCAGGTTCGGATTGCCTCCCCAGCCAGGCGCACCGGTGGCGACCCGCTCACCGCGCTCATCACCGCGGACCGCCTGACCGCGCCGGCGGTTGCCCTGGCCCTGGCCCTGACCCTGGGTCTGGGGGCACTGCACGCGGTATCCCCCGGCCACGGCAAGACCATCATGGCCGCCTACCTGGTGGGCACCCGTGGCACCGCCGTCCATGCCCTGTTTCTGGGGCTCACCGTCACCATATCTCATACCGTGGGAGTCCTGGCCCTGGGCCTGGTGACCCTCTATGCCGCCAACGTGGTGGCCCCGGAGCGGCTGTATCCCTGGCTGGGGCTGGCCTCCGGCGCCACCGTGATGGCCATCGGCGCATGGCTGCTGCTCCGCTGGCTACGCCACCGCCATGACTTCCCGGACCACGGCCACTGGGAACATGACCAACATCACCACCACCACGACCATCCCCACGGGCATGACCACCCCCATCTCGGGGGCGGCGGTCTGACGCTGGGCGTCACCTGGCGCAACCTAACGGCTCTGGGCGTCGCCGGGGGAATTCTGCCTTCGGCCTCGGCCTTGGTGATCCTGCTGGCCGCAGTATCCTTGCACCGGGTTGGTTTGGGGCTGCTCCTGATCCTGGCCTTCAGTGCGGGGATGGCCGCGGTCCTGGCCGGCATTGGGCTGATCCTGGTGTACGCGCGCCGGACGGCGGTGCGGTTTCAGTCGCAAAGCCCCAGGGTGGCGCGCCTGGCCGCGCTAATGCCCCTGGCCACTGGCCTGCTGGTGCTGGGCTCCGGCCTGGTGGTCACCGCGCGGGCGGCGCTCCAGATCGGCTGGCTCTGATGGCAACCGAGCCCACGGCGGCCATAGGCTCTCTCAGCAGGACCAACAATTTGGTGTCTGCCGCTCTCTGTCGGGCGTGGGCAAAGATGTGTAGAATGATGGCGCCTGAAGCTGACCAATGCTCCGCACTGCGTTTAGGGATACGTCCATGAATGGCAGCAACCCCAAAGCCCGGACCGTCCACCGGATAATGGTCGCCACCGACCGTTCGGAGACTGCGGACCGCGCAGTGCGCTGGGCGGCGGAGATGGCGGCCGGCTTTCAGGCGGATCTCCTGCTGCTCCAGGTCCTGGTCCCACCCGGCGTGGATGGAGCTAACACCGATGTGGAAGAATCCACCCAGCTCCAGACCAGAGAGGCGCTGGCGCGATTTGCCGCGGAGGTGGCCGGTCCCAAAGGCCAGGCTCGGGTGGTGGTTGACTCCGACCCTGCGGGTGCGATTCTGGAGGCTACCGAAGCAGAAGAAGTCGATGTGGTGGTGGTAGGCAACGTGGGCATGGCCGGCCGCAAGCAGTTTCTGTTGGGCAATTTACCCAACCGCATCTCGCACAATGCCCGCTGCACCGTCATCATAGTAAACACATCCGCGGGGGCCGCGCCCGGCGGCCTCCCACGTTCATCCGGCCGTAGGTTGGGGGATCGCGCTTTGCCAACCTCCTTGGAGGGACAGCTTCTACCCAGGGCGGTGCGCATTGGCCGGGTGCTGGTCAAGGCCGGTTTACGGGAGCTCCTCAACCAAACCCGGACGGACGATGAGTCCGCGGTGAGAGCCAGGGCGCAAAGGCTGCGTGCGGCCCTGGAAGAGCTGGGGCCGACCTTCGGCAAGCTGGGACAGATTCTCTCCACCCGGCCGGACCTGCTTCCCCCGGCCTTCATTCAAGAGCTGGCGAGTCTTCAAGAGAAGGTGGCGCCTCTCTCCGAGGCCGAGGTGGTCTCGGTAATGGAGCAGGAGTTGGGCGTGCCCTGGGAGGACGTTTTTGCCAGTATCGAGCCCAAGCCCCTGGCCGCGGGCACCATTGCCCAGGTTCACCGGGCCACGCTGGAGACCGGAGAACGGGTGGTGGTCAAAGTCCAGCGCCCCACGGCCGAAGGCGACATCCTTCAGGACCTGGCCCTGCTGGAACTGTTCGTGCAGAAAACGGCGGGTCGCCCCGCCTTCAGGCAGGTAGTTGACCTGCCTGCCATAGTCCAGAACCTCTCCGACTCTCTGCGCCGCGAGCTGGACTTCCGGCAGGAGGCCGGGAACATCGAGCGAATGCGTCAGGTGCTGTCCGGATATCCACGTCTGGACGTGCCAAAGGTGTACCAGGAGTACTCCACCCGGCGGCTCTTGGTGATGGAGGAGGTGCAGGGCGGCCCGGTGTTGCAGGCCCCCTCAGGACCGGCGCGCACCGAGGCGGCCCGTCAGCTTCTGGAGTCGTACTACCATCAGGTGATGCTCGTGGGGTTCTTCCACGCCGATCCCCACCCCGGCAACATGAAGTGGTGGCAGGACAAGATCTACCTCCTCGACTTGGGCATGGTTGGCGAGGTGGAACCCAGAGTGCGGGAGCTGATGCTCCTGCTGCTGCTGGCCTTTGCCCAGAAAGACGCCCCATTCCTCTCGGAGGTAGTGCTGTTGCTGGCCGGAGAGGGTTTGAACCGCGGGGAGTTTGATCTCGCGGCTTTCCAGGAGGACATTGGTCAGCTTATCGTCAAGTACCGCGAGCTGTCGCTAAGGGAGATCCAGCTTGGCCCAATGTTTCAGGAGCTGACCGGCATCTCCCTGCGCCATAACGTCCCCATTCCTGCTTCACTGGCTCTGGCCGGCAAGGCCTTTTCGCAAATGCAGCAGGTGGCGGCCGAGCTGGACCCGACCTTGGACCCGTTCTCCACTGCGGAGTCCTTCGTCCTCAGGAACACTGTCAAACAGCTAGCCCAGGGCCTTGACCTGAAGCAGATGTTCTACCAGGCCCAGAAGGTGAAGTTCAGGTTGGTACGGCTGTTCGAAGCCGTAGAGGGGATCACCAGCGCCCGCCCCGGCGCCAACATGCAGGTGCACTTTCGGGGTACCGAGCGGCTGGAAAGCACCATAACTCAGGCTAGCCGGCTGCTGTCCCTGGCCCTTATCGTGAGTGGCGCATCCGTGGGCGCGGCGGTCACTGCGGTTTCCCAGGCTCCGTGGTGGTTGCCGGCAGTGATAGGATCGGCGGGGGCGGCCCTGGCAGTGTTGCTCACGCTGGATTTGATGCGCCGATCCCGCTAACCAACTCTAACTAAAGCCAAGGTGAAATCTGCATGCCCCCTATGTCCTCTCTGGCGGGGGTGAGGGACAACGGGCCGAGATTAGCAGATTGGGGGATTACAGTTGAATGGAATGAAGGGAACCCCTGATCCCCAAATCCCGGCGGGATATCTTAACTAACGACTCTTGCATAAGTATCTAAACTGGTTGGAAGGCGCTTGCGGCGGAACTCCGCCCTTGCCCCCCTTTCGCCAAGGGGGGTTGGGGGGATTTCGTCCGACACGGTTCAAGAATTTATGCAAGGGTCTATAATGCGGGTTTCACTCTGATGTTAGTTTAGTGCTTGACCCCGGTTGCTGCCGGCGTTTGGCTTGGCGGCCCCGGATAGCCTTGTTTAGCTGGCGCTCAATTAACCATACTGCCAGCCCCATGCCGGCGGGCAGCAAAATACGCTCCGTCAGTCCAACAAGCCGAACCCATCTCATTTCGACCGTATCCTAATCCAGGCGCTGGCTTCAAGTCTACCCACTGGCCTCAGAGCTGTATGCGTTTATCAGAACTCCACTATCGCTGGGAGTGGCGGCTCAAGGCAAGTCCCCAGGAGCTGTGGCCCCTGGTGTCCGACACCAACCGGTTCAATCATGACACCCGCGTCCCTGCAGTGCAGCCTGTCCTGGCTGACAGTGGGAGCTTGCCCAACGCCCGTCGCCGGCTGCGCTTCTCGGTGTTTGGCCTGCCCGTGGAGTGGGAGGAGGAGCCTTTCGAGTGGGTGAGACCCTACCGATTCGGCGTTATACGGCGCTACCTCAAAGGGCCGGTGGCCAAAATGCGGGTGCTGGCCAACTTGGCTGCGATGCCCAACGGAGGCACCCAGCTAGTGTACCAGGTCTGGGCGCGTCCTAGATCACTCCTCGGTCTCATCGCCATCCCAGCGCAAATCGGCTGGCTGAGCGCCCGCCGGTTTTCCGCCGCCTTTCTTCGCTATGACGCGCTGGCCGCCGGTGGCCACACGATGTTGGATGCTCCGGGACGGGTGGCCCTTGTCCCTGGGGCACGGGCGCGGCTGGCCAAGCTGGAACAGGACCTGCTGGCCCGGGGTGGCCAACCGGACCTGGTCGACCGTCTGGTGGACCTGGTTGGACATGGAGACGAACTCACCTTGACGCGGCTGCGTCCATACGTCTTGGCCGACTGCTGGAACGCCGACCGAATCAAGGTACTGGAGCTTTGCCTGTTGGCTACCCGCGCCGGGTTGCTGGACCTCCAATGGAACCTGCTTTGCCCGCTCTGTCGCGGCGCCAAGCAGAGCCACTCCAGCCTGGGGGATATTCAGCCTCAGGTGCACTGCGACACCTGCAAAATCGACTTTACGGTAAACTTTGACCGGTTGGTGGAACTGACCTTCCGCCCCAACGCGGCGGTGCGGCGGGTCCAGGCCCGCGAATTCTGCATCGCTGGTCCCCAGGTCACACCCCACGTAGTCGCGCAGAAGTTGGTCCAGCGCGGCGAGCAAACCGTTTTGGTGCTGACCCTGGAGCCGGGGCGCTACCGTCTGCGGACCCTGGCATTGCCCAGCGGTCAACTGCTCCACGTCGTGGCTGGTGGGATGGCTGAAGCTACCCTCCGGGCCAGCGGCGGCGGCTGGCCTCACGAGGAATTGAGTCTCGCTCCGATGACCGCCCTGCGCTTGGAGAATGCCACAGAGGATGAACAGCTCTTTATCCTGGAACGACTGGCCTGGACCGATCAGGCGGCTACGGCGGCGGAGGTTACTGCCCTGCAGGTCTTCCGCGATCTCTTTAGCAAGGAGGCGCTGCGTCCTGGAGACCAGATCTCCGTGGGCAGCCTGACCATTCTCTTCACCGACATCTGCGGCTCCACCCGTCTTTACCAGGAGATCGGCGACCCTCCGGCCTTTGGCCTGGTGATGGACCACTTCAAGGTATTGCGGGAGGCCATCGTCCTGGAGGGGGGCTCCATGGTCAAGACCGTTGGCGATGCGGTGATGGCGGTGTTTCCCCGGCCCGTGGCTGCCCTGCGGGCGGTCCTGGGCGCCCAACGGCGGCTGGCCTCGCCGCCCAGCCCTGGGCGACCCCTGCTGCTGCGGGCCGGGGTGCACCAGGGACACTGTATCGCGGTTACGCTCAACGAGCGGCTGGACTATTTCGGCGCCACCGTGAACATCGCGGCCCGCCTGGAGGGTCTCTCCGCGGGAGGAGACGTGATCATCTCAGCGGCCATCCGCACCGATCCCGAGGTGGAGGAGTTGGTGGCCACGGGTGACGTCGGCATCGTTGCCGAGCCATTTGAGGCTGCGCTAAAGGGGTTTGAAGAGGAGCGCTTTCAACTTTGGCGCGTGGCCCCGATTGCTCAGGGGTCAGGACCGTCCGAGCTCAAAGTCCAACAATCTGGCAAGGAGACGCCACAGTGAAGGTGCGTATTCTGGGAGCCCACAACCTGGAAACCGGGCAGGCCAGACATACCTGCTTCCTGGTTGATGGGGTGATGGCGCTTGATGCCGGCAGTTTAATGACTGCTTTAAGCCTGGAGGAGCTGAAGGACATCCGGGTGGTACTGCTAACCCACCGGCATTTCGATCATGTCCGTGACTTGCCTAGCCTGGGCCTGGCGACGATTGACCAGAACGAGACCACAATACTAATTGGCCTGTCCGAGACCCTGAAGGCGGTGTCGTCCCGTCTCATGGACGGGGTACTCTACCCCGACTTCACCGAGGGTTTAACCCGGAATCGCCCTCGGTACCGGCTTCAACCCATAACGGCGGGAGAGGCCTTCAGCGTCAACAATTACATCGTCAAGCCAATATCTGTGCCACACACGGCGCCAGCCGTTGGCTACATAGTTCACCAACCTGGCGGCAATAGTTTCGGTTATTGCGGCGACACTGTTGGCGGGTTGCTGCCGTTTTTTCAGGACCCGCTCCGGCCGGACCCGCTCTTCGTCGAGGTTACCTTTCCTCGAGGAATGAAAGAACTGGCGGAGCTAACCGGACATCTCACGCCCGATTCGCTGGGGAGAGAAATTGCCACCGCGGTCAGGCGTCACGCCCCGATGCCCCGGATCATGGTGATACACCGGAGCCCAGTCCAAGAAGGCCAGATCGTCCAGGAATTGAAGGAGCTGTCAGCAGAGACGGGGGTTGAAATAGCGCCGGCACACGAAGATGAGACCATCGAGGTCTAAGCCGCTCACGGTCAAACTCCGTATCAACCAACTGGCACAGTCTTCACGTCTGCTTCCCCCGCCATAGGGTGACCCCGACCCACCCATACCAGATAGGATTGATTAAGAACCCGTTCAACAGCGCCGGCGCCAGTATCGCCGGGTTCTTTGGGTCCAGCACCAGCAGCCTGCCCAGGTAGAGAATCACCAGCAGCAGCGCCGATAGCAAGCCCAGGTATGCCAGCAGTTTGGGGAAAACCCGGCCCCGCGCCATTAGCCAAGCGATAACCAGCAGCCCCAGGCCCGACACCAGAAATGTCAGCAACCCCCGAGGGTCCACCTGGCTAGGCAGGTCCCCCGGCACCGAGGCCGCGGGGTGGATGGCGTTGGCCAAATCGTAGCCGCCGTGGATGGCGGCGCCCGCCGCTCCCACCACTCCCAGCAGCAAGCCCAGGAGGGCGAAGGCAGCATCAGTGTCCCTCAAGCGATGGTAAAGCGCCACCAACACCGGCAGTGTCAGTAGCCCTCCCAGCATCAGGAAGAGAGGGCTAAGGAGTCCTCCCAACTGGGGCGCCGCCCCTGCCAGAATCAACACGATAAAGGCTACCGCATAGAGAAAGCCCGACAAACCAACGAGGCCTGCGCATAACCCAGCAAATCCTTCGTAGGTTGTCTTAGCTGTTCCCCGATCCATCTACCCCTCCATCATCCGGGACGCCTCTCGCCAGGCATAGACTGAGGTGGACCCTATCATCAGGACAACTATGAGGCCACAGTGAGAGAGTCCACCGCGCGAACGTGCCGCGTCCCTGCCACAGATGATAATGCTCCGGCATGTTCCAGTAAACACCCCTGGGGTGAAAACGGCTGTCATCAAAAGGCCGGGGTAATCCTAAGATAAGCCCAACTGGTTAGGTCAAGCCCGTACGGAAGGATTCCATTTGGACACCTGGTGAGAAGCCTACCGCTGGCGTGCAGCCACTGCCGGAAGCGGGAGCGGGAAACCCAGCGGAGGCTGCAGGCAGTCGGCTGCGGCGGTTTGTTAGGCCAGGCCTTGGTGATCAACTCTACCCCCCACCGACCCTCCCGGATTGGGTCCCACAATCCACCGGCAGCGTGTCCGCCGGCGGATGGCACCGGGGTTCTCTGGGGGCACGCTCCCGCACACGCCGGTGCGAAAATGCCATTTGGAATGCCCATCCGCCTAAATGCGATGGAATGTGGGAGTTCCTCAGCAGGTTTACGCCTGCCTTGTCGTCTATGGCAGCTCGTTCTTTCTGAGCCTTATTCGGAAGATTCAAGCAATTCACCTCGTGCAGGAATCCAAGGTCGTTGCCCATGTGCCTCGGGACCAGCCAGCGCGCTTTCGTGAATGAAATATTCCCATTTCTTGTCGGTTCGTAA
>JBGPJN010000134.1:0-8269 GCA_041485445.1 Dehalococcoidia bacterium
CATTGCCGACCGCAGCACCAACGTCTGAGCCCACCGCCAAGCATGAACTTATGATATATGCCATTCATGAAGAAACGTTCTGAAAACGAAGAGATAAGACGAGGCTGGCGCCGGTTCCACCGCAACGAAGAGTGGAAGCCAATTCTGAAGGAGCTTCTCTACGGAATACTGCTGCTGTGCGCCCCGGGACTGGCGGTGACGGTCGTTGCGAACTTCTACCCTCCAGGATAGAGAGATAGCCTTGACCGCCGTTGCGCAAATCCGGCGACTGGTTCCCTGCGCCTGCTGCGGCCACGAGATACTGGGGGAGCGAGTGGGGAACGCCATTGTGGTGCGCGCCAAGCGCCACGGCAGGATTCACTTTGTTTATAGCCATCATTCAGCTTAACTCCTTGACAGAACCCTTGACGATGAAGGCCCGCTAGCCAAACAACGGGCCTTCCCGTTTACTGCTCGGTTTGCCGATCCGCTTACCGCCCCCGTCACACCAGTCCGCGTTATAATAAGCACGGCAGCGCCATCGGTCAGGCGCTCCGCGGCCCAAAACTCCCGGCTTCCACCGAAGGAAGAAAGGACACGGCCTTTAATCATGGTCTCCATACCTTTTGAGAAGGTCACCCTGTCCAATGGAATGGACGTGGTGCTCCACCAGGACCACGCCATTCCGCTGGTTTCGGTCAATGTCTGGTACCACGTGGGGTCCAAGGACGAGGAGCCGGTGCGCACCGGCTTCGCCCACCTCTTTGAGCACGTGATGTTTGAAGGCTCCAAGCACCACAACCGCAGCCACTTTGAGCCGCTGCAGAAGGCCGGGGCCAACCTGAACGGCTCCACCACCCAGGACCGCACCAACTACTGGGAGGACGTGCCCTGCAACTACCTGGAGCTGGCCCTGTGGCTGGAAGCCGACCGCATGGGGTTCCTGCTGGAGGCCCTGGACCAGCAGCGCTTTGACATCCAGCGGGACGTGGTCAAGAACGAGCGGCGCCAGACCTACGAGAACCGCCCCTACGGCATGGCCCACTGGCACATTCAGGAGGCGCTGTTCCCGCTGCCTCACCCGTACCACTGGATGACCATCGGCTCCCAGGAGCACCTGAACACCGCCAACCTGGAAGACGTCAAAGACTTCTTCCGTCGCTTCTACTCGCCCTCCAACAGCAGCCTGGCCATTGCCGGGGACTTCCAGCGGGACCAGGCCCTGGCGCTGGTGGAAAAGTACTTCGGCGACCTGCCGCCCGGCCCGCCGGTGCGGCGCATCGGCCGGTTCGACTCCGCGCTGCCCGGCCGGGTGGAGTTGGAGATGCGGGACAAGGTGCTCCTGCCCCGGCTGTACATCTCCTGGCCCGCCCCGGCGGAGTTCACCCCCGACGAGCCGCCCCTGGAGGTGCTGCGGGCCATCCTGGGCGACGGTCTAAGCTCCCGGCTGCACCGGACCCTGGTGTACGAAAAGCAGGTGGCCCAGAGCGTCAGCGTCCACTACTACTCCGGGGAGATCGCCGGCCAGTTCAACGTGGAGGTGACGGCGGCCGCGGGTAAGTCCCTGGCCGAGGTGGAGGCCGCCACCGATGCCGAGCTGGCCCGGATTCAGCAGGAGCCGCCCACCGACCAAGAGCTGACCCAGGCCAAGAACCGGTTTGAGGCCCAGCACTTCCGCTCCCTGGCCCGGGTGGGCGGCTTTGGCGGCCGGGCCGACCAGCTTAACCACTTCAACATCTTCACCGGGGACCCCGGCCGCATTAACACCAGCCTCCAGCCCTACCTGGAGGTGCAGCGCGACGACCTGCTGCGGGTGCACCAGTCGGCGCTGGGCCCGCGGCAGGTGCGGCTGCGGGTGCTGCCGGAGCAGGCGCTAAAGGCCTCCACCACCGGCGTGGACCGGTCGGTGATGCCCGCCGCGGGCCGGGAGCCCAACTTCACCCCTCCCATACCTCAACGGGGCAAGCTGCCCAACGGCCTGAACATCGTAGTGGTGGAGAAGCGGGACCTGCCCATCGTGGCCTTCGGGCTAGTGCTCAACGCCGGGGCCGCCACCGACCCCACCGCCCTGCCGGGCCTCTCCGGCTTCACCGCCCAACTGCTGGAGGAAGGCACCACGCGCCGCTCCAGCCAGGACATCGCCCGGGCCTTCGAGTTCATCGGCGCCCGGCTGAACACCGACCCGCGCCGGGAGTACACCCTGCTGTCCTCCGAGACGCTGTCCAAGCACTGGCCCACCGCCCTGGACCTGGTGGCCGAGCTGGTGCAGGAACCCACCTTCCCGGAGCACGAGCTGGACCGGGTGCGCCGGGAGCACCTCACCGACCTGCGCCGGGCCAAGGATGACGCCGGCGCGGTGGCGGAGCGCATCATGCCGGGACTGGTTTTTGGCCGCACCAGCGGCTACGGCCACCCCATTTCCGGCACCGAGGAGGCCATCCAGGCGCTCTCCCGCACCGATGTGCTGGCCCAGTTCCAGCAACACTACTCCCCCGTCTCAGCCACGCTGCTGGTGGCGGGAGACGTGACCCTGGCGGAGGTGCTGTCCCGGGCGGAGTCGGCCTTTGGCGGCTGGCGCGCCCCGGTGGCATCTGAGCGGCCCGCCGGCGCGGTCGCCAACGGCCACGCCGTGGAACCCGGCGCGCCGCCTGCCACCATCTACCTGGTGGACCGGCCGGGCGCCGCCCAGTCAGTCATCCGCGCCGGACACCTCACCGTGCCGCGCCAGCACCCCGACTACCACGGGCTCACCCTGGTCAACTACGCCTTCGGCGGGCAGTTCTCCGCCCGGCTGAACCAGAACCTGCGCCAGGACAAGGGCTACAGCTACGGCTACCACTCGGGCGTCAGCTGGTACCGGGGCCCATCCATGCTCTCCGCCGGCGGCAGCGTGCAGACCGCGGTGACCAAGGAGTCGGTGCGGGAGACCCTCCATGAGTTCCAGGACATTCACGGCGGGCGGCCCCTCAGCGCCGAAGAGCTGGAGTCGGCCAAGACGGGGATGCTGCGTAGCTACCCCGCCAGCTTTGAGCAACCAGGCCAGGTGCTGGGCCAGCTGTTAAACCTGGTGGTGCACGACCTGCCCAACGACTACTTCCGCACCGTCAGCGCCCAGGTGGCCGCGGTGTCCCTGGCCGACGCCCGGCGGGTGGCCTCCCAGCGCATTGACCCCGGCCAGCTGCGGGTGCTGGTGGTGGGAGACCGGCAGGTGGTGGAGCCGGGGTTGCGGGAGCTGGGCCTGCCCCTGGTGCTGCTGGACCGGGACGGCGTGGAAACCACGTAGCCCGTAGGGGCAGGGGTTGCCCTGCCCCGGGTGGTGGGGGGCGCGGCGAGCAGGCAATCCGTAGGGGCAGGCCTTGCCCTGCCCTGGGTGGTGGGGGGCGCGGCGAGCAGGCAATCGGTAGGGGCAGGGCTTGCCCTGCCCTGGGTGGTGGAGGGCGCGGCAGCGGACCAGGACGCAGCAAGCAGCGCCCCTACCGGGGCACTTCACCCAGGGTCAGCGCCAGGGTGCGGCGGGCGCCCTCCCGGAACAGTTCCACGTCCACCTGTTGGCCCGACCGCAGCTCCTGCCGCAGCCGGCGGGTCAGGTCGCTGACGCTGGCGACCTTCTTGCCGTTCAGGGCCAGGATGATGTCGCCCGCCTTGATGCCCGACCGGTCCGCCGGCCCGCCCGCCACTACTCGATAGATCAGGACGCCCTCCCGCACCGGCAGGCGGGCCTGGGCCACCGCCTCCGGCGGCAGGTCGGCCAGGATGGCGCCTATGTAAGCCCACGGCACGCGGCCCTGGGCCACCAGCCGCTCCGCCACAAAGGAGGCCGTCTCCATGTTGATGGCGAAGCCGATGCCCTCCACCGGCGTTCCGCCGCCGTTGTCCCCCCGCAGCACCGCGGTGTTGACGCCCACCAGTTGCCCTTGTAGATTTAGCAGCGGCCCGCCGCTGTTGCCGGGGTTGATCACGGCATCGGTCTGGATGAGGTCGTACAGGGTCACCTGCGCGCTCTCGTCCAGGGTGCGGCCCAGGGCCGACACCACCCCCACCGTCACCGTGGGGCCGCCGGGGAGGGCCAGGGCATTGCCGATGGCAATCACCCACTCCCCCACCCGCAGGGGCACGTTCTTGCCCAGGGGCACGTAGGGGTGGTTGCCGCCGGGAATTTGGAGCACCGCCAGGTCGGAGAGGGCGTCATCGCCCACCACCTTGGCCTCCACCTGCTCCCCACTGTCCAGCGTGACCACCAGCCGCGCGGCATCCTCAATGACGTGGTGGTTGGTAAGCACCAGGCCGCTGGGGTCGAAGATTACCCCGGAGCCGCTGCTGAAGCCCCGGCTGACGCCGAAGCCGGTCCTCACCACTACCTCGGCCACGATGGACACCACCGCCGGGCGCACCCGCTCCACGGTGTCGGCCACGTTGGGCAGTTGCAGCATCACCGGCGGAGCGGCCGGCGGCTGGAGGGTGTTCTTCTGCGCCGGGCTGGCGGTGGCCGGCCCCGGTGCGCCGGTGTCGCTGGGCGTACCCTCCGGAGTGGCCAGGGGGGTAGTACAGGCGACCAGCCACAGCAGCGCCGCCGCGGCCAACACACCGCCGGCCAGCTTCCTGCAGGATGCATGACGGTTCCCTCCCTTTGGCAAAGGGAGGCTAGAGCCTGCCCTGAGCTTGTCGAAGGGAGGGGTCGTTCCCCGTTGCAGGGTGGAGACGACCCCATCTGTGTCTCCCCCTTGGTAAGGGGGAGAAGGCGGTTTCCCACATATGCTCTTAGTTACGGTCATGGCGTCGCATCCAGCATTGAATTACCTCCCCTGACCAAGGAGAGGTTAGGAAGGGCAGTTCACCTTTGCTGGGCTGAGACCACCCCCTCTAATGCCCCTTTGGTAAGGGGGAGAAAAAGACATCCTCTCAGGCCGGCTTCAGGGCGGCCCGCTGGGCCTGGAACAGCGGCGCCACGCCCCGGGCCGCCAGGGTCAGTATCTCGTCCACCCGCTGCCGCGGAAAGGGAGCGGCCTCGGTGGCCCCCTGAAGCTCCACCAACTCCCCCTGGTCGGTGAGGACCACGTTGAAGTCCACCTGGGCGCGGGAGTCCTCCCGGTAGCACAGGTCCAGCGCCAGCTCGCCCTCCAGCAGCCCCACGCTGATGGCCGCCACCGCGCAGCGCAGGGGCACCCTGGGCAGCGCCCGCTGCCGCACCAGCCCCGCCAGGGCCTGGTGCAGGGCCACGTAGGCCCCCGTGATCGCCGCGGTGCGGGTGCCGCCGTCGGCCTGGATCACGTCGCAGTCGATGGTGGCGGTGCGCTCCCCCAGGGCAGGCAGGTCGGTGACCGCCCTCAGGGACCGTCCGATGAGCCGCTGGATCTCCTGGGAGCGGCCGCTGGGGCGGCCCTCGTCCCGCTCCCGGGCGGTGCGCGACGACGTGGACCGGGGCAGCATGGCGTACTCGGCGGTCACCCACCCCTGGCCCTGGCCGCGCAGGAAGGCGGGCACCCGCTCCTCCAGGGACACGGCGCACAGCACGCGGGTGTCGCCCATCTCGATGAGGGCCGAGCCCTCGGCGAACTTCTGGTAGCCGGGCGTGATGACGGTGGGTCTCACCTGGTCCCACTGCCGGCCGTCTGGTCTGGGCAAATCACACCACTCCTTTGGAGCCCTGGGCTTACCGCCTCGCGGGCCGCTCACCAGTATACATGACCGGCCTGGCCGCCGGAGAGTCCAGGGCAGACACTCAGCAGGGCCGTTTCATTTTCGCCGCAATGGCCTTGCCCCCGCTGGTTGAGTAGGCCCAACCGCTGTCGGGACGTATCGAAACCCGTCTCCCCGTTGGTCTCGATACCGCCTGCGGGACTACTCGACCAGCGAGTGGAGGAAAATGAAACAGCCCTGAGGCACCCAGGTCTGCCCCTACCGGCGGCCTGCCGTCTTGAGCCACAGACTCCGGCCGTCGCTGACCACCTCCACGGTGCCCTGCTGGTCGGTGCGCACCACCCGGTCCTGGCCTAGCTGGGCCTGGAGGCGGGACACCACCTGGGCATGGGGGTGACCATACCGGTTGGACCCCCCCACGGAGATGACGGCCAGAGCCGGTGACACCGTCCGGAGAAACGGGTCGGTGGTGGAGGTCTGGCTGCCGTGATGGGCCACCTTCAGCACCTGGCTGGCCAAACCCTGGGGGCCGGCGCGCGCCAACCGGGCCTCCGCCGCCGCCTCAATGTCCGCCGTGAACAAAAAGCTGGTCTGCCCATATACGAGACGCAGCACCACCCCATTATTGTTCCGGTCGGACCCGGTGCCCCGCCAGGGCGGCGCCGGCGGGTTCAGCACCTCCAAGAATACCCCTGGTTCCAGGGCGATGCGGTGCCCCTCCGCCACCTGGACCCACGGGGCATGGCTGCGGGACACCGCCGCCCGCCACTGGGGCAACAGCGGGCTGGTCTCGTCCGCCACTCCCTCCAGCACCGCGCCCACCTGGTGCCGCTCCAGCACCTCCAGCAGGCCCTCGGCGTGGTCAGCGTCCAGATGGGTCAGAACCACCAGGTCCAGGCTGCGGTCCCAGGGAGCCAGGGGCCCCGGCAGGGCGCGGACGGCGCTCTCCGTCCCCGGTCCGCCGTCCACCACCACCTGGCGGCCCTGGGGCGTCACCATCAGAATACTGTCGCCCTGGCCCACGTCCAGGAAGTACACGTGCAGCCGGCCGTCGGGGCCGCCCAGCACCCGGGCCCACAGCAGCCCGCCGATAAGCGCCAGGGGCAGGGCCAGGCCCAGGAAGCCCAATACGGCGCCTCGCCTCACACCAGGAAGATCGCCGGCCGGTGCTGGCATGGTCAGCAGCGCCCTCACCCGGCCGGGCGCCGCCCCGACGAGTCGGGGCAGCGCCAGCCCCTGGGGCCGCAGCATGGCCGCGGCCAGGGCCAGGTACCAGGCCGCCACCAGCGCTTCGGCCCAGGGACTGGGCCAACGGACAGACACCACCGGTCCGGGCGCCAGGGAGACCAGGGCGGTCTGGAAGGCCAGGGGCAGCCACGCCGCCCATGCCATGACCTGGCCCAACGCGGGGTGGAGCAGGCCGCCCAGTGCGGTGGCCGCCGATGTCACCAGCATGGCCGCCTGCACCGGCAGGGACAGCACCGTCACAAAAACCCCGGTCAGGGGCAACTGGTGGAAGCTGAAGGCCACCAGGGGCAGGGTGGCAAGCGTGGCCGCCACCGACACCACCACGGCCACCGTAATCCCGGCCCAGAGGCGTCGCGCGGCGACGACCCACCAGGGAGCCGCTACACCGGGTTCGGCGCCCAGCGCCGCCCGGAACCGGTCCTGGTACGGCACGGCCAGGGCAATGCCGGCCACCGCTGCGAAGCTGAGCTGGAAGGAGATGTCGGTGAGCAGCCCCGGACGCACCGCGGTCATGGCCGCCGCGGCCAGGGCCAGGGCCGGCAGCACGCTGCGGGGACGTCCCAGGGCCAACGCCGCCAGGTACACAGTGCCCATGATGGCCGCCCGCGCCACCGGCGGGGCCAGGCCGCTGACCAGTGCGTAGGCCCACACCAGGGCCAGGGGCGCCAGCAGGTACAGCTGCCGGCGTTTGCCCAGGAGCCAGCTGGAGGCTCCCAGAGCCAGGGCCAGCAGGACGCTCACCTGAAGCCCGGAGATGGCCAGCAGATGGGACGTACCGGTGCGCCGGAAGTCCGCCACCACCTCCGGGGGCAGCCCGCCGCGCAGGCCCAGCAGCAGCGCCTGGGCCAGCCCGGCCTCGGGCGCGGGCAGCGCCGCCTCCAGGCTTCCGGCCATGCGGCGCCGCACGGCGAAGACCTGCGCCAGCACCGGGTTTCCCCAGCCCTGGGCCAGCCACTCCGCCTGCCCGGACCACATGATGGCGGTAATGCCCTGCTGGGCCAGGTAGGCCGGGTAGTCGAAGTCGCCAACGGGCCGGGGCCGCTCCAGCACGCCCTGCAGCCGAAGCTGGTCGCCGTAGCGAAAGTAGGGAGCTTCCCGGGTCGACACCAGGGCCGCCGGCGGGTAGGCGTAGACCAACACCCGGCCCTGGGCCGGCTTCGGGCCCTGGCCGTCGCCTTCCCCGATTGCTGCGCCGGTCACCAACAGCACAAACCGGACGCGCTGGCCCGTGGCCTCGGGGTCGCCGGCAATCCAGCCCTCCAACGCCACGGGCCGGCCGTACTGGGCCGCCAGCAGGCCGGGATCAGGCTGCGCCGCTTCCCAGCGCACCAGGCCCAGCAACAGGGTTCCGGCCAGCAGCGCGGGCCACGCGGGGCGACGCAGCAGGCGCAGCAGCAGGGCCAGG
>JBGPJN010000135.1:0-8253 GCA_041485445.1 Dehalococcoidia bacterium
ATGACCGTGCGCGCCCGCACCACCTGGTACTGCCCAAGGTGTCAGCCGGAGTGAGCAGTGGTCATCGCCGAAATCCCCCCAACCCCCCTTTCCAAAGGGGGGCCAAGGGGAGGGATTTCCATGGCGGTTCCAGACCTCGTTCCCCGGCTAACTTGCCCCACATCCTCGCCAGAAGCTCGTATTGACGCTGATGGCACCGTTGCGTAGACTAACCAGTGCTGGAGAGAACAGCGGCGGACCTCACGCTCCCCGCCCGCGGCGGCGGCAGTTCCTCATAACGGGAGAGTTTGCAGAATGGCGCGATACACCAAGCAGGAAGCCAAGGAATGGGCCCGGGAAACGCTCAAGGGCCAGTGGACCACCCTGACCACGCCCTTCACCCCCGACAACCGGGTTGACGAGGCGGGCCTGCGGCACAACATCCGCCACATCCGCCGCCTGGGCACCCGGGGCGCGGGCTGCTGCTGGGGCATGGGCGAGTTCTGGAGCCTGTCCCGCGAAGAGCGGTTCCAGGTCATGGACATCGTGGCCGACGAGGCCCGCGGGCAGTGGCCCATCGGCGCCCACGTCACCCACACCTCCGTAACGGAGATGCTGGCCCTGGCCCGCCACGCCGAGGATGCGGGCTTCGACCTGCTCATCGTCGCGCCGCCGTACATCGCCGCCAAGACCGATGACCAGGTCATCGAGTGGGTGCGCCTGCTGGCGGACCACACCTCCCTGGGCATCATGTTCTACAACTCGCCCCAGTTCAACATCGTGGTCAGCCCCCAGAACCTCCAGCGCATGTGCCAGATTCCCAACGTGGTGGGCGTCAAGGAGGCCAGCTTCAACCAGCAGCTCTCCATCGAGACCCACCTGCTGGCCGGCAAGCACGCCGTCATCAGCACCCCCGACGAGTGGATCTTCTGGAAGGCCAAGGAGCTGGGGTTCCAGCAGCAGGTGATGTTCGCCAACACCTCCGACTGGCGCTTCGACACGCCGGAGTGCAACCACTACGTCCAGTTCATCGAGAAGGCCACTCAGGGCCACCTGGACGAGCAGTTCTACGACCGTCACCTGCGCCGCCTCAACGAGCTTTCCGACGCCTGGTGGACCCGCACCGTGGACAAGTTCAACGGCACCCTGCCCGTGGCCATGGTCAAGTACTGGGGCGAGCTCATGGGCCTGGCGAGCGGCCCGGTGCGCGCGCCGCTGCCCAGCCTGACGGAGGAGGAGAAGTCCCGGCTCAAGCGGGAGCTGGAGCCGCTGAAGCCCCGCCCGCCAGCCGTAGCCGCCGCCCCTTCCACCGGGCGGACCGGCTGGCTCACCGGCAACAACAACTTCGCTTCGGGGATGCTGCTCATGGTCAGCGTGCAGGACGTGGCCGAGGCCCTGGAGGCCGAGCGCGGCGGCGCCGACGTGGTGGACGTGAAAAATCTTCAGGAGGCCCTGGTGGGCTCGGGCCACCCGTCCATCGTGCGCCAGGTGCGGGCCCAGATTCCCGCCGACAAGCACGTCAGCGTCACCCTGGGGGTAGTGCCCAACCAGCCCGGCACCGTGGCCATGGCGGTGCACGCCGCGGCCCTGCTCAACGCCACCTCGGTGAAGGTGGGCTTCCGCACCACCGACTACGACAAGGCGGTGGAGATCCTGCGGGAGTCCCGCCGGGCGCTGGAAGGCAGCAACACCAAGCTGGTGGGGTCGCTCTTCGCCGATAACCTCCTGTATGAGGGCGGCCTGGACCCACACCTGATGGTGCGGCTGGCCAAGGAGGGGCAGTGCGACGGCTTCTTGATTGACACGCTGACCAAGGACGGGCGCAACCTGTTCGACTTCATGCCCGAGGCGGAGCTGCGGGAGATGGTGTTCCAGGGCAAGCAGCTGGGCCTCAGCACCGCCCTGTCGGGTCACCTGAAGATTGATGACCTGGACGAGCTGGCCCGCATCAACCCGGACATTGTGGGCGTGCGGGGCGCAGTGTGCTCCGACGGCGACCGGGGCCGCTCCGTGGCCTGGCAGGCGGTGGCCCGCTTCAAGCACGAGGTGGACCGGCGCAAGAGCGGCGAGGTGCCGGTGCACGCCCCTATGGCGCAGCCTATCGGGGTGGCGGCCAACGGCCACGGCAACGGCCATCAGGGCGGCTGGGCGGTGGTGGACGGGCGGGGCAAGAGCTGCGCCGGGGTCATCGCCGCGCTGACTCAGCAGGTGTCCGCCGACCCGCGCTCCTTTGTGGAGGCGGTGCTGGGTGACGCCCTGAACATCTACGACGTGATGCTGTGGGCCGAGCGGGCCGGGCACAAGCTGCTCACCCAGCGCAAGGAGCCCGACGGCAGCCTGAGGGTGCTGATCCAGCCGTAGACGGGGGAGCGGAATGAGAATAGGCCCGTTCGGTGCCCCAGAACTCGTTATTTTCTTAATAGGGGCTGCCGTAGTTATAGGCTTCCTCCGCATGATGCGAAGGCCGTCACGGGTCGCATCAGACGGGCCTGATCTAGCACGCACAACTCAAGGTAGAATCACCTCCAGTTCTACTTCAGGGTGGCCGGCTGGTTATCTTGTCATAGGTGGGCTATTACTGATAGGCGGGATAGCCGCACTTCTCATTGGGGACAACAAAGTATCAGAATGCCAAACAGCTCTTTAGCCAAATCGGGAGGGCCGTTGACTCTGGACTGCGCCGAGAATGTGAGAATGCGACGACAACTCGAACTGGGGGTGGAATAGGTGCGGCTGTGGGCGGAGTTATGTTACTATGGGGCACGGTGGCATCGTTCAGACGCAGGTAACGCGGACCCGGATTGGAAGTGGATATGTTAGACCGCATCAAAGTTGACCCCTCCGTCTGCAACGGCAAGCCAACAATCCGGGGATTGCGGATCACGGTGGAGTTTGTCCTCAAGCTTCTGGGCGATGGGTATATCGCCGGCGACATTATCCGCGAGTACCCGGAGCTGGAGAAAGAGGACGTATACCAGGCTGCCAAGTACGGCTCCTGGCTGGCCAGCGAGACAACCTCCAGCGTGGCATGAGGCTTCTGGCCGACATCCATATCTCGCCGCGTACTGTTGAGTTCCTCCGCACCCTGGGCCATGACGTAATCCGCGCCGACCAGGTTCTGCCAAATGACTCACCTGATGAGGCGATAGTCGCCCACGCAGCGGAGGAACGTCGCACGGTCCTCACACAGGACTTGGACTTCTCGGCTATTATTGCACTGGAAGGTAAAATCGCTCCTTCGCTAATCACTCTTCGACTATCTTCTTCCCGGGTCGAATACGTGAACCGTGTGTTGGAACGTATACTGCCAACGCTAGAGCAGAATGTTCTAGACGGGATGATCATCACCGTGGAAGACCACCGCATTCGAAGGCGACAACTCCCTGTAGAGACCTAAATCTCCCCTCAGCTCAGCCTAAACGTTGACCCCGCCGGCTCCTTCCACACCTCAATGCGGTCCGGGAACTGGTCCTTCAGGTCATCCAGGTGGGTGATGACGATGATCTTGTCAAACTCGTCCTTGATGGCGCTGATGACGTCCACAATGCGCTCCCGCCCCGCGGCGTCCTGGGTGCCGAACCCCTCGTCGATGAACAGGGTGGGCAGGGGCGCGCCCATGCGCTGGGACAGCACCCGCGATAGGGCGATGCGCAGGGCCAGGTTCACCCGGAAGGCCTCGCCGCCGCTGTACATCTCGTAGGCGCGGGGGCCCAGCTCGTCCTGAACCTTGATCTCCAGAGTCTCGATGGGGTCATCCCGGTCGCCCCGACCCGTGGTGCGCCGCTCCCGCTGGGTCTCCAGGCGCAGGCTCATGCGGTTATCGGTCATGCGCCCCAGCAACAGGTTGGCCTCCAGCTCCAGCCGGGGCACCACCGTCTCGATGAGCATGGCCTGCACGCCCTGCCGGCCGAAGGCGGTGACCAGCTCCCGGTAGACCGCCTGCTCCTCCTGCAGCGCCTTCAGCCGCTCCGACGCCTCTCCCAGCTCCTGGTGCAGCACATCCAGCCGCCGCTGCTGGTCCTTGAGCAGCGCCTCCCGGGCCAGGGCGGTTTGGCGGCTTTCCAGGGCCTCCCGCAGCGCCTGCTCCGCCTGCCGCAGTCTGGCCTCCCACTGGGGCAGCTCCGCCAGCGCCGCCTGCCCGGCGCGGAGCTGGGACTCCTGGCCCGCCAGCTCCTCCCGGCGGCGGCCCAGCATATCCTGGCTGCGGGCCAGCGCCTCCTCCTCCTGGGGCAGGCTCGCCTCGGCTTGGGCCAGGCGGCGCTGTCGCTCCTCAAAGGGCTGCAGCTCCTGGGTCTGCCGGTAGCTCAGCTGCCGCGCCTCCTCGTCGTAGCCCAGCCCGGCCATCTGTCCCGCCAGCTCCTCCAGTCGTCGGCGCTCCGGGGCGGCAAACTCCCCCGACTCCAGCACCGCCTGGGCCGCCGCCAGCCGCTCCCTGACCTGGGCCAGCTCGTCCTGGGCCCGCCCCGCCTCCTCCAGCCGCCGCTCCAGGTCCGCCACCCTTCGCTGCGACTCCTGCCGGGTCCGCTCCAGGGCCTGCTCCCGCCCCCGCAGCTCTTCCTCGGCCTGCGCCTTCTCCAACTCCAGCCGCTTCAGGGTGGCCTGATTCTCCCGGTAGAGGCGGCGCTTGTCGTCAATATCCGACTGGTACGCCCTGGCCAGCCGCAGGCAGCCGTCGGCGCCCAGGGAGGTCTGGCACAGGGGGCACGCTGCCTCCGCATGTCCGGCGCCCTGCAGTAGTTTCAGCTTGTTCCCCAGCTCCTGGCCCTCCACTCGGTACCGCTCGGCGGTGGTCCGCGCCTCGCCGATGCCGTCGGCCAACTGCTGCTGGCGCTCCCGCTGCCCGGCCACCGCCCGCTCCTCCGGCTCCAGGGCAGCAACCTGCCGCTGGGCGGTCTCCAGCAGCGCGGTCACGGCAGGAGTCTCCGCGGCCTGGGCGGCCAGCTCCGACTCCCGCTGGCGCAGTTGCCGCAGGCTCTCCTCCAGCCGCGCCCGCCGGGTTTCCATAACCCGCTCCAGGGACTCCCGCTCCCGGCGCAAGACCTCGAACTGAGTGCGGGACTGCTCCAGGGCCTGGTAGCGGCGGCGGGCCTCCTGGAGCTGGGCCGCCCCCCGTTGGATGGCCTCGGCCTGCTGGATGGTGGTCCGATACTCCTCAACCCGTTGCTGGGCGGCCCGCAGGCCCTCCTCCAGTTGGCCGATGTCCTGGCGCTGGGTCTGCATCCGCCTTTGCAGCGCGGCCAGGTCGTCCCGCTGCCGCTGCAGGTCGCCCAGCCTGGTCCGCAGGCCCTCGGCCTCCTGGGACTGGCCCTGGAGCTGTTCGGCCAACGCTTTCAGCCGTAGGCCCACCCCGGCCAGCTCCGGGGAGGGATCGCCCAATGACTCCACCTGTCGGGTCATGGCTTCCACTGCGCCGCCCAGGCGGTCGGCGGCCTCCCGCTGCTCCGCCAGCCGCTCCCTGGCCTGCTCCTGGAGGCGGTCGTAGGCGGACAGGCCCAGCACCTTGCCCAGCACCACCTTGCGCTCGGCGGCGGTCTTGTTGGTGAACTCGTCGGCCCGGCCCTGGAGCAGGAAGGCGGAGTTGATGAAGGTGTCGTAGTCCAAGCCCAGCACCAGCTCGACCTTGGCCTGGGTCTCCCGCACGGTGTTGCCGGTGATGGGCTGCCAGGCCGGCGCGGCGGGGTCACCCGACCCCACCTGCAACTGCAAGTCGGTGACCCCCTGGCGACGGCGGCCGCCGCCCCGGGCGTGGCTGCGGATGGCGCGGTAGCGGGTGTCCCGGGCCAGGAACTCCAGCTCCACCCGCATCTCGTCGGCGCCGTAGGAGATGAGCTCGTCCTGGGTCTTGCTCCGGGCCTCGCCCCACAGGCACCAGGTGATGGCGTCCAGCAGGGCCGACTTGCCGTGGCCGTTGGCCCCCGACAGGCAGGCCACGTGCAGGCCGGTGAAGTCCAGGACGGGCACGTTCTCCCGGTAGCACAGGAAGTTCTGGAGGCTCAGCTTGAGGGGGTTCACGGCGCAGGCACCGCCAAGTCATGCGGCACATGGGTTGGGAAAACCCTGCGCCAAAATCCCTTCTGGCCCCCCCTTTGCCTTGCCTTGCGAAGCGTAAGGAAAGGGGGGTTGGGGGGATTTCCGGCATTAGAGATCAAGGCTTCACTCATGACGCGGCGAGTTGTCGTCATTCTAGCACAGCTATCCCAATCCTTGACCCCGCCGCACCCGCCAGCCTACAATCCTGGTATCAACCCCTAAGTGTCAGTAGTCCTGGTCCCATCCGGGCAAGCGGCCCAACAAGGAAGCCAATCCGTGTTTGAAACCCTCTCCGACAAGCTCACCGGCATCCTCCAGAAGCTGTCCAGCAAGGGCCGCCTCACTGAGAAGGACGTGGACGAGGCGCTGGCCCTGGTGCGCCGCTCGCTGCTGGAGGCCGACGTCAACTTCCGCGTGGCCCGCGACTTCGTGGCCAGGGTGCGGGAGCGGTCCCTGGGCGCCGGTGTGCTGGAGAGCCTCACCCCCGGCCAGCAGGTGGTCAAGGTGGTCCATGAGGAGTTGACCGCCATCCTCACCGGCGGCGACCACAAGCTGACCCCGGCCAGCCGCCCGCCCACGGTGGTGATGCTGGTGGGGCTGCAAGGCTCAGGCAAGACCACCACCGCCGGCAAGCTGGCCCTGGCCCTTCGCCGCCAGGGGCATAAGGCCCTGCTGGTAGCAGCCGACCTGCGCCGTCCCGCCGCCATCCAGCAGCTGGAGACTCTGGGCCGCCAGCTGGACGTGCCCGTGTACTCGGAAGACCCCAAGACCTCCACGCCGGTGAAAGTGGCGCAGGCCGGCGTGAAGCGGGGCGAGCAGCTGGGCGTCCCGTGGGTTATCATCGACACCGGCGGCCGCCTGCACATCGACGACGAGCTGATGCAGGAGCTGGTCAGCGTCAGGGCCGCCCTGTCGCCCCAGGAGATCCTCCTGGTGGTGGACGCCATGACCGGCCAGGACGCGGTGACCGCCGCCCAGGAGTTCCACACGCGGGTGTCCCTCACCGGCCTCATCATCACCAAGCTGGACGGCGACGCCCGCGGCGGCGCGGCGCTGTCCATCACCCGGGTCACCGGAGTGCCCATCAAATACATCGGCGTGGGGGAGCGCGCCGACGCCCTGGAGCCCTTCTACCCCGACCGGCTGGCCTCCCGCATCCTGGGCATGGGCGACGTGCTCAGCCTCATCGAGAAGGCCCAGCAGACGGTGGACGTGCAGCAGGCCAAAGAAATGGAGCGCAAGCTGCGCACCGCCACCTTTGACCTGGACGACTTCCTGCAGCAGATCCAAAATCTCAAGAAGATGGGTTCCCTGGCCCAGGTCATGGAGATGGTGCCAGGCTTCAAGCAGATGGGCAAGAAGATGGGCGCCGCCGAGGTGGATGAGAGCCACCTCAAGCGGGTGGAGGCCATCATTCGCTCCATGACCGCCCAGGAGCGCCGCACTCCGGAGATCCTGGACGGCAGCCGCCGGCGCCGCATCGCCCGGGGCAGCGGCACCACGCCCCAGGACATCAACCAACTGCTGGGCCAGTTCCGCCAGACCCAGCAGATAATGAAGCAGTTCGCCCGCTCCAAGCGCCCCGGCAACCTGGCCCGCCTGTTCCGCTAGGCCGACGCAATCCAGGTTTCCTCCACCAATACTCCTGGTTTCACTCACTATTCCCAATAGTGAAACGATTTCCGTAGTCCAGATAGTCTGGCGCACCACTATGCCATGCACTATATCATATCTTGCCATACTATTAGTCTATTGTTATCCAGTATAGTAATAATTGACACTCCACATATAGTGTGCTACCATCCATCAACTTTCCGTAGCTGGCTTCTAGTGGAATTAGTGTCGCCAAACCTGTTCGCTAACCGACGGATGTTGCCCCTGGTTTGGCGGTATCAATCCTCCCCTGAGCCGGCGTAAAAGGAGGATGGCATGAGTTTGTTCCGAGACCGGCAACGGCTTGCCTGGTGGCTCCGCTGGACCTTCAGTCGCTCCGGAGGGATAACCGCCGGCACACTAACCCTGCTCCTCCTCTTGGCAGTGGCTTGCGGCGCCGCCGCCACCGCCGTCCCAGCGCCCACCATCGCACCTGCGCCATCCACCGGCGCCGGGGTTACCCCCACTGCCATGCCCAAGGCCACCGCAGTGCCCGCGGCGGCTACCGTCAACCCCGGCAAGCTCACATTTATGATTGCCGGGTGGGGCAACGGGCGCTTCACCTACAACTACGGCGTGGGCGGCGGCAAC
>JBGPJN010000136.1:0-8237 GCA_041485445.1 Dehalococcoidia bacterium
CCATCTCAAGCAGGAAGTAGACTCTTACAACCAGAACATGATGCCATCCCGCCCAATCCAACTACCGTTGGACTTCACGCCGGACGTGCTGGAACTTGAGGTGGCTCGTGACCCCAACGCTTATCTGCTGCCTTTTTCGCAATCTCCTGCCGTTGCTGTGGCGTGAGTTTGGCAGCCCTAGCCTTCCCACCCTTTTTGCCGCCTAGCCGTCCAGCCCTGACATGGCGCTCGACTGGCTCTGCCAAACCCTCTGGTGATGGCGGGCCTTGACCCGTAGCTTCATCCACAATGGTCTTGGCAAGCTGGGCCATGTCACGGGGGCGCTTGGGTCTCTTGATTGGTTCCATGTGCTCAAGCATACCAAGGCCATAAAGTGCCGTCAAACTCAGCCAAGTTCAAACTGACCCACTACCCACCCCCTGACCCCCTCTCCCTCAGGGAGAGGGGGAATTGAGGGCGTCGCTCCCTCTCCCACCGGGACAGGGCTGGGGTGAGGGTGATGCAGCGGTTGACGGGGCGGAGGGTCACCGCTAGACTCCACTTTGACAGCCGGGGGATGGTCCCGCGACGCGGGGACCAGGCAAGTTGTGGATAAAGGAGCGGGCCGCATGTCGTACGCCAATATCAACGGGGTCAACCTCTACTACGAGGTCCACGGATCTGGCCCGGCGGTGATCCTCACGCCGGGGGGCCGCGTGGACACCAACGGGCTGCGCCCCATGGCCGCGCTGCTCTCCCAGCATTGCCGGGTGATCCTGCACGACCGGCGGAACTGCGGGCGCTCCGACGTGGTCATCGGCGGCGACCTGTCGGAGCAGCACATCTGGGCGGAGGAGATGGCGGCGCTGCTGAAGCACATCGGCGCCGTCCCGGCCTACGCCGCCGGCGGCTCCGCCGGCTCCCGCACCTCCATGACCGTGGCGGTGCGCCATCCCGAGGTGGTCAAGGGCCTGTTCATCTGGGAGGTCAGCGGCGGGCCGCGCAGCGCGGAGATCATGGCCCCCGGCTACTACGGGCAGTACATTCAGGCGGCGGAGAAGGGCGGCATGGCCGCGGTGGCGGCCACCGAGTTCTTTGCCCAGCGGATCAAGGACAACCCCGCCAACCGGGACAAGCTGATGTCCATGGACCCCAAGGAGTTCCTGTCGGTGATGCGCCGCTGGCAGGCCTCTTTCTCACGGCCCAACCCGGTGGGCGACCTCACCGAGGCGGAGGTGCGGAGCATCAAGTGTCCCACCTGCATCTTTGAGGGCAACACGCCCGACGACGTGCACCACAAGTCGGCGGCGGAGAACGCCCACCGGCTGATTGCCGGGTCGGAGATGCTCCCCTCGGCGTGGACCCATGCGGAGTGGGACGTCATCGGGCAGCACGACCACACCTTCCCCGGCATCGCCGCCACCAACCGCTACTCCATGAAAGCGACGGTTTATGCCGCCAAGCTGCTGGAGTTCATCGCCAAGGTGGAGGCGGCCACGCCGGCGCCCGCGGCGCGGCGCCGGTAGTACCTGTCCGATAACCGCAGAGAGCGCTGAGAACGCGGAGATAGTCAGCAAGGAGTAACTGCCATGCCCTTTTACACCAAAGGCCAGGTCCGCATTCGGTACGAAGAGGCCGGGTCCGGTTTCCCGCTTCTGGTCACCCCCGGCGGGGGCTTGAACTCCCGCGTCAGCAACTGGGCCACCTCGCCAATCAACGCGATGGAAGAGTTCAAGAAGGACTTCCGTTGCATCACCATGGACCAGCGCAACGCCAACGGCGGCGAGTCCACCGGGCCGGTCCCGGTCAACGACCCGTGGGGAGCCTTCGCCGACGACCAACTGGGGCTGATGGACCACCTGGGCGTACGGGAGTTCTTCTTCATGGGCTTCTGCATCGGCGGACCCTTTGCCCTCAAGCTCATGGAGCGGGCGCCCCACCGCGTGGTGGCCGGCGTGGTCTGCCAGCCGGTGGGGCACCGGCCGGAGAACCCGGACGTCATGTACAACTCCGGCCGTGATAGCTGGGCGCCCGAGCTGCGCGCCCGGCGGCCCGACGTGACCATAGCGACGGTGGAGGCGTACCTGCACAACCTCTACCGCGTCCGGCCGGACTTCGTGTACAGCGTGTCCCGCGACTTCGTGCGGTCGTGCCAGACGCCGATGCTGGTCTTGCCGGACAACACGCCGGCGCACTCGTACCAGGTCGCCATGGATATCGTGGCGCTGGCGCCCAAGGCCGATGTTTCGGTGTATCCCTGGAAGGAGCCAAAAAAGGCGCTGGTCAAGACGGTAAAACAGGTGCGCGACTTCCTCCTGGCGCACCAACCCGCGAAAGCCGCCCGCTGAGGCGGGCAGAAGGGTACTACTATCCTGCTATCAAGGAAGGGCGAGGGCATACCGCCAATGGGGGAGATGGGGGCAGGGAGAGCAGATAGTGAGGGGCGGCGGGCCTTGGGCTGGCACACGTGAGGGACGGACGGGCTGGGGCTTGTGTCCTTCTCCTGGGGAGGGAGTGGTAAACGACCCCTCTAAATGAGTCATCCCAGGGTTTGGTATCCAGGAACGCGCCATGGGTCGTCTTCGTCGTTCCGGCGGAGGCCGGAACCCAGGGTCACAGTTCTGCATCCATCTCCCATGTTTAGGCGAAGTGGTTGGATTCCGGCTTTCGCCGGAATGACGAGAGCTATGCCGCCGCTATTTGTGCTAGGGGCCTAAGGCGTTTCCTCTCTGGCTGCGTCCATTTCCCTTCCCACTATCCGCTCTAAAAATCCGGGATAACTCATGACTTCGGGTCCTTTACGTCAGCCCGCGCCGGGGACGTGCACCACCGCCTCCACCTCCACCAGGTACTCAGGCCGCACCAGGGCGGCCACGATGACGGTGGAGCTGGCGGGCGGGCTCTTGGGGAAGGTCTGGGAGCGCACCTGGCTGAAGGCGGGGTAGTTGGCGGCGCTGGTGAGGAAGGTGGTGAGCTTCACCACATCCTGCAGGGTGGCCCCGGCGGCCTCCACGATGGTCTTGAGGCGCGCCATGACCTGGCGGGTCTGGGCGACGCAGTCGCCCGCGCCCACCACGTTGCCCCGGTCGTCCACAGACACCTGGCCGGACACGAACAGCAACTCCCCCACCCGCACCGCCGGGGAGAAGGCGGGGTTGGCGGTCATGCCCCTTGGCAGGACGGGCTTGCGCTCAGACATGGTTTTCAGCCTCCAGACGAGTTTTCACCGCAGAGACGCAGAGGACGCGGAGAAGGACCAAGGGCTTCCGTTCCATCTGGTCTCGGCGCTTGCTGCACCTATGGGATGATTGGTTAACAGGCGTGGGGCTAGCGCAGCGCCTTCAGGAAGCCCCCGCCGCTCTGACGAATGAAGTCCTCAGTGTTGGCCAAAAGAATCTGCACCCCACGGTTGGCGAAGTCCTGGAATCGGGCGATATTATTGACGGTCATGCCTGCGCCGCCGACGCCCACCGCCTTGCCCTCGGCCCGCGTCTCCTGGATGATCTTGTCGATAGCGGCGTCCACGATGGACGGGCCGGGCATGCCCATGGCCTGGGTGAGGTCGCTGCTGCCCACGACAACGCCGTCAATGCCGGGGACTGCGGCAATGGCTCGGGCGTTCTCCACCGCCTCGGCGGTCTCAGACAAGGTGAGGATTAGCGTCTCACGGTTGGCCGTCTCGTAGTACTCCTTGGGCGCTAGGCCACTGCCCAAGCGGTTAGTGCGCCCGCCGGTGGCGCTGCTGCGCTCGCCCGTGGGGTAGTACTTGGCGGCATGCACCACCGCCTCAGCCTGCTGCCGATTGGAGATGTGGGGCACCATTATCCCCTGGACGCCCCGGTCCAGGAACCGCAGCACGGTGGACGGTTGGGCGTTGGGTACACGCACAATGGGAGTGATGTCGTACAGCTCCGCCGCCCGCACCATGTTCTCGGTCTCAGAGTCGTTGGAGGAGCCATGCTCGCAGTCAATCCAAACCCAGTCGAAGCCCAAAGCCCCGTACAGCTCCACCAGGATGGGCGCGTAGAAGCTGATGCCTGCGCCGAGGACCACCTGCCCCTGTAAGAGCTTGGCCTTGGTCTTGTTGACCCTCACCATGGCGTTCTCCCGCTGCGGACTGCCGTAGGGAAAACCGAGGACTGCTCTACCTCCACAGTTCTCCGCGCGCTCTGCGCCTCTGCGGTGACCGTCCGCTACGCGCTGGCGGAGGCCGGGGTGGCGGCGCCGGAGCGGGCGCGGGATACGGAGGTGACACCCTGGACGCCTTCCAGCCGGGCGAACAGCTTGCCCAGCTGGTCCAGGCCGGTGGTGTGCACCGTCAGCTCAATGGTGACGGTGCCGTCGGACTGCTCGGTGGTGACCACCGAGGCGATGTTCACCCGGTCTTCCGAGACCCGGGTGGTGATGTCCCGCAGCAGGCCCACCCGGTCGTAGGCCTTCATGCGCACCCGCACCGGGTACAGCTCCTGGACCGCGCCCCAGGCCACCTGCACAATGCGCTCCGGCTCGTCCTCGTTCTTCAGGCTGGGGCAGTCCTTCTTGTGCACCGTGACGCCCCGGGCGCGGGTGATGAACCCCACGATGGGGTCGCCGGGAATGGGATGGCAGCACCGGGCAATGCGGATGAGCAGGTCTCCCACGCCCAGCACGGTGACCCCCGACTGGGGGCTGGACAGCGGCAGGCTGGGCTTGTGCAGCTCGGGCTCGGGCTCGGGCTCCTGGCGGGCCTGGGAGAGCCGCTGGGCCACCAGGGTCTCGCTGACGGCGCCCGAGCCCAGGCTGGCCAGGAACTCGTCCATGCTGTCGTACTTGACCAGCTTGAGCAGCTCGGCGTCCTCCAGCTTCAGGCTCAGGCGGCGCAGCTCCCGGCGCAGGAGCTCCCGGCCCCGCTGGATGTTGGTGCTGCGGGCCTGGCGGTGGAACCACTGGCGCACCCGCTGCCGGGCGCTGGCCGAGGTGACAAAGCCCAGGTTGGGGTTGAGCCAGTCGTGGCTGGGGCCCCGCTCCACCTTGGAGGCAATAATCTCCACGGCGTCGCTGTTGGCCAGGGGGGTGTTCAGCGCCACCAGCCGCCCGTTGACCTTGGCGCCGATGCACCGGTTGCCCAGCTGGGTGTGGATCTTGTACGCGAAGTCTATGGGAGTGGAGCCGGCGGTCAGCTCAATGATGTCGCCCTTGGGGGTGTAGACAAAGACGTGGTCCTTGAAGATGTCCTGCTTCACCGACTCGATGAAGTCGTCGGTGCCCACCGCCTCCCGCTGCCAGTCTAGGAGCTGGCGCAGCCAGGTCATCTTCTCGTCAAAGTTCAGGTCGGTGGACCGGCCCTCCTTGTAGCGCCAGTGGGCCGCCACGCCGTACTCCGCCACCTGGTGCATGGCGTGGGTCTTGATCTGCACCTCCATGGGGTGCTTGCCGCCCTCGCAGGCCACGGTGGTGTGGAGCGCCTGGTACAGGTTCTGCTTGGGGACGGCGATGTAGTCGTCGAACGTGCCCGGGATGGGGCGCCAGAGCTGGTGGACGATGCCCAGCACCCGGTAGCACTCACCCACCGAATCAACCAGCACCCGCAGGGCGAAGACGTCGTGGATGTCCCGCAGCTCTTTGCCCTGGGCGGCGTACTTCTTCACCTTCTGGGCGATGCTGTAGATGCTCTTGGGGCGGCCGGTGACCTCCGCCTTGACGCTGGCCTTGTGCAACTCCTCCCGCAGCCGCTGGGACACCTGCTCCACGAAGGCTTCCCGTTCCACCCGCCGGCTGGCCAGCACTTTGGCGATCTCCCGGTACGAGACCTCGTCCAGGTGGCGGAAGGCCAGGTCCTCCAAGCGCCACTTGATGTCCCAGATGCCCAGGCGGTGGGCCAGAGGGGAGTAAATGTCCAGGGTCTCCTGGGCGATGCTCCGGCGCTTGTCCGGGGGCATGGCGTCCAGGGTCTGCATGTTGTGGAGGCGGTCGGCCAGCTTGATGAGCACCACGCGGATGTCCTGGGCCATGGCCACCAGCATCTTGCGCAGGCTCTCGGCCTTCAGGGGGTCCGGGTCGTCGCCGCCATAGGCGCCGTTGGCGCCGGGGGCCTGGAGGCGATAGTCCATGCGGGTGAGCTTGGTCACCCCGTCCACCAGCTTGCCCACCTCGCCGCCGAAGCGGGCACTCAGCTCCTGGATGGAGACGCCGCAGTCCTCCGCCACGTCGTGGAGCAGGGCGGCCATGATGGTGTCGGCGTCCAGGTGGAGGTCGGCCAGGAAGACGGCGGTCTGCAGGGGATGGACAATGTAGGGGTCTCCCGACTTGCGGGTCTGGCCCTGGTGGGCCTGCTCGGCGTAGGCGTAGGCCTGCTCAATGCGGGCCGACTGGTCCGCCGGCAGGTAGAGCGCCACCCGCTCCAGAAGGGGCATAACTTCGCTGGCAACTACCCCATGGGGGCTTCACCTTGCTCGTCACATACAGTGTCCAGATATAGTGTATTGATAATAATAGCTGGGCGGTGCAAAGTCTAGAGTGGGAGTATGGAGATGGCGAGGTGGACGCGAGTGGCCCTGCGCCCCTTCACCCCACCACCTACTCACAGAAATAGCTGAATGCCGCGATACCTGAACCGGTCAGTGGTTTGACCATTCGGCCGCAAGAATCTGGCAAACGGGCGCACTAAGGTCGAATCAAGGAATTCCAGGTGTTTCCAACGTGTAAGGAGCATCCTCAACACACGGTCAGGATGCTCATGGCCGCTGGTCAAGAAAATGATGCCCACCCTTCCGTCAATGAGGGCCCGCTTTTCGCTTGGTACAGCCAACATGCGCTTGTTGCAGCTGAGGACCATCCAGCCATTCTGACCGGCTCTTGGAACTCAATCCACGTCGTGGTGTCCGCCCCATCCCAGGTCCAACATACAGCGGGCATCATATCCCACCAACCTGAGCGCCCTGGGCACTCCCGTACCAATATCTTCATCACACAGCAGTATCACGCAGCTACCTGGTCAGCATAACGAATTGCTTCTTCGATAACGCTCCGATCCAGGGCGAAATCTTGAGCAATGAAGTCAATTTTTTGATTGGCCTTGAATCGCGCTCGAATAGCCTGAACTGTAACGCCACGACCAATAATGGTTGGCAGACCGGAGCTGATGCGCGGGTCGACGACAATTGGCACTTGCTTGCCTACGGGGTACCATTTGGCCGCGAAGTCTTGCTCGTATTCCAGTTGCAGTATGGTTTCTATGACCAGGCCAGGGATCGTCCATTGGCCTGGCTCATCTACAGCTTGGAAACTTGTGTCAGGTGCGTCTTCATGCATCAGGCGTACGACGTGCCCGCCAATCGCTTGCAACCGTAAATGCGCAAACGGGTACTCAAGATGCCAAATGCGCTGGGCATTGGCGTAGGCCCTACGTACTCGGTCAAAGGACACGTGTTCGGCTTTGCGAAAGTTTCCCGCCACCATGATTTCTATGAGCTGTAAAAAGGAAACCATTGGGCCTTGGTTCTCTTGCGCATTGAACAAAGGAGGCCGCCCACACTGTTGGTTGCCCAATAGCCAGTTCCGCACCGTGCCGGGCGACACATGAGCCAAGTGAGCGGCTTCCGAGAACGTGTACATCGCTTGGGTTCTCCAACCGTTAAGACTGCCATTGCCGTTCGTTTTTTCAGACATAGCCATCCGGCCTGCACTGTGAAGGAATCACAACCTTGGGTGTCGGTCTCAACATTTGACGCCTCATCGGCAACCCGCTACTACGTGCCCCCAATAAGCACCATTAGTTGCGCTGCATGCCCCTACTTGGGGCGAAGCCAGCGGCACTATTCTATCACCTGCTCCGCACCCTACCCTCCTCGCCCTCCCCCGGCGGCGCGTCAAACTCCGGGGCGTAGGGCTTGAGGTCCAGGACCGGGGAGCCGTCCTGGGCGTCCAGCCCTGTCACGGTGAGGACGTTGTCCTCCACGGCCAGGATCCGGGCCACGGTGGCGCCGATGCCGTTGGGGCGGTACTGGCTGTGGGTGGCAAAGACGCCCCGCAGGGGCCGGGACGGGTCATGCCCTGGGTGGAGCTGCAGCTCGTACCCCACGGCGCGGTGGAAGTGGAACAGCACGAGAATGTCTTGCCCCGGCTCCAGCCCCAGCAGCCCCGGCGCCAGCTCCGGGCGCACCACAATGCGGGAGGAGTGCCGGCGCATCTCCTCAGATGGCGCGTAGCCCGTGAACCGGCTCTCCACGTGGCCGATGGGGGTGAAGGCGATGGGCCCAGCGGGCGGGTCCACACTCCTC
>JBGPJN010000137.1:0-8118 GCA_041485445.1 Dehalococcoidia bacterium
CTCCCTTGGCATCCGGCATCTTCTACTCCCGGGAGTGGGTCTGCATCATTCCGTTTCTCCCCCTTGCTGAGGGGGAGAACTCTTCCCTCTCCCGGGATGGGAGAGGGCTAGGGTGAGGGTGATACCCCTCACCTCAATCCTCTCCCACAAGGGGAGAGGAGGGGTCGTACCCCACCTACGCGCTCTCCGCGCGCTCTGTGGTGAACGTCTCCCAGGGAGGCAACCCCGTTAAATCAGCTTGGCCTCCCGCAGCTTCAGGGCCAGGTTGCGGCCCCGGCCGGCCTCGTCGTCGCCCTCCACGAACTCGCACACCTTGGTGCGGGTGGGCACAAACAGGCTATGCAGGGTCAGCCGGGGCTGGAGCTGCGCAGGGGTCAGGCCTAGGTCGGCGGCGCTCCAGATGGTGGGGCGCTTGCGGGTTGCCGCCATGATGCCCCGCAAGGTTGGGTAGCGCGGCTGGCCCAGCTCGTTGCTCACCGTCACCAGGGCGGGCAGGGACGCCTCCACCACCTCGTAGCCGTCGGGGATCAGGCGCTCCACCACCAGCTTGGTCCCCTGGACCTCCACCTTCTTGCCCAAGGCCACGCAGGCCAGGCCCAGCAGCTCGGCCACCCCCAGGGGCACCTGGGCGTTGTCCCAGTCGGAAGCCTGGCGTCCGCAGATAATCAGGTCAAAGCCGCCCAGCTTCTTGACGGCGGCGGCCAGCACCTGGGCGGTGAAGAAACTGTCGGCGGTGTTGTCGAAAGCCGCGTCCTGCAGCAGCACCAACTCGTCGGCGCCCATGGACAGGGGCTTTTTCATCACATCCAGGGCGAAGGCAGCGCCCATTGAGATGGCGGTGACGGCTGCCCCCTGGGAGTCCTTAATGCGCAACGCCGCTTCCACGGCGTTCTCGTCGAAGCCGTTGACCACCGGCGGAATGTTGGGCGGCGGCACCACGCGTTTGGCGCCGGCATCAATGCGGAACGCCGCCGCGGGCATTTCCGGGTCAACCACCTGTTTGACCAGGACGGCGATCTTCAGCGGCATCACGTTGCTCCTGACCAAAGTAGCGGGTGCACTATATCGTCACGCCCTTGGGCATGTCAACGCAGCTACGGCAGTTTGGACGACCGGGCGGGCCGGCGCCCCTTGCTCACCCCTGGAAGTGATATAATTGTCATTGGGCTGCCACGTTTGCTTCAGATAGCGCAGCGCGGCAGGGTGACCCGAAACGGGCGCCTTGGTAAAGGACGCCTTGACAAGAAGTGTTGGATCCCCGTGAATACCTTGAAGACTTTCTTCTTCCTGCTGGTGCTCAGCGGCATGTTCCTGCTGGCGGGCGCAATCCTGGGCGGTCCTGGAGGCCTGATCGTGGCGCTGATGCTGGCTCTGGCCATGAACTTCTTTGCCTACTGGTTCAGCGACCGCATTGCCCTGGCCATGTCCCATGCCAAGCGCATCGCCGAGGCCGATGACCCGGCGCTGTTCCGCCTGGTGGCCGAGCAGGCCCAGCGGGCTGGGCTGCCCATGCCCAAGGTCTACGTGATGGACACGGATTCGCCCAACGCCTTTGCCACCGGCCGCAACCCCAGCCATGCCACCGTGGCGGTGACCACTGGAATCCGCCGGCTGCTCACCAGCGAGGAGCTAGGCGCGGTGCTAGCCCATGAGATGGCCCACGTGGGCAACCGGGACACGCTGATCATGACGGTGGTGGCCACCATCGCCGGCGCCATCTCCATGTTGCAGTGGGTTGCCATGTTCGGCGGCACGGGCGGCCGCGACCGAGAACGCAACGGCGGCGGCAACTGGATCGGTCTGATCATCATCATGGTGGTCATGCCCATTGCCGCCATGCTGGTGCGGCTGGCCATCTCCCGGTCCCGGGAGTACCAGGCCGACGCCACCGGCGCCCGCACCTCGGGCAATCCCTACGCCTTGGCCAGCGCCCTGGAGAAGCTGGAGGCGGGCAGCCGCCGCCGGCCGATGCAGGTCTCCGAAGGGGTAGCCCACCTGTTCATTGTCAACCCCCTCAGCGCCAAGGGCGCAGCCAACCTGTTCTCCACCCATCCCCCCATTCCCGAGCGGGCGCGCCGCCTGCGGGCGATGGTTGACCAGCCCAACTTCGCCAAGACCGAGCGCCCCAACTACTGAGCAAGCGGCCCGATAACCGCCCCGACGAGTCGGGGCGCTGGGGACCCGGGGCTTGTAGGGCCATTAGTTGCAAGAGTCGCCCCGACATATTCGGGGCGACCTTTTGCGGCAAAGGGACGGGCCGGCATCCGTCGCCCAAGTACTCCGGCGTGCCTTTAGCCCCGGCGCGATGCTACACTCATCTCAACAGTCTGCCGCGTGTTTGATTCGGTTTGAGGGCTTAACATGGGCGTGCTCCTGTGGGTCATACGTTCTCTGCTCTCTTCGGTTTTGGGGCTGGTAATCTTCGTTTCCTTTCTGGCCTTGCTGGCGGTCAACAGCCTCTCCGGCAAACTCCTGAACGACGAGTTTTACGCCCGCGCCCTGGCCAGCGAGCACGCCTACACCCGCGTCTACGATGAAGTGTTGATGGATCCCCAGGTGCGCCGGGAGATTCAGGCCGCCTTGGGAGACTCGGGGCTTGTCTCCTATCAGGACCTGTTGAAGGTGCTGCGTGAGGTGGCGCCGCCGGAGTACCTCCAGGCCCAGACGGAGAGCGCCATCGAAAGCTCGGTGGACTACTTCGCCGGCGACACCGATACCTGGACGGCGTACATTGAGCTGGGTCAGGCCCTGGACCAGGTCAAGCCGGCCGTGTTCCGGCTGGTGGACCGGCGCATTGATCTGGTCCCCCTGGCCCAGCCGGACCCGCAAAAGCCCCCCGCCCAACAAGCGGCTGATCTGGCCCAGCAGGCTGGCGCCTTCTTCACGGCTCTGGGTCAGGGCGGGCTCCCCGGGGCGGTGCCTTCCATTGAGGCCATCCCGGAGCCTTTGCGGGGCGCTGCCTTCGACAACTTCATGGCCGGCATGCTGAACGGGAGAACCCTGGACCCGCGGGTGCAGCAGGGGTTGCAAGCCAGGTACGATGAGCTGCGCCGGGTCTTTGTCGCCGGCGATACCCGCCAGGTGGCCAAGGTGGCGGCGCGGGCCGCCCTGACTCCCCTGGTGGATGCCGCCTTGGCCCAGATTCGGAGCCGGCTGGATGCCCAGGCCAGAGTAGACCTGGTGGCGATGGTGAAACAGTCGGAGGGCGGCGGTCAAACCTGGGCCGAGCTGCAGCCCCAGGTGGACCGGGCCCGCCGCTGGACCGCCCGGCTGCCCATGCTGGGGCTGCTGGCCCTGGCCGGGGTGGCGGGCGGGGCCTTCCTCATGGGGCTGGTGCACTTGCCCCGGCTGAGCCGGTCCCTGGGCTGGCCGGGATTCACCCTGCTGACTGTCGGCGCCACCTTCTTCGGCCTCAGCAAGCTCATGGAGTCGGCGCTGCTGGGCCGGCTGGACCGGTTGATAGACGGCAGCGCCGCCCGCCTTTCCGGCATGCCGCCGTCGGTGGTAGACCTGTTGACCGACGTGGCGGGCGCTCTGGCCCGCCAGTTGGCCGCCGGCTTTGTCACTCCCGCCCTGGCGCTGATGGCCGTGGGCGCGGCCCTGCTCTTCGCGGCCGGCGTGGCCTTCCTGCTCCAGCGACGCGCCACCTCACTGGATTAGCTTCGCCTCTCCTCCCCCTCTCCCTGAGAGGTTGTGAAATTTTCGCGTGTATTGTGGTAAGCGCCACCAACAGGCCGTGGGTGTCGGCTGCTAGCCGCCGAAATGCGAACCAGGGGTCTGGGCCTGAGGTTGACCTGGTGTCCCTGGTTGGCTGGTTAGGGTGCTGGCAGGCTTCCTATGCTCCCAAAGCCCTCCATCGCATGAGGTTGTGCGCAATGGTCACCAACAGGACGGCACTGAGCACCTTGCCGAGCCCGCGCACGGCGAAGGGGAGGAGTCCATGACCTCGTGTCTGGGCATTGGTCCATTCGGCGGTGGCCGCCCTCAGCCGGTACACGGCCTTGGCCGCATCGGTGGACATGCGCTGCCGCCACTGCACCACCTGGGGGCTGTCGCCATAGTGGGGCTGGTAGCGCTCTTCCTCCGGTTTGTTGCGCGGCAGCTTGACCGGGGCATACACGATGATACCCAGCTTCTCCAGGGCGGTGACATCCTCCCCCGTGGCAAACCCGCCGTCCATCAGGTAGGCTCCGGGGTGCCGGCCCGTCCGCTGCACCACCTGCTCTTCCATGGGTGGTCCCTGCCCCGTATCATGCCCCTGGTTGGTCACGGCCACCCCCACGATGACCCCGCTGCCGGCATCCGTGGCGAACTGTACATTGTAGGCTGGGCGGTACCCACCATCGGCCAGCTTCATCACCCGGGCGTCGGGGTCGGTGGTGGAGACTCGCGCCTCCGTGACCTTCCCGCGCTGGGCCTTGCTGCGCGTGTGCCGCTGTCGCTCCTTGGCCGCCTGCACCGCGGGCAACTGGCGCAGCGCCCGCTGCACTCGCTCCTCCCGGTCCTGAACCGCCCGCTGCCGGGCCGCCTGCTCCCGCTGGCTGCCCCTAAGGTCGGGATGCTCCCGCTCCTCGGCCAGCCGCTGGACCTGAGCTTGGGCCTCAGCCAGGCACTGGGCCAACCGCTCCCGCCGATGGAACGATCCGGCTCCGGCGCTGGCCCGCACCCGCACCCCATCCTGGGCCACCTGCTGGAGTTGCACCAGGTCCTGGGCCATCATGGTGGCAATGCTCTCCGTCAGCAGTTGCTCCAGGGCGTCCTGGTGGGTCACCCGGAAATCCGCCAGGGTGTGGTAGTTCACGGGAACACCCCCACAGAGCCAGCGGTAGGCATCATGCTCTCGGCACAGGGCCTCCAGACGCCGGGCACTGCCCACTCCCTCCACCGTGGCGTAGACCCACAAGGCCAACAGCACCTGGGGGTCGCTGACCGGGTGCCCCGGCCGGTCCACCACGGCTTTAATGGATGCGTAGAAGGCCGACAGGTCCAGCTGCTCCAGGAAGGACCAGATGGCCCGCACCGGGTGGGCTTGGGCCACCAGGCTGTCCAGGTCCCGCAGCATCATCTCCACCTGGTTGCGCACCGGCTGGCGCAGCCGGGCCTGCTCCCGCCGGGTGGCTACCGGTGGGGCAGGCTCTTGGGAAGGGGGTATCTCCATCGGCAAGTAGGGCTGACTCATGCACTGCTCCGTATGGGTGTCTGGCGCCCCTTTTTACCACTTTTGGTGAGAAATGCCAATTCTTTCACAAGCTCTGAGGGAGAGGGGGACACCGGGGGATGAGGGCGACGCCCCCTCAGAAGATGGCGATGGGGTTAACCGGGCCGCCGGTGACGTTCCTGAGGCGCAGGGGTCCCAGGGCCAGCATGAACTCGTACCGGTTTCGCTGCTGGCACTCCTGGGCCAGTTGTTCCAGGTTGGCGTTGTCGATCAGCCACAGGCCCAGAGTCACCAGGCACATAATGTGCAGTGGCGAGGTGATGGTGGCGTACTGGCTGGGCCGCACGTCGTTGGAGGTGTCCGTGCCCAGCATGGCGATGCCCCGCTCCTTGAACCAGGGGGTGCAGGCCACCTGACACGCCACCGAGGGCTGGGTGTTGGGCACCGGCCCCTGCTCCAGCCGGCGGCGGTAGTTGCCGGTGCGCACCAGCAGGATGTCTCCCTCGCCAACCTTAACCCCCTCCAGCCGCTCCGCCGCGTCCAGGTCCTGGGGCATCACCGGCTGGTCGGGGGCCAGCCAGGGCACGTTCCGTAGCCGGGTGATGTCCAGGAGCACGCCCCGGGTCACGATGCCGTCGGCGGCTTGGTCAATGGCGTGGGTCTGCGCCCCCTCCCGGGAGGTAATCAGGCTGGCCGGCTTGCCGTTGTACAGCTTGCCCTGCCAGGAGTAGTGGGACAGCGCGTCGATATGGGTGATGGTCTGCCCGTGGAACACCATGCCGATGAACTCGGCGGCGCCCCGGCGCACCATGCGCCGCTCGGGCGGGTCCGTGTCCCGGCCCTCGCCGCTGTCCACCATGTACCGCTGCACCTGGAAGCTGATATCCGGGGCCATCTCCGTGGTGATGGGGCGGGCGCAGCTAACGGTAGCGCCGTCGCGCACCAGTCCGGCGGCGTGGATGCGCTTGGCCGGGGTAATCAGGTTCAGGCAGCCCTTCTGGTCGTCCTTGCCCCAGCGGCCCCAGTTGCTCAAGGAGGACATCCACTCCAGCACCTGGGCCTCGGTGGGGATCTTGGTTGGAGGCGTTCTGGCAACCATGCAGTAATTCCCCCTGGTGTAAACTTTGGCGAGGGTGCCCGTTGGCCAGTCCCATTCTACATCAGGGCCACTGGTCAACCAACTGGGAGCAGGCGTACTGGGAGCTTCCCCCCTTGCCGCCGCGCCGCGCGATCCGGCCCTGCCTCGGACCCCAACATTCGCAGTCGAGGACGCCCCATGCTTAGACCACGCCTGCAAGTCACCTACGGCATTGTTACCGCCGCGCCGTCGGTGGCCGGCTAGGGGTGCTGGCCCCAGCGCTCAAAGGCGCGACCCGATAAACCGGGGGTAGCCGCGCAGGAACTCGGCGGCGCGCACCGCCCGGCGGCCCTCCAGTTGCACGGTTCTCAGCCCCAGCACGCCCTCGGCGGCGCCGATGCCCACCGGAACCTCCGGGCCGGGCAGCGCCACCGCCAGGCCGGGCTGGGGGTCTTGGCCGGCGGCCGGAGGCAGGGCCGTCACCTCCACCAGCTTCAGCACCTGCCCCTCCCAGAGGGTGAACAGCCCCGGCCAGGGGGTGTAGGCCCGGCAGCGGCGCTCCAGGACGGCGGCGGACTGCTCCCACTGGGCCTGGCCGTCGGCCCGCGCCACCTTGCGCGTCACCGTCGCCTGGGCCCCATCCTGGGCGCGGGGGGTGATGCGGCCGGCCACCCAATCGGGCAAGGTCTCCAGAAGCAGGGCGGCGCCCCTCCGGAACAGGGCGCCGGTCAGCGACTCCGCGGTGTCCGCGGGAGCAATTGGGTGCTCCCGCTGGGCGATGACCGGGCCGGTGTCCATGCCTTCATCCAGGAGCATCAAGGTAACGCCGGTGACCGTGTCCCCCTCCAGGATGGCGGTGACCACGGGGGACGGCCCCCGGTGGCGCGGCAGCAGGGACGGGTGCAGGTTGAGGCAGCCGTGGGCCGGAGTGCCCAGCACGGCCGGCGGCAGGAGCAGCCCGTAGGCGGCCACCACCATGACCTCCGGCCGCAGCGCCGCCAGCTCGGCCTGGACGCGGGCCGGGCGCAGGCTGGGCGGCTGAAGGACCGGCAGCCCCAAGGACAAGGCGTGATGCTTCACCGGTGGCATTTCCGGGGTGCGGCCCCGGCCCCTGGGCCGGTCGGGCTGGGTGTACACCCCCACCACTTGCACCTCCGGTGCGGCGGCCAGGGCCTCCAATACCGGCACCACGGGAGCGGGAGTGCCCATAAAGACCAGGCGCATGGGGCCTCCAGAACGTCGTTGCGATGGGCGCTGGGGGTCGTAAAATAACCCCGGCAATCAGGTGGCTGGATTCTGGCAATTGGATACTTGACACACCCTCATATCTGTGGTAAGCTATTGGCATGGAAAACGTAACGTTCCTCAGCGTTCTGAAGTGGACTGACCAGCAGTGCCGTGAGTATCTGGAGCGGATGCGGTGGCCCGATGGCCCCAAGTGCCCGAAATGCGGCGAGAAGGAGCCGTACACCATCACTCGCAAGAGTGAGAGCAAGAACACCGTCCAGTCGCTCTACAAGTGCCGGGCCTGCAAGCGCCAGTTTACAGTCACCATTGGCACCATCTTTGAGGATTCCAAGATTCCCCTGAACAAGTGGTTTGCCGCCATATACCTCATGTGTTCCTCAAAGAAAGGCATCTCGGCTCACCAGCTCCACCGTTCCCTGGACATCACCTATAAGTCAGCGTGGTTCATGGCCCACCGTGTTCGGGAAGCGGCACGGGACAAAGGGATGCTGGCCCCTCTGACTGGCACTGTGGAAGCCGATGAAACCTATGTGGGCAGTCGGACCCCCAGGGGCGGCAGGGCATGGCGGGAGCAAATGCAGGACGAAATCAATATGGGCATCCGCTCCGTGAAACCCGACTGGCGGCAGGACAA
>JBGPJN010000138.1:0-8115 GCA_041485445.1 Dehalococcoidia bacterium
CCATGCGCCGGATCCAGGCAGTGGCCTGGAAGGAGATACAGGTCTACTTCAGCAGCCCCATGGCCTATATCATCGGCATGAACTTTCTGGCGATTACCGGGGTTTTCTTCACGCTGAACCTGGGCGACCCTTTCCCCGAGGCCTCCCTGGCCGGCTTCTTTCAGGGCGCCACCATCATCCTCATTCTGCTGGCGCCGGCCCTGACCATGCGTCTGCTGGCGGAGGAACGCAAACTGGGCACGGTGGAGCTGCTGCTCACCGCCCCGGTGCGGGACTGGGAGGTGGTGGCGGGCAAGTACCTGGCCGGCCTGGTGTTCCTGCTGGCCATGGTGGCCATGACCGGCTACTACGTGCTGCTGCTGTTCCTCTTTGCCGACCCCGACCCAGGGCCGGTGTACGCCGGGTTTCTGGGGTTGTTCCTGTACGGCGCGGCGGCGCTGGCCGTGGGACTGCTCGCCTCCGCCCTCACCAGCAACCAGATTGTGGCGTCGGTGGTGGCCATGGTCATCCTGGGGTTGCTCTACCTGGCCGACTTCGCCGCCCGTGCCTGGGCCCAGGCGTCCCCCAACCTGGCCTCCACGATCATTGGCGAGATGAGCACCAAGAGCCACTTTGACGACTTTGCCCTGGGCGTCATTGACACCAAGCACATCGTCTACTTCATCAGCCTCACCGCCATCACCTTGTTCCTGGCCGTGCGCGCCCTGGAAGCGCACCGCTGGCGATGAGCAGGAATTGAAATGAGCGCAGCGACAGCCGTGCGCCTGGCAGGCAGGCTTTTATGAGCAGTCAGCCCACCGGCAGTCCGGACTGGCGGCGGCAGCCGGGAGCGCGCCGCGGGCGCGGCGCAGGCCGGCGGCGCGCGCCGGGCCAGCCCCCGGCCGAGATCGCGGCCCCGCCGCCGCCGGACGTCGCCCCGCCTCCCGAACCGCCGGAGGTGGTGGTCTCCCGCACGCTGTTCAGCTTCTTGGAACCGGGCATCAACGCCATCGCCTCCTTCGGCCTGCCCCTGGTCATGGCCGGCATCATCGCCCTGGTGGCGGGCATCAGCCTGGTGGGGTTCGTCAGCTCCCTGCGGTTTTACGGGTGGATCATCATCCTCATGGGAGTGTTCCTGGTAGCCCTGGTGGGGGTGGTCTCCCTCAGCTCCCTGGTCTCCACCTTCCTCAGCCGCACCGGGCGGTACGGGCTCAACTCCCTGGTCATGGTGGCGGCCTTCCTGGGCATCATCATCGTGGCGGGCTTCCTCTCATTTGAGAACCACCTGCGGCTGGACGTCACCGCCAACCAGCAGTTCAGCCTGGCCACCAACACCCGCAAGCTGCTGGATGAACTGGACCAGCCCGTCAAGGCCACCGCCTTCTACGTCACCGATTTCCAGGGCCAGCAGGAGGTGCTGATCCGCCGCCAGAAGGTGGAGCAGACCCTGCGGGAGTTTAGCGTCCGGTCCCGCCAGTTTACCTTCCAGTTCAAGGACCCGGACCTGGAGCCGGAGATCGCCCGCCAGTACGGCTTGACCAAGTACGAGTCGGTGGTGGTGGAAGGGCTGGACTCGGGCATTGTGGACATCGTCACGCCCACGGACGCGGGTTACAGCCGGCTGGAGCAGCATCTGTACACCAGCATCCTGGTGGCCACCGGCCGGGAGCGAAAGAAGGTCTACTTCCTCAGCGGGCACGGCCAGCGCACCACCCTCAGCTCCGTGGGCGACGGCTACAGTTCCCTTACGGACAACCTGAAAGGGGACAACTACGAGGTGAAAATCCTCTCATGGGACCCCGCGGACGACAGCGTGAGCGTTCCCGACGACGCGGGGCTGCTGGTGATTGCCGGCCCCACCGCCGAGTTGCCCGAGGCCCACGCCAAGGCCCTGGACCTGTACCTGCAGGGCCGCAACCCCGACGGCGCCTTACGCCGGGAGGGAGGCCGCATGATCTTCCTGGCCGAGCCGGACACCCCCGCCTCCTTCCGCGAGCTGCTGGCCCGCTGGGGGGTGGTGGTGCAGCCGGGGTACATCCGGGACCTGGACCGGTCGGTGCCGGGCAACCCGCAGACCTTGCGCCTCCAGGTGTACAACCCCCAGGCGCCGCCGGAGATCACCAGCCCCAAAGGGCAGGAGCTTCAGACCAGCTTCCTGGCCGGGGCGACGGCCTTGCAACTGGTGAACGACGGCCTGCGCCGGCCCACCCCGCTGGCCATCACCTCGGCCAACAGCTACCTGATCAACGACGTCAACCGGGCGGACCCGGTGACCGAGGGCGCGCAGGCGGACCCCAAGGGGCCCTTCGTGCCCGCGGCCCTGGTGCAGGCGGTGCGGCCGGTGGGCGCAGCGCCGCCGGCGTCGGTGGATGCCCTGAGCAACTCGGAGATCGCGACCCTGGTAGTGTTCGGCGACGCCGACTTCGTGTCCAATGCCTTTATCGGTCGCGGCAGCGGGGCCGACCTGTTCCAAAACTCAGTCAATTTCCTGTTGGGTGACTACTCCCTGGTGTCCATCCGGCCCAAGGCCCTGGACTTCCGGGAGTTCAATCTGGACAAGAACGAGTTCAACTTTGTGCGCTTCTCCTCCTGGTTGTTCCTGCCGGGACTGATGGGTCTGGCCGCCGCCCTGGTCTGGTGGGTGCGCCGGTAGGCCGCCGGCGGAGATGAAGGCATGAACGTCCGCCTCTCCATCCTGCTGGTGGCGGTGCTGATTATCTTCGGCGGCACCTTCCTGGCTGTGCGGCTGACCCGCACCCCGGAACCGACCCCCGAGCGGCAGTGGTTGTACAAGGTTGACGACGAGGACGTCATTCACATCGTCGTGACCCACGGCGGCCAGACGGTGAGCTACGACAAGAAGCCCGGCAGCGAGCAGTGGCTGATCGAAGGAGACCCCCCGGTGCCGGTGGTGCAGACCAAGTGGAGCGGCACGCCGCTGCTGCTCAGCGGGCCGCAGGTGAGCCGGGTGCTGGCGCTCACTATTGACAACCCGGCGTCTTACGGGCTGGAGCCGCCCCTGAGCAGGGTGGAGGTCACCGTGCGGGGCGGGCTGAAATACGAGTTTCACATGGGCAGCCCCACTCCCGACGGGCAGAACCAGTATGCCCGCCTGGTGGGCGACCCCGAGCTGTTCACCCTGCCGGAGATCTGGGCGCGGGTGATCAACAAGCTGGCCATCGAGCCGCCGTACCCGCCGCCCTAAGGGGAGACCAAGCCGGGGGCGGGGTAATTCTACATACCCAGTTACGATTAGCGCGCCAGGTCCAGGAGTCCCGGGCCGTGGGAGGTTGATGACACTTTCCACTTATGCTCCCAGGGCAAGCCTGCACATTGGGAAGGGTTTCTGGTCACTGTTGTTGCTGGTACTACTGCTGACTAGCTGCGGTGGCGCCAAGTCGGTCCGTACCTTGTCGGTGGGCGACCCGGCGCCCAACTTTAGCTTGACGTCAGCCGATGGGAAGGAAGTTTCCCTATCCGACTTCCGTGGGAAGATAGGTGTCCTGCTTTATTTCAACATGGCTGCTGGGTGACCGCCTTGAATGAACCAGGTCGTGGACCTGGAAGGTCACGCAGGGTTTCAGTCTCTGGGAGTACAATTAATCGCAATAGCCACCGACCCGGTCCCGGCCCTGGCCACGGTGGTTGAGCAGTACAACGTGAAGACGCCGCATCTCTCCGATGGGGGCGGTCAAGTCTCCCGAAGCTATGGCTCTGCCCAATGGGCAATGCACGGGAGCGAACCGGGCCACGTCTTCGTCCTGGTGGGCGCCAACGGAAAAGTGAGGTGGATCAAGGACTATGGCGCTTTGGAAAACGGCGGACTGATGTACGTACCCCCAGACGCCCTCTATCAAGAAGTGTCAAATCATATGCCGCCTGGTGAGCGAAGCGGCGCTGTCCACCCTGCCGGAGATCTGGGCGCGGGTGATCCACAAGCGGGCCATCGAGCCGCCCTACCCGCCGGCCGAAGGGGAGACCAAGCCGGGGACGGGGTAGACAAACCATGCGTGGCCCAGCGGAGCCAGGAGTTACGCGCCACCACTCCGGGGATGACAAACAGTCTCCTCTCCCCTTGTGGGAGAGGATTAAGGTGAGGGGTATCACCCTCACCCCAGCCCTCTCCCATCGAGGGAGAGGGGGCAATTTTCGCGGCAGCAATGACACTGCCTTTACAGAAGGAGGCGCCACATGAAGGGGGAGATTATCTCCGTCGGCACGGAGCTGCTGATGGGCGAGCTGGTGGACTCCAACGGCTCCTGGATCGCCGCGCGGCTGCCGGCCCTGGGGATCGAGCTCCAGTACCTGTCTATCATCGGCGACAACCTGGACATGCTGGCCGACGGCTTTTCCCGCGGCTTGCAGCGGTCCGACATCATCTTCACCACCGGCGGCCTGGGGCCCACCCAGGACGACCTGACCCGTGAGGGCGTGGCCAAAGCCATGGGGGAGACCCCGGTGGTGCAGCAGGAGGTGGTGCGGGACCTGGAGCGGTACTTCCAGGGCCGGGGCATGGCCATGCCCGCCACCAACATCAAGCAGGCCTACCTGATCCCCTCAGCGCGGTTCATCCCCAACCCCAACGGCACCGCGCCCGGCTGGTGGACCCAGCGGGACGGCAAGATCATCGTCAACATGCCGGGGCCGCCGGGGGAGATGCACCCCATGTTTGAGGACCAGGTGGCGCCCAAGCTGCGGGAGATCGTCAAGGACGAGGTGACCATCACCCGCAACATCAAGACCATCGGCCTGGGCGAAGGCGCCGTGGACGAAACGGTGTCCGAGTTCTTTGGCAAGGAGAACCCCTACCTGGGCATCTATGCCAAGCAGGACGGGGTCCACCTGCGCATCATCGCCCGCGCCAAAGACGCCGCCGCGGCCCACAGGCTGATCCAGCCCGTGGAAGAGGCCATCGTCACCCGCCTGGCGCCCTACGTGTGGGGCTACGACGAGGAGACGCCGGAGCAGACGGTGGGTCAAGCGTTGATGCAGCGGGGGCTGACCCTGGCCACCATGGAGTCGGTGAGCGGCGGCTACCTAGTCAACAGCATCACCGAGGTGGCCGACTGCGCCAGCTTCTTCAAGGGCGGCGTGGTGGCGCTGGACGACGGGCTGAAGATTGCCAACGGCGTGCCCGCTGAGGTCATCAGGAAGCACGGCGCGGTGAGCCAGGAGGCGGCCACCGCCATGGCCCAGGCCATCCGCCGCACCCTGGGGGCGGACTTCGGCATCGGCGTGGTGGGCGTGGCGGGGTCCAGAGGGCAGGAGGGGCGAGGGGCGGGTCAGGCCTACCTGGCCATCGCCGCCCAGGGGCAGGTCAAGGAGCTGGAGCTGCGCATCACGCCGCGCCGGGCGGTGATGAAGCGGCGGCTGGCCAACACGGCGCTGATTGAGCTAAGAAGGATGATTAACACGCTGTAAATACCTTCACCGCAGAGCACACAGAGAACGCAGAGTTATTGCCAACCCCTTGTAATAATCTCGGCGTTCTCAGCGCTCTCTGCGGTTATTGGGCAGGTTCTTGGCGTTTCCCGAGCCGCGGGATGAACCGGGGCACTTCCCGGCAGTACTGCTCGTACTCCGCGCCGAAGCGCTGGCGCAGCTCCCGCTCCTCAAACAGCACCGTTATGTAAACGCCGGGAAGCCACAGCAGCCAGGTCAAATACACCGCCGGGTAGTTTGCCACCAGCGCATAGCCCAGGGCAGCCAGCAGGTACTGCAGGTAGCGGGGATGACGCACCCGGGCGTACAGGCCGGTGCGCACCAGGCCCTGAGGGTCAGGCGTTTTGGACAGCTCCGGCAAGCCCCAAAGCTGCAGTATGCTGAAGGTGCGGAGGTGCAACACCCTTACCCATACGGATACACTCAGGCAGATTACCCCCAGGGCCACCAGCAGCCAGTTGGTGCCGAAGTCTCCCCGCAAGAGCAAATCTCGCACCTGGTACAGGCCAAAAGCCGCAGCCAGAAGCCCGCCCCACATCACGGCGATGGTGACCACGGCGCCAACCCGCCGCCAGAAGCCGATGAACCCGTGGACGATGGGCCAGTAGAGCAGCGCCGGCGGCACGAGGATGACGAACAGGAGGGCGAGGATGTAGCGGAGTGTGTCCATGAGGGTGTTTATCGGCCGCGCTGGAAATCTTGCCAGTCAAGCCCTAGTTGGCGGACTGCTACACGAAGGGTGCCCAGCTTGAGGTCGCGTCCGCCCCAATCCGGCACCACGGTTCCGCGGTTATTGCCGGGATTGAACCACTTTCGGTGCGAACCACGGCCCGTGCGAGGAAGCTCTTGACAGCCCAAGTTGATCAACCTACGGGCTACTTCACGATAGGTCACGGAGCACTAATCAGCGTCTCAAGCCATACTGAGCTGTGGGTATCAGGGACCTGGGCATTAGGCGGCAGGGGTCGGTCGAGATCGTGGTAGATTTCAATCACCGCCGCCAGGGCGTCCTTGACGTTGGCCAGGGCCTCCTCCAGCGTGTCGCCCTCGGTCAGCAGTTCAGGCAACAGTGGTGACGTGACCGTATAGCCCCCTTCGGGCTGTGGTTCAAGAACCAGGGGAACTTTGTAGAGCATGTGGGGCTCCTTAACCCTGGTGCAGGTCTTGCAGTGCTTCATTGGCCAGGGACTCGAACCGGCCCTCAGCCACATCTTGCTCAAACTGCCGGTCCCAAACGTCTGCATCGAACTTGGCGAACCAGGTGCGGAACGCAGACAGGTCGGTAGGCGAGAACTGAAGCAGGGCTTGCTTGATTTCCTCAATCGTAGTCATGGAATTGGCCTACTCCTCCAACTCACGCCAGGCAAGGCTTCGGTTCAGTACGCCCTATCTCGACCCAACCGCCGCCGAGAACCCAGTTGGCTAAGTTTGGGTAGACAGCAGCAAACGAACCTGGTTTGAGACGATCGGCCCTTGGCATTCTCGTATCTTCTGTTGGCGCGGAAATTACCTACCTCGAAATTGCTCCCTTGACCACATCATATAGAACGTTGGCGAGCACGTTGAGTGCCAAAGCGGCCGCAGCAGCAATAGCGAGCGACCATAAGGGATGCTCTTGAACCCAATCGTTGATGCGAAAAAATAGATCCTTCGTCAGTCGACGTAGTTCCTGGTCGAGGGCCGGTAACACACCCGGATCAATCTGGGCGTTCAACATTCGGTTCCGGCAATCGTGACACAAAGTAGGACGATGCATTGAAAACACGATATCTTGTTTGTTCGCGTTCATATCGAACAAGCAACCTCGCACATCATCATGTGCCCACGTCAAGAAACTGATTGGTATCGTCCTGTTGTTTCCAAAATAGAGCGCAATCAGTACGTAGATGTTACGTAGAACGAAAGTCTCTGGCTTAAAGTGGTTACCCTTGAGAATGTCTGCCATCTCGAACAGTGAGATCACAGCTAGGTTGTCCCCTAGCCGCCGCATATAGTAGTTCCTCTCTATAGGTGCATTCACGATCGCAACCGTGAAGTCGGCATCCGTGTCCGGAGCAATTAAACCCTCAAGCTGAAGGTCTGGATCTTCCCAGTTGTTTCCGGTTGCGTCCGGCAGATGCGTTATCGAACTGCCATGCCTGATATCGAACACGGTACTGGTCCAACGCTGGACGCGAGTAACATCTATGGCGTGTTCAATCGCGCGCGCCGACGGTCACAAGAGCCACATTTACTCTAGGCACGCCGTGCGCCTTAAAGCCCCAGCCGCCGTCGCATCTCCGTGGACGACAGCCCTTCTCCCCGCTTGAGCGACGCCCATGACCGTTCCAGCAGCGCCAGAAACTTGGGGTGGGTGCTCAGCGTCACCGTCTCGAAGTCGGCGTTCTGGATGGACAGCGGTTTGGCGTCCATGGTTCCTCCCTCATGCTCAAAACGTCAGCTTGCGGTACAGCATGGCCCGCCCCTGCGGCGGCTCAAGAACCAGGGGAGCTTTGCAAACCGCTACGGCGGTCTCAATAGTTGTCTGGTCTTGCTGGTCAGCTTGTGCACAATGTCCGGGTCCAACGGGCTGATCTTGAAGCCATGAATGATGGCGTTCCGGTAGGGTAACACGTTTGATAAGAAGCTGTAGTCACCCTTCGAGATTACTCCATTGGTGACCGCCTGTTTGAGCAGGTAACCAGAATCCCCGCG
>JBGPJN010000139.1:0-8064 GCA_041485445.1 Dehalococcoidia bacterium
ATGAGCCGGCCGATGATGACGTTCTCCTTGAGGCCCAGCAGCCAGTCGTGGGCGCCGCTGACCGCCGCCTGCGTGAGCACCCGGGTGGTCTCCTGGAAGGAGGCCGCCGCCAGGAAGCTGTCGGTGAGCAGCGATGCACGGGTGACGCCCATGAACATGGGCTTGGCGGTGGCCGGCTCGCCGCCCTCCGCCAGGACCTTGGCATTCTTCTCCTGGAAGTCGGCCTTGTCCACCATCTGGCCGGGGATGAAGTCGCAGTCTCCGGTGGACTCCACCTGCACCCGCCGCAGCATCTGCCGCAGGATGATTTCAATGTGGCGGTCGTGGATGCTCACGCCCTGGGAGCGGTACACCGATTGCACCTCATCCACCAAGTAGCGTTGCAGCTCGTCCTTGCCCCGGATGCGCAGAATGTCGTGGGGGTTCAGCGGGCCCGCGGTGAGGGCGTCCCCCGCCTTGATCTCCGCGCCGTTAGTCACCAGCAAGTAGGCCGATGCCGGAATCACGTGCTCCCGCTCCTCCACGTCCTCCCAGACGATGGACACCCCGCTGGTGGTCAGCTCAACCTTCCCGCCCACGTTGGCCACCACTACCGCGGCCGCGGGCTCCCCGCCGGCGCCGGCCTCAGGCTCCCCGGCCTCGTCGGGGCTGGCTTCGCCGCCCGCGGGCAGGGGCGCCCGGGCCAAGATGGTGCCCGGTTCCACCTCTTCGCCGTCATCCACCAGGAGCTGGGCGCCCTCAGGCAGGGCGTAGTCCTCCCGGAACTCCTCGCGGCTCACCACCCGCAGGCGGCGGCCCTCGTCGTCGCTGACCACCTCCACCACCCCGTCAATGTCCGACAGCACCGCCGCGCCCTTGGGCACGCGGGCTTCGAACAACTCCTCCACCCGGGGCAGACCGCTGGTGATGTCCACCCCGGCGATGCCTCCGGTGTGGAAGGTGCGCATGGTCAACTGGGTGCCCGGCTCGCCGATGCTCTGGGCGGCAATGATGCCCACGGCCTGGCCCGCTTCCACCGGCTTGCCGGTGGCCGGCAGCCGGCCGTAGCACTGGCGGCAAACACCGCGTTCGGCGTCGCAGATCAGCGGGGAGCGCACCGGCACCTGGCTGATGCCCGCTTCCACAATCTGCTTGGCCAGGGCCTCGTTAATCTCCTCGTTGCGCTCCACGATGATCTCCCCGGTCTGTGGGTGGGCGATGGCGGCACCGGCCAGGCGGCCCAGCATCCGCTCCGGCAGGGTCGCCCGGGTGGGGTCGTCGGGACGCGCCTGGACCCAGAACACGTCGGCGGTGCCGCAGTCATCCTCCAGGGTAATTACTTCCTGGGCCACGTCGATGAGGCGCCGGGTCAGGTAACCGCTGTCCGCGGTGCGCAGGGCGGTGTCGGCCAGTCCCTTGCGGGCGCCGTGGGTGGAGATGAAGTACTCCAGGGAGGTCAAACCCTCCCGGAAGCTGGACTTGATGGGCAGGTCGATGATGCGGCCCTTGGGGTTGCTCATCAGCCCCCGCATGCCGGCCATCTGCTTGATCTGCGAGATGTTGCCCTTGGCGCCGGACACGGCCATCACCGCGATGCCGCCGTAGTTGCTCAGCTCGTCCCGCACCACCTTTTCCGTCTGGTCTGAGGCCTGAGTCCAGGCCTGCACCGTCAGGTTGTACCGCTCGTCCTCGGAGATGAGTCCCGAGAGGAACTGGTCGTCGTAGCTGTCCACCAGGTCGCCGGCTTCCTTCAGGATCCCCGCCTTCTTGGGGGACACCTGGATGTCGCTGATGCCAATGGTGATGCCGGAGGTGGTGGCGTACCGGAAGCCCAGCTTCTTGATCCGGTCCAGGGTCTCCGCCGCCTCATCGCTGGTCAGGTGACGGCACAGCTCCGCCGTCATCTCCTTGATGCCGGCCCGGTCCATCAGCTTATTCTTGAACCCCAGGGACGTGGGCAGAATTTCGTTGAAGATCAGACGGCCCAGGGTGGTGTCCATCCAATCGCTCTCATCTTCCTCACGGCCCGGCAGGCGCCGCACCAGGATGGGAGCGCGCAGGCCCACGAGACCGGCGGCGTAGGCGATGCGCGCTTCGTCGGCGTCGTAGAACCGCATGCCGTGGCCCGTGGCATTTTCCTGGACCTGGGTCAGGTAGTAGCAGCCCATCACCATATCCAGGGTCGGGGACACCAGGGGGTCGCCCGAGGCCGGAGACAGCATGTTGTGGGTGCTGAGCATGGCGTGACGGGCCTCCCGCACCGCCATGCGCGACAGGGGCACGTGCACCGCCATCTGGTCGCCGTCAAAGTCGGCGTTGAAGGCCGAGCACACCAAGGGGTGTATCTGGATGGCGTTGCCCTCGATGAGCACTGGCATGAACGCCTGAATGCCCAGGCGGTGCAGGGTGGGCGCGCGGTTCAGCAGCACGGGCCGGTCCTTGATGACGTTCTCCAGGATGTCCCACACCTCGGGCCGGGCCCGCTCCACCATGCGCTTGGCGCTCTTGATGTTGGGCGCGGTGCCCAGCACCACCAGGCGGTGCATGACAAAGGGCTTGAACAGCTCCAGGGCCATACGCTTGGGCAGGCCGCATTCGTGCATCTTCAGTTCCGGCCCCACCACAATGACCGAGCGGCCGCTGTAGTCCACCCGCTTGCCCAGCAAGTTCTGGCGGAAGCGGCCCTGCTTGCCCCGCAGCAGGTCGGACAGCGACTTGAGCTTGTGGTTGTGGCTGCCCTGGATGGGCCGGCCCCGCCGGCCGTTGTCGATCAGGGCGTCCACCGACTCCTGCAGCATCCGCTTCTCGTTGCGGATGATGATCTCCGGGGCGCCCAGGTCAATGAGCCGCTTCAGCCGGTTGTTCCGGTTGATCACCCGGCGGTACAGGTCGTTGAGGTCGCTGGTGGCGAACCGTCCGCCGTCCAGCTGCACCATGGGCCGCAGCTCCGGCGGCAGCACCGGCAGGATGGTGAGGATCATGTTCTCCACCCGGTTGCCGCTGCGCCGGAAGGCCTCCACCACCCGCAGGCGCTTGATGGCCTTCTTGCGCCGCTGCCCGGAGGTGGCGCGCATCTCATTTACCAGCTGCTCCCGCAGGGCCTCCATGTCCATGCCCTTCAGGATGGTGAGGATGGCCTCCGCCCCCATGGCGGCCTCAAACACGTTGCCGTAGCGTTCCTTCAGCTCCCGGTACCGGGACTCGGCCAGCAACTTGTGGACCCGCAGGTCGTCCACCTCATCGGTGACGGCCTGGCGCTGCTCCTCCAGCTGGAGCTCTTCCTTGGCCAGGTGGTGCTGGACGGCTTCCAGCTCCACCTCCACCGCGCTGCGCTCCACGTCGGCCATGGGGTCATCGCCGGCGGCGATGAGGACCTCCAGCTTCTGGCGCAGGGGGGCCAGGCGCAACTCCGCCGCCGTCTGCAGCTTCTTGACCTCGTGCTCGGCTTTGACGCGCTCGGCCTCCACGACCTGCTTGCGGGCCTCTTCGTCCACCGAGACCACAATGTGCTGGGCGAAGTACAGCACCCGCTCCAGGTTGCGCGGGGAGAGGTCCATAATCAGGCCCAGGCGGCTGGGGGTGGTCTTGCTGAACCAGATGTGGGCCACCGGCGCCGCCAGGCGGATGTGGCCCATGCGCTCACGGCGCACCTTGGCCCGGGTCACCTCCACGCCGCACCGGTCGCAGATTACTCCGCGATAGCGGATGCGCTTGTACTTGCCACAGAAGCACTCCCAGTCCTTGGTGGGGCCGAACAGCCGCTCGCAGAAGAGGCCGTCCTTCTCCGGCCGGAGGGTACGGTAGTTGATGGTCTCCGGCTTGGTGACCTCGCCGTGGGACCAGTTCAAAATCTGTTCCGGGGAGGCCACGGAGATGCGAATGGCGTTGAAGTTGGTGGCCTGGGCTTCCGACCGGTCCATCATCCTGACCATTTAGTCTGCCTCCACCGGTTGAAATAGGTCGGACTCGTCCGCGATGCTAGATGTGTAGGCCGACCGGTCCTCTTCGTTGAGCAACTCCACCGACAGTCCCAGGCTCTGCAGTTCCTTCAGCAGGACGTTGAAGGACTCGGGCACTCCCGGCTGGCCGATGGGCTCCCCCTTGACAATGGCCTCGTAGGTCTTAACCCGGCCGGCCACGTCGTCGGACTTGACGGTGAGCATCTCTTGCAGGTTGTAGGCCGCGCTGTAGGCCTCCAGGGCCCACACCTCCATCTCGCCGAACCTCTGGCCGCCGAACTGGGCCTTGCCGCCCAGGGGCTGCTGGGTGATCATGGAGTAGGGGCCGGTGGAGCGCGCGTGGATCTTATCTTCCACCAGGTGGATGAGCTTCAGCATATAGATGGTGCCCACCGTCACCAGTTGGTCGAAGGGATCGCCGGTGCGCCCATCGTGCAGTTGGAACTTGCCAAAGATGGGCGGGGCGATCAGCCGCTCCCGGTGAATCTCCAGGGCGCGCTGGTACTGCACGGGGAAGCTCAGGGCCGACAGGTCTTCTCCCGTGACTTCCTTGAGCCACATCTGAAGGCACGCCGCCCGGGCCTCGCCGTCGATCTCGTTGTTAAAGAGCCGGGCATAGTCCAGGCCCCGCTCCGCCAGCCACCGGTCCACCCGGGAGTAGTCGATGGCGTGGGCCCCTTCTGCGGGGCCGGTATCCACTGCCTGGGCCTGCTCGGCAAACCAGAGGCGGGCCAGGCCGTCTTCAATGGCCACGTCCTTGGCGCCATCGAACACCGGGGTGACCGCCCGGAAGTTGAGCCCCCGGGCCGCCCAGCCCAGGTGGGTCTCCAGCACCTGTCCCAGGTTCATGCGGGAGGGCACGCCGATGGGGTTGAGGATGATGTCCACCGGGGTGCCGTCGGCCAGGTAGGGCATGTCCTCTTCCGGCAGGATGCGGGACACCACACCCTTGTTGCCGTGGCGACCAGCCATCTTGTCACCCACGGAGATCTTGCGGGTCTGGGCAATCCACACCCGCACCGCCTCATTGACCCCCGGCGGCAGGCCGTCGTGGTTAGTGCGGTTGAGGATCTTCACTTCGATGATCTTGCCCCGCTCGCCGTGGGGCACCCGCAGGGAGGTGTCCTTCACGTCGCGGGACTTCTCGCCGAAGATGGCCCGCAGCAGCTTCTCCTCCGCGGTCAGCTCGGTTTCGCCTTTGGGGGTGACCTTGCCCACCAGGATGTCTCCGGGGCCAACGTCGGCCCCCACGCGGATGATGCCCCGCTCGTCCAGGTCCCGCAGGCTGTTCTCGCCCACGTTGGGGATGTCGCGGGTGATCTCCTCGGGCCCCAGCTTGGTCTCCCGGGCCTCCATCTCGTGCTTCTCAATGTGGATGGAGGTGAAGTAGTCGTCCTTTACCAGCCGCTCGCTGAGGATGATGGCGTCCTCGTAGTTGTAACCCTCCCAGGACATGAAGGCCACCAGCACGTTCTGACCCAGGGCCAGCTCGCCGCGGTCGGTGGACAGGCTGTCCGCCAAGACGTCGCCCTTGGCCACCGCGTCGCCCGCGTGCACTACGGGCCGCTGGTCAAAGCAGGTGCCCTGGTTGGTGCGGGAGAACTTGACCAGCGGGTGGTGATGCCGCACGCCCTCAGCGTCGGCAATGACAATATCTTCACTGTCCACCGCGGTGACCACGCCCGCGGCGAGCGCCACCACCGCCTGACCGCTGTCCCGGGCCACCCGGCCCTCAATGCCCGTGCCCACCACCGGGGCCTGGGGGCGGAGCAGGGGCACCGCCTGCCGCTGCATGTTGGACCCCATCAGGGCGCGGTTGGCGTCGTCGTGCTCCAGGAAGGGGATCAGCGCCGCGGAGATGCTCATGATCTGCATGGGCGACACGTCCACCAGGTCCACCGCATCCACCGCTTCTTCCGTGTACTGCTCGCCCACCCGGATCTCCACCCGGTCTTGGGCCAGCTGGCGCTTGACGTCCAGTATGGAGTTGGCCTGGGCCACCCGGAACCGCTCCTCCTGGTCGGCGGACAGGTAGACCACCTCATCCAGGCCCCCGGCCAGGTAGGGCCGCACCGGGACCGAGGTGCCCTGGGGCAGCTTTTTCAAGGCGGCCAGTTTGGGCTTGGTGACTTTGGACCCCCGGGTCAGGATGACCTTGCCGGCCTCATCCAGCACGTTGGCGGCCACGGTGCGCCCTTCCAGGTCCGGCGAGGCGGCGGGCAGGGCCTTGGTCAGCTTGCGGTAAGGCGATTCAATGAACCCGTAGGGGTTGGTGCGGGCGAAGGACGCCAGCGAGCTCAGCAGGCCGATGTTGGGGCCTTCCGGCGTCTCGATGGGACAGATGCGTCCGTAGTGGGAGAAGTGGACGTCCCGCACGTCAAAGCCGGCCCGCTCCCTGGACAGGCCGCCGGGCCCCAGGGCGGAGAGCCGCCGCTTGTGGGTCAGCTCGGCCAAGGGGTTGGTCTGGTCCATGAACTGGGAGAGCTGGGACCCCCCGAAGAACTCCCGCACCGCCGCCACCACCGGGCGGATGTTGACCAGTCCCTGGGGCGCCGCGGTCTCCGGGTCCACCAGGGTCATCTTCTCTTTGACCATGCGCTCCATGCGCAGCAGGCCCACCCGCACCTGGTTTTGCACCAGCTCGCCCACGGCCCGCACCCGGCGGTTGCCCAGATGGTCAATATCGTCGGGATGGCCCTCACCCTGGTTGAGCTGGATCATGGTGCGGATGATAGCCACCACGTCGCTCAGCGTCAGGGTGCGCAGGTCGGCATTGTCGGTCTGGCTCAGTCGGCGGTTCAACTTGTAGCGGCCCACCCGGCCCAGGTCGTAGCGGCGGCCGTCGAAGAAGAGGTTGCGCACCAGGTTCTTGGCGTTCTCCAGGCTGGGCGGCTCGCCGGGGCGCAGGCGCCGGTAAAACTCGATCTGAGCCGCGGCCATGCGCCGCGCCTGGGCCGAGTTGAAGGCCTGGCCCTCCCGCAGTCCCTGCCACATGGCCCGCAGGTCGTCCTCCCGGAAGGCGAGCTCCCGCTCCTCCGGCACCACGTCCCGGTCCAGGGTGGTGCGGATGTACCGGTGATGCTCGTCCGTGTCCACGCCCTTGAACAGGTCCAGCATCTCCTCTTCGGAGGCTACGCCCAGGGCCCTCAGAAAGGCGGTGGCCGAGACCTTGCGCTTGCGGTCCACCTTGACCGACAGAATATCCTTGGCGCTGGTCTCAAACTCCAGCCAGGCCCCCCGGGACGGAATTAGCTTGGCGTAGCATAGGTTGCGGTCGGTGGCCAGGTTCTTCTCATACACGAAGTAGACCCCGGGGGACCGGACCAGCTGGCTGACCACCACCCGCTCGGCGCCGTTGATGATGAAGGTGCCGTTGTTGGTCATCACGGGGATGTCGCCCATGAAGATCTGCTGTTCCTTGATCTCCCCGGTCTCTTTCATCACCAGCCGGGTCCGGACGTACAGCGGTTGAGAGAAGTTGATCTCCCGCTCTTTGCACTCCTTGGCGGAGTACTTGGCCGGGCCAAAGTGGTGCTCCAGGAAGTGCAACTCGTACTTCTTGCCGGTGTAATCCACGATGGGGGAGATCTCCTTGAAAACCTCCCGCAACGCCTCGGCGGTGAACCACTCGTAGGACTGGATCTGGCCCTGAATCAGGTTGGGGACTTCCAGGACCTGGGGGATGCGGGAATAGGACTTGACCGGGGGGAGCGGGGCTGGTTGCCCATTGGAGGCAGCAGACAAAACCACCTTGTCCTCCTCTAAACGATAGGATGGCGGCCGAGTTGGGTCAGGGGGCTGGGATGAGCGAGCAAATCCGGGGTAGGGAGACGGCTGGAATACAGGAATGGGGGAAAGGCGTGGTGACAGGCATGACTCAGTAACTGCCGATTATACACCATTCTGCCCCAATGTCAACACCTTGTTTTGGCAGGTAACTGTTCAGAGTCGGGTGTTGGGCTCTCCGCCAGCGTGCCAAAACTATTGAGGAGCGGCTCCTGAGCAGCCTTTCGACCATCCCCCTTGCCCCCTTCCTGGCCAGGAAGGGGAAAGAGAAGAAATGTATCTGGGGGGCACCCCCAGACCCCCGGCGAGGGGTTTCACCCCTCTGCACACCCGTTGGTCG
>JBGPJN010000140.1:0-8044 GCA_041485445.1 Dehalococcoidia bacterium
CGGGGTGAGGGCGCGGCCCCACGCCCTGAAGTGAGCCCAGGACGTAGACGCTATAATTAGGCGATGCCGCCCCAACTCACCTTAGGCAAGGCCGCCCTGGAGGGGCTGCTGGCCCTGCGGGCGCCCCCGCCGGACCTGGCGGCCTCCTCTCTGTACCTCAAGCCGGGCAGCCTTCTGGGGAAGGAGGGCCAGTTCCTGGAGCAGGCGGGGCCCGCCGGCTGGGCCTGGCGGGAGCGGCTGTCCCGGCTGGGCGACGCAGTGCCGGACTGGGACACCGGCGTGGTTGGCCTGCGGGCGGGCGACTGGGCCGTGGTAATCATCCCGCCCTTCCCGGTGCCGGAGGACCGCCTCACCCCCGCCTGGGAGCCCGGGCCGCTGCAGGACCTGCTGGCCGCCCGGTACACCGTGGGGGTGGTGCTGCTGCGCCTGGGGCGGTACTCGGTGGCGGTGTACGAGGGGCAGGACCTGGTGTCGTCCAAGACCGACAGCCGGTTGGTCCACGGCCGCCACCACAAGGGAGGCAGCTCCGCCGCCCGGTTCCAGCGAAGGCGCACCGACCAGATCCACCACCTGTACACCAAGGTGTGCGAGGTGAGCCGGGAGCAGTTCGACCCCTACGCCGGGCAACTGGACTTCCTGATGCTGGGGGGCGAGCGGCTGACCGTGCGGGGGTTCTTGAAGACCTGCGACTACCTGGAGCAGTTCCGGGGGCGGATGCTGGACCGGCGGCTGAACGTGCGGGACCCCAAACGTGATACCCTGGAGCACGTGGGGGAGATGCTGCGGGAGAGCCGGGTGTACCATCTGGAGTGGTGAGGGGGATGGCGCATGTCTTCATTCAGGCCCCGCGAAAGGAAGATCCTCCGGCTCAAAGGATATGATTACGCCCAACCCGGAGCGTATTTTGTAACAGTTTGCACCCAGCATCGGGATTGCCTGTTTGGCGAGGTGGCGGGTGGGGAGATGCGGTTGAACTTGCATGGCCAAACCGTGGCCGAGTGTTGGAAGGCCATACCGGAACACTTCGGACACGTACAAACGGATGAATTTGTGGTCATGCCAAATCACGTTCATGGGATATTGGTCATTACCCCCGTAGGGGCGACGCATGCGTCGCCCCTACGGGGAGCCAATTGGACCGGAGCAAGAAGCGGGCCCAGACCTGGCTCGTTGAGCGCCATCGCGGGCTCGTTCAAGACCGCAGCCAGCAAGCAAATCAACCGGATGCTTGGAAATGCCGGAGAGTCTGTCTGGCAGCGCAACTACTATGAGCACGTGATCCGGGATGAGGCCGAGTTGAACCGCGTCCGTGAGTACATCGCCAGTAATCCAGCTAATTGGAATTTGGACGTTGACAACCCCCAGGCGGGGCAGACACCGTAGGAACGTTTGGACACCAACATCGCCAAAACGACTATAACCGGCGCCGGGCCATCCCGGCCCGTCCCCCCGCCACCCCAGGCCCTGGGCGGTTTCGCCCGCGCCCTGGGGCTGCTGGAGTTCGCCCAGGTCCGCCAGCAGCTGGCCACCCGCACCCGCACCATCATCGGGCAGGAGGCCGCCCTGGCGCTGGCCCCCAGCCGCGACCTGCTGGACATCGCCACCCGCCAGCAGGAGACTACGGAGGCCCGCCTGTTTCTGGACCGGGGCGGCGCCCTGGAGTTCGGCCCCGGCCTGGACCTGCGCCCCTGGGTGCAGCGGGCGCTGCTGGGCGGCGTGCTGCGGGGCGAGGAGCTGCGCGCGGTCCAGGAGCTGGTCCAGGCCGCCCGCTACAACCATGACCACCTGTCCCGCCATGAGGCCCTGCCCCTGCTGGCGGGCATCGCCGAGAGCCTGCCCGGCCTGGCGGAGTTGGAGCACGCCATCCGGTCGGCCATCAGCCCCGCCGGGGAGGTGCTGGACGGCGCCAGCCCCACCCTGCGCCAGCTGCGATTGGACGCCCGGGCCGCCTACGACCGGCTGAACCAGTCCATGGAGCGCAACCTGCGACGATTGCAGCGCCTGGAGCTGGTGCAAGAGCCCATCATCACCCAGCGCAACGGCCGGCTAGTGCTGCTGATCAAGGCCGAGGCCAAGTCCAAGGTGCCGGGCATTGTCCACGATGTGTCGGACAGCGGGGCCACGGTGTTCATTGAGCCCCTGACCGCCATTGACGAGGGCAACCGCTGGCGGGAGGGTCGCCTGGCCCAGGAGCATGAGGAGGAGCGGGTGCTGCGCCAGCTCTCGGCCCTGGTGGGCGCCGCCGGACCGGACCTGCAGCTCACCCTGGACCTGCTGGCCCGCCTGGACCTGGCCCTGGCCAAAGGCCGCTACTCGGCGGACGGCCGGGCCGCGGCCCCGGTGGTGTCCCCAACCGAGGGCGGCGCCCGCCACCTGACGCTGGTGCGGGCGCGTCACCCCCTGCTGCCGGGGAAGGTGGTGCCCATCAGCCTGGCGTTGGGGGGCGACCAGTCGTCTAGCCCCCCTTTGGAAAGGGGGGTTGGGGGGATTTCGGGAACCTCCCCACCCAAGGACGCCGGCGGCAATGTGCTGCTCATCACCGGCCCCAACGCCGGCGGCAAGACGGTGGCCCTGAAGACCGTGGGGCTGCTGGCCCTCATGGCCCACGCCGGATTGCACGTGCCGGCCGACGAGGCCCACTTTCCGCTGCTGGACGGCGTGTACCCCGACATCGGCGACCAGCAGAGCATTGAGCAGTCCCTGTCCACCTTCAGCTCCCACATCCAGAACCTGCGAGACATCATGTCCCAGGCCACCGGCCGCTCCCTGGTGCTGGTGGACGAGCTGGGCACCAGCACCGACCCGGAGGAAGGCTCGGCCCTGGCCCAGGCCATCCTCAGCCACTTCCAGCGCCAGGGGGTGCTGCTGGTGGCCACCACCCACCACCGGGCGGTGGCCCGCTACGTGCAGGAGCAGCCGGGGATGGTGAACGCCAGCGTGGACCTGGACCCCCAGACCCTGGCGCCCACCTACCAGGTCACCCTGGGACTGCCGGGCCGCAGCTACGCCCTGACCATCGCCGACCGGCTGGGGCTGCCGGCGGCCATCGTGCAGGAGGCCCGGTCCATGCTGACGCCCGGCCAGCGGGCCACCGAGGACCTGCTGCAAGAGCTGCAACAGGAACGGCAGCGGCTACAGGAGTTGCACCAGGCGGCCGAGTCGGCGCTGGGCCGGGCCAGGGCCCAGCAGGCGGAGCTGGAAGCCCGGCTGGCGGACATTGAGGCCACCAAGGTGGAGCTGGTGGAGGCGGCGCGCCAGGAGCTGCAGGACCGCATCAGCGGGCTGCTGGCACGGCTGCAGCAGGCGGAGCGGGCGCTGGAGCGGCCGCCGTTGCCGGCTTCCGCGCCGGGGCTGGCGGCGCCCCGGTTGGAGGGCCTGCGGCAGTCGCTCACGGACACCCGGCGGGAGGTCAGCAACCTCCAGTGGCAGCCCATTGAGGTCAAGCGCACCCCCTGGCAGGAGCGCCTCAAGGACGGGGACCGGGTGTACATCCGGGGCATCCCCCGGCCGGTGGAGGTGATCAGCCCGCCCGACGCCTCGGGCCAGGTGGAGGTGCTGCTGGGCACCATGCGGGCCAAGATACCCCTGTACCAGCTGGAGAAGCCGGCGGAGCCCTTTGCTCCGGTGCGTGCCTCCCCGGGCTACCCCCCCGCCGCCGCCCCGTACCAGGGCGGGACCAGCAGGAGCGCTGGCTCCGGCGTGCGCGTGGAGCGGCCCTCGCGGCCGGCCGGCGGGCGGACGCGGACCGAGCTGGACGTGCGGGGCCAGCGGGTGGAGGAGGCGCTGGACCAGGTGGAGGGGCTGCTGGACGGCGCGGCGCTGGACGGGGTGCGGCAGGTGCGCATCATCCACGGCCGGGGCACCGGGGCGCTGCGCAAGGCCATCCGGGAGCAGCTGGCGGGGCACCCGCTGGTGGCCTCGGCGGCGTCGGGGGAAGGCCCCGGCGGCGAAGGCGTGACGGTGGTGGAGCTGAAGTAGGTGAGAAGAGCATGAGCGACGACGCGCCGACCGAGGCAGGGGCTGTTGGCAAGATTCTAGCCGAGACCTCCGGGACGGAAGTCTTTGAAGCGGCTCCTCCGGCGCTGGCGGTGTTGCTGGCAGGCGTGACGCCGGAGAACCTTCATGGGGAAGTGGATGCGGGGCCGGCGGTGGGGAACGAAGCGTGGAGCTGACGCAGGAGAGTGCAACCGGGTTGATGTTTAGCCTGATGTTGTATATTATGGATATATACATTCTGCCAGTATCGCGTTATGGATGATCTCAGCAGATGTGAAGACTTTCAATGGGATGAAGGCAATCAGGAGAAGAACTGGGTCAGGCATGGCGTCACCAGGGCTGAATGTGAGCAGGTGTTCTTTAACCTGCCCCTTGTGGTATCGGGCGACGCAACTCACTCCCAGGGCGAGAGCAGATACCACGCCTTGGGAATAACCGACGCAAGGCGCGCCCTGTTTATTGTGTTTACCATCCGGAGCGCCCTGGTGAGGGTAATCTCGGCTCGAGATATAAGCCGGAGGGAACGGGAGGTCTATAGCCGTGGCCAAGAAGCGGCAGATACCCAAGTTTGAGTCGGAAGACCAGGAACGCGACTTCTGGGCCACCCATGACTCCACTGAGTACGTGGACTGGAGCCAGGCCCGGCGGGTCACCTTTGCCCACCTGAAGCCATCCACCAAGACCATCGCCCTCCGGCTGCCTGAGTCACTGCTGGAAGAGCTAAAGCTGCTGGCCAACAAGCGGGATGTGCCGTACCAATCGCTGCTGAAGATTTTTCTGGCGGAGCGTGTGGCTCGGGAGCTGAAGGCCCAGTCATCGGATACCGCCAGCGGCAGTTGACGCGCGTCGCCCCACCATCCCCGGCGTGACGGCGGTGGCGCTGAAGTAGGGACGAACTCCCTCGTACACCGAATCTGGCGGTGGTGGTGGCAGTGAGCTGGACTGGGCTAAAGCATACGAAGGTGCGGGTGTGGGAATAGCCGTGTTTGCTGGCCCAGATAGACCTAGCTCCTCGCCGGGGAGGACCAGTGGACTCTCTTATATTGGCCCCATCGCTGTCCTCAAGATGCGGCCCGCCTCAGTTCCCAGTGGCAGGATCAACGGTAATCTGTGGCCTTTGCTCTGCCATCAGGGCGTAGGAAGCTGTAAGCTCCCGTTGACGGCGAATCATCAGGGCCAGGGCGAGGTAGAGGATCAGGTTGATAAAAACCTGGCTGATTGCCGACAACTGGGAGTCATAAAAGACGAACACCTGGGTAATCAAAATCTGGATGAGAACCGACCACTGAAACCACCGATAGGCGTCCAGGCGGGAACTGGGTAAACGCATGAAGCCGATTACCACTAACAGGCTGGCTACCAGCAGAGAAACAGTCTGGGCTGTGCCGATCACGATGGTGTCTTTAACCCCATGTTCGAAAGTGAGGCCCGGCAAGCCGATAATGATGTCAGCGACCGTGAGGATTTGGAACAGGTTGTTCCCCACCAGACCAGCCACTAACAAGTACCTGAACCAACGTAGGGCTACCAGATTGAGGAATAACGCAAACGCCGCATCCCGCATTCGGAAATACCAACCCATATCTATCCTGGCCCGGGGTTGGATTTCCCCTACACGGTCCCGGCAGCACTGCGCCAGGGGATCAGAGAGGTCAGCCTGACCCAGCATTCGAACAATGCGGAGTTTCTGGTCGGCGTGGAGAGGACCGGCTACTGCATCGGTCATCATGCTCAAGACATTGGCCAAGGCCTCTACCTTGGTTAGGGGCCGCCGGCTGTAAAGGAGACGCACCAAAAAGTAGACCACGATGAAGGTTATGTAGATGAGAGCGATGGACGGGCGGAAGAAATAGTCGTTATCGGAGGTAATGAATTTCCCCAGTTCATCAATAAATGTCCCAAACCCTATGCCGGCAATGACCGCTCCGACGCGGTGGTAAGTGCGGTTCAGAAAGGCAGTATGGATGAACATGGCCAAGAGCATCAACAGCCCGCCCCACAGCACGTGGGCCAAATGAAGCCCATTCCCCCCCAACTTGAGGGTAGTTGGTCAGCGCAAGGTAATATCGGATCGCCAGCACCGAGGCGATGGCCGACACCATAAAGCCCTCAAATCGCTCACCTAGGTCGGCATTGCGAATCGGGAAGGGCAAACCGCTGCTGATAGGAATGCTTCTCTTCGGCGCCTGCAGCATGCATTACCTACTTTCCCTCAAACCAGGGGCGGCGCTTTTGGGCAAGGGCGCGGATGCCCTCCTGGAAGTCGCGGGTGAGCATTGCACCTGGAGCAGCTACAACTGCAGCTCAGCCTTGACAGTTTCCCAGGGGGTGACCTTACCTTCCCCCACTTCCTTAATGCTCTGGCGCAATGCGGACATCAGATCGGGGTCTCCCATGATTTCTAGAGTCTCCAGAATAGACTGGTAGAGGTCCCAAGACATCAGCGCCATCACCGGCTTGCCGCGGCGGGTCAGGGCAATGGCCTGGTTGCCTCCGGCAAGCCGTTGCGGCAGCCGGGTCAGCAACTCCCGCGCCTCCGTAATTGATATGTTATCGGTTAAGTCGAAAAGACTTTTTGAAGCCATGCGTCGCACCGTCCTCTGAGGCAATCCCTAACATTGGGGCTCATTGGGGCGGCTCCAACAACCCCAGCCGAATCAGCCGCTGCGCCAGCGAGTAAATGTCGCCTCGGTCACCTTCCCGCCGCAATCCCAGGGCCGCCACCAGGACCTCCACTCTGTCCTCGTCTACCCGGTATATGATGCGGTAGCGTTGCCCGACGGCTCGGATACTGCGATAACCCCGCAGTTCACCAATGAGAGGGCTTCCCTGCTTCTCCGGGTCACTGACCAACCCATCAATACGCAGGGAGATGAACTGCCGAATCCGCCGGTCCCGAATTCCCCGCAGCATCTCCATCGCCTGAGAGGTGAGGGAAATTCTGTAATTCAACAGGCATCCCCTTCGCTAAACTGCACATATTGATGTGCATGATAACGTACATCATCGCAAGTATCAAGAGCACTTCGGATTAGCCTGGTGAGGTTATGTCACCTCCCCTCAAACCAGGGGCGGCGCTTCTGGGCAAAGGCGCGGATGCCCTCCTGAAAGTCCCGGGTCAGCGCCAGGCGGCCCATGGCCTCGGCCTCGGCGTTCAGCTGGGCCTCCAGAGCAGTGTTCCCGCCCGCGTCAAAGAGCGCCTTGGCCTGGCCGTAGGCCGCCGTGGGGCCCTGGGCCAGCCGCAGGGCCACCTCCAGGGCGTGGCGGTCAAACCCCTCCGCGGGGCCTACCTGGCTGACCAGCCCCAGCTCCAGGGCGCGCAGGGCACTATAGGGCTGGCCGGCCAGGTAGGCCTCCACCGCCCGGGCGCCGCCCACCAGACGGGGCAGCAGGCAGGTGGCGCCGCCATCGGGGGCCGCTCCGATGCCCGCGTAGGCCATGAGGAACCGGGCGCGCGCCGAGGCCACGCGATAGTCGCAGGCCAGCATCAGGCTGAAGCCGGCCCCCGCGGCCACGCCGTTAACCCCGGCCACCACCGGCTTGGGCAGCCGCCGCAGGGGCAGGATGACCCCCCGGTGCAGGGCCTCGGCCAGGGACCTGATATGGCGAGAGAGGGACTGGGGCCCGCCCTGCTCCAGCTGCTGCACCAGGTCCTTCACGTCGGCCCCGGCGCAGAAAGCCTCCCCCGTGCCGGTGAGCAACACCGCCCGCACCTGGGGGCTGCGGCACGCCTCCAGGGCGCGGGCCAACTCCGCCAGCATCTCCGGCGACAGGGCGTTGCGGGCCTCCGGGCGGTCCAGGGTGATGACCGCCAAACCCTCCTGGCGGGTGAGTGTGACGTAGTCAGGGGGCACAGACAATCACCTTATGGCTTGGACGACGATTCACCGCAGAGGCGCAGAGAACGCGGAGGTGAACGGGGGTATGGGCGCGGCAAGCCTCGCCCTGAGCGGCGGGGGCAGGCCTTGGCCTGCCCCTGCCGTTGGCGTCTGCGCTCTCTGCGTCTCTGGGGTTGTCGGTCAGGTCCTTAATACACCCGCTCCATGTA
>JBGPJN010000141.1:0-7946 GCA_041485445.1 Dehalococcoidia bacterium
CCGGCCCTGGCCGCCGCCTGGGGCGCGCCCAAGGCCATGCGCTGCGACCCGGAGAACAACATCATTGTAGTGGACACCGAGAACAACGCGGTGCGCCGCATCAGCGCCCGCACCGGCATCGTCACCCACGTCGCCGGGGGCCACGGGGGCGGCGACGGCGACGGTGGCGCGGCCACCGCGGCGGGGCTGGCCCGGCCCCACGGCTGCGGCCTGGACGCCGCCGGCAACCTGTACATCGCCGATACCCACAACCACCGGGTGCGCGTGGTGGGGTTGTGAGTGGGAATTCCTCAAATCCTCCCGTTACCAAGGGGAGGATTTAGGAGGAGTCGCACCTCCCCCTCTAGCTCCCCCTTGGTGAGGGGGAGGACTGGCGTTTCACACACCTTATAAAACAGAACGCAGGAGGAACATATGCCCAGAATCGCTCTCGACCTGAACAAGGCGGCCGACCGGCAGAAGGTCCACGGGGAGTGGCGAGTCGGCCCCGGGTTTGTGCCCGGCGAGCCCAACGAGGGCCTCACCGCCCAGAGTGCCGGCAGCGATGCCCGCCTGGCCGACTACGACGACTCGGGCTGGGAAGTGTGCACCAACGTCCGGCAGAGCCACTCCTCGGGGTTCACCTTCATCTGGTACCGCATCACGGTGGAGATCCCCCAGAGGGTGGACAACTCCTCAGTGGCGGGCACGCGGGTGTGGTTTGAGACCAGCGCGGACAACTACGGCGAGGTGTGGGTGGATGGCGAGATTAACCGCAGCACCGGCGCCATTGTGGGCCTCAACCTGCCCCACCGGGTGGAGATCAGCCCCAGTGCGGCGCCCGGCGCCAAGCACGTCATCGCCTGCCTGGTGGCCAACGGGCCGCTGGCCGCGCCCCGGGGCGGCGTGTTCCTGCGCTACGCCACCCTGGCCTTCGAGTCGTCGAACTGATGCCCGACCAAATCCCCCCAACCCCCCTTGTCCTTGCCTTAGCGAAGCGTAAGGAAAGGGGGGCCCGGGGGGATTTTCGCTTCATTCCCTTCCATTACGACACGACGGCAGGACGACGGCAGGGCTGACGCAAGGCTTGGTAGGAGGCATCGCGTGAAGCATCCATGGTTCAAGCCCTGGGGCTGGATCTACCTGCCGGCGTCGTGGCAGGGCGTGGTGGTGGTTATGCTGGCTTTGGGGTTCACCGTGCAGGTCTTTCTGGCGGTGGACCGCAACTCCCACTCCGCCAGCGACACGCTATTTGGGGTGTTTCCCTTCTTCGTGTCCTGCTGGGCGGTGGCCTACTGGGTAGCCGCCAAGACCAGCCGCTCCGCGCCGTGACGGTCCGGCCTACTCAGGAGTCCGCGGCGGCTCCCGCCGCACCCAGGCCGGCCACAGGCGCGGCCAGGCCGGGTGACGCTCTGCGCATCCCCGCCTTCCGCTACCTGTGGGCCAGCACGGGCCTCATCAACCTGGCCAACCAGATGCGGGGGATGGTCATCGCCTGGTTGGTGCTGGACATGACCAACTCCCAGCTGTGGGTGGGCCTGGTCAACGGCCTGCCCGGCATCGCCATTGCCGGCCTCTCCCTGGCCGGCGGCGTGCTGATCGACCGGGCCAACCCCAAGGCGGTGCTCCTGTATGCGCGCCTCACCCAGGCCGCGGCGGTGTTTGCCATCGCCTTTCTGGTGACCACGGGGTTGGAGGAAGTGTGGCCCATTTTGCTGCTGGTCTTTGTGGCCAGCGGAGTCAACGGCATCGACACGGTGGCCTCCCAGGTGGCGGTGAGCGGCCTGGTGAGCCGGGAGCGGCTGCTCAGCGCCCTGTCCCTCATGCGCGTGGCCAACAACATCTCCCAGATCGTGGGCCCGGCCCTGGGCGGGGTGGTCATGGCCTGGCTGGGCGCCTCGGCGGCGCTGTGGGTGCTGGTGGCGGCCTTTGGGCTGGCCCTGGCGGCCATCGCCGGCTTTCCTCGGGGCAGTGCGGCGCCGCGCCGCCGGGCCACCTCCGCCCTGGCGGACTTGAAGGACGGCCTGCGCTACGCCGGGCGGACCCAGCACGTGCGTTGGCTGCTGATTCTAGGGGGCGTATGCATCCTGCCCGCCGCCTTCCATCCCCTAATGCCCAGCCACGTGCGTGACACCCTGAAAGCCGGCCCCGACGCTCTGGGATTCATCATCGGCATTTACGGCGCGGGCGGGTTGCTGGGCTCGCTGGTCCTGGCCCTGCGCCGGGACGTGAGCCGCAAGGGGCTGGCCATGGTGTGGTCGGCCCTGGTGTGGAGCGCGGCGCTGGTGGGGCTGGCCTTCTCCCGCTCTTTCTACCTCAGCGCCGCGTGCATGTTCGTCATCGGCGTGATGTGGTCGGTGTGGATGAACAACCTGAACACGCTGCTGCAGACCACGGTGCCCACGGAGATGCACGGCCGGGTCATCAGCATCAACAAGATCTTTTCCCAGGGCGGCATGGCCTGGCTGGTGGGCGGGCTGCTGGCCACCGCCATTGGGCCGGCTTACACCTTCCTGCTGGCCGCCGGGGTGTTCACCCTGTTGCACCTGGTGGCCTACGCGCAGACTCCGGAGCTGCGCCAGGCAGACTAGCCGGCCTCGGTCCGGCCGGCGGCGTAACCGTGAGCATCAAGGCAGTCGCTAACTCTCACGCCTCTCCGGAGCCCCGTCGAGGTCGAATAACAGGGAGACGATTTCAGTGATTGATCTGCGCTGTAAACTAATAGGTTCAATGCATTCGTATCACGTAATTCGTTAACCGTCCGGCTTGGGTCGCCATGACCGGCGCCATATTGTTTGAATTGGCGACGTAGTGTATGCTCTATTATACTCATGTTTCATTATACCTATTATCTAGAGGAGGAATCCCATGCGACCAAAGGCGTACACTAAGACATCCCTGGTGGGGCTATTGACCTTATTGGCTCTGTTGGCGTTGGCCTGCGGCGCCGCAGCTACCGCGACCCCGCCAGCGGCTACCAAAGCCCCCGCCGCGAGCGGCACTACTGCGGCCCCAGCCGCGCCGACGGCAGCCCCGACTGCGACGTCCAAGCCCGCGGCCGCCGCTCCCGCCCGGAGCGACGTCAAAATCGTGGTTGGCGCGGAGCCTCCCACTCTGGACGCCTTCCTGGAGACCACCACCACGTTCAGCTGGTTCACCGGTAACTTTGTGGAAACCCTCACCATGCAGGACACCCAGACTATCAAGCCCGTGGGCGGGTCTGGGTTCAGCAAATGGGAGAAGCGGGACCCCAAACGCTGGCGCTTTTTCCTGCGGCCCGGCATCAAGTTCAGCAACGGCGAGGTGTGGAACGCCCAGGCGGCCAAGTACAACATTGACTACTCCGGAGACAAGACGAACAACAGCAGCAGCTACGCCCAGACCTCGGACCTTGCTGGGGAGGTGGTGGACGACCTGACGGTAGACGTGGTATGTGCCAACGCCTGCCCCATCCTGGACACCGCGGCCATGTGGCTGGCGTTCCAGGCGCCGGATTGGCACGCCAAGGCACCCAAGGAAGAGCGGGTGCGCAACGCCATCGGGTACGGACCTTACAAGCTGGTGAAGTGGGAGGCCGGCCAAAACATCAAGGCCACCCGGTACGACGCCTACGTGGCGGCGCCGGACCGCCCGGATTACCGGGCGGCCACCATCAAGGACATCACCTGGTACTGGCGGGCCGAGGAGTCGGTGCGGACGGCCATGTTGATCGCCAACGAGGCTGATGTGGGGCATGGCCTGTCGCTGGATGACACCGCCCGCCTGCCCAGGTACTTCATCGGCACCGAGGGCGCCACCTACGGCTTTCGCCTGGACACCATTTGGGAGCCGGTGCTGAGAGACGTGAAACTGCGGCGGGCCATGGTACACGCCATAGACTGCCCCAGCATGGCCCAGGCCTTCTTCAAGGGCCAGACCAAGTGCCGCGGCAGTGTGGTCCATCCCGACACCTTCGGCGTGAACGCCACCAAAACCCCGCCGTACAAGTTTGACCTGGCCCTGGCCAAGCAGCTAGTGAAAGAGTCCGGTTACGCCGGCCAGGAGCTGAAGGTCTACGCCCGGGAGGAGCGCCGGCCCAAGAGCGTCGAAGTCGCCGAGGCGGCGACGAACGCCTGGCGCGTGGCCGGCATCAACGCCAAGCTGGTGATCCTGGAAAACTCCAAGTGGAACGACTTCCACCGCACGGGGCCGGGCAAGTACGGCAAGGATGCCCTGGACGCGGCCAACCGGCCGCCGCCGGCCCCGGCCAACTCCTCACCGCAGATTCTGGCTAGCTCCACCATGGGCAGCCCAGATACCCGGGAGCTGGGCCGCAACTTCAACTTCTACCTGAGCTGCTACACCGACCGGGCCAAGGTGTGCGAGCCCACCCGGCTCCAGCCCATGATTGAAGCCGCCCTGGCGGCCAGCGGCGAGGACCGGCGGCAGAAGCTGGAGGCCATCGCCCAGATCGTGTACGACGAGGTGCTGGTAATACCGTTGTTCGACACCATCACCGTGTGGGGCATGGACAAGGACTTGGAATGGCAGCCCCGGTTGGTGGACGAGAGCATCCGGGTGAACACCATGCGGTGGACCAAGTAGGGCTTGGTTCGGCGGACTGCGCCGTCCGGTCCCTGAGAATCTCTAACAAGACTCCTGCTCCTTCTCCCTCAGGGAGAGGGTTGGGGTAAGGGTGAAACTCCCCTCACGTTGATCCCCTGTCACAAGGGGAGCGGAGGACTCATCTTGTTGGGTGCCCTGAGACATCCGCCGGGGTGTTCACCCTGTTGCACCTGCTGGCCTACGCGCAGACTCCGGAGTTGCGCCAGGCAGACTAGCCGGCCTCGGTCCGGCCGGCGGCGTAACCGTGGACCGGGAGGACGCCGGGTTGGTGGCATGCCTCCGGAGTGGGGGCAAGGGGTAGGGCGGGGACAGCCGTAACGGGCGAGACACCTCTCCGGCGCCTTGCCCGTGATTCCCACCGGGGAATCCTTCCGCGGACTGCCAGTCGCGCTTGACCACGCCCACCGACGGCCCGCCTGGTTCTGAAGTTTCGCCTTGGCGGCGGGCTCGTCCGCCTAGGCGGGGGAACCATTCATGCCGCTGGAAAGGATAAGGATTACGACTGACAGCACCAGGGTTGCCACCAATGCGATCAAGAACCATGACCTTCTTACACTCTTCATACTGTCCTCCATACCCTCGCGTCCATCCTGATCCGAACTTCCAGCGCCGGCTGATCTATTTGGGCATAAACGAATGGTATACGAAGCCAGTCACGCATCTACAATCAAATGGTGCCAATAGGTGCCAGTGAAGGCGCCAAAGGTGCCAATGGAGTAGAAGGATGCTGATCCTAACGTCTCCACGTCTCTCCGGAGCGTCGTAGAGACCCAACACTTGGTAGACGATTTCAACCACTGGGTGCCGCGCCTTTGGCATATTAGCATGTCACTGTTACGGTAGCCGTTAATCATCCGGCTTAGGTCGCCACCATCGCCGCCATGCTGTCTTGTCTGACGACCTAATGTAATCTACCCGCGAGCCCGTTGGAGCGGAGACTGTGATGCCACCATCCCCGTACCGTGCAACCTATCTGGCGGGCCTGGTGGCGCGGGCGGCGGCGCCCCGGCGGTTCTGATCTCACCTTCCACTGACTGCCGCCGTATTGTCTAAACCGGCGACGTGGTGTAAGCTTTCCCCCGTCCTCAAGCCACTGTCCAACAAGGAGAGCGTCATGCCACTGTCCACGTTTCGGGTAACCTTACTGGCGGGCCTGGCGGCGCTGCTGGGGCTGCTGGCCATCGCCTGCGGCGCCGCGGCCACCGCCACGCCGCAAGCCGCCACACCGCGGCCCGTCACCGGGGCCACAACCCCAGCCCCGATGGCCACATCCACCACGGCGGCCGCCACCGCAGCCCCGGTGGCCACGCCCACCAAAGCGGCCGCCACCGCACCGGTCAAGCCGGCGGGCAAAGTCACCATGATGAATGGCAACTGGGCCCGGCAACAGTTTGACCCCCTGGGCGGGGATAACGAGGGCACCATCTATATGCGTACCCTCCACGGATACCTCATCGCCGGCAACGAGCAGGCCAAACTGATTCCCGGCATCGCCTCCAAGTGGGAGGTCTCCCCCGACGGCAAGACCTGGACCTTCACCATCCGCAAGGGGGTCAAGTTCCACAACGGGGAGGAGGTGACCATCGAGGACGCGCTGTGGAGCCAGGTGCACACTCATGGACCAGACGTCCTCACGAATACCACCATCTCCACCCTTATCAACCAGGCGAAGCAGACGGTAAAGGTTGAGCAAACGGGGCCGGACCAGATCAGCTGGACTCACAAGGTCCCGCTGTCCAACTTCGCCTTCTTCCAGTCTGAGCTGTTCGGAAGCCAGCACGCGGGGGTGATCCTGCCCAAGAAATACTATGAGTCGGTGAAGCGCGAAGGGTACGAAAAGGCGCCCATCGCCGCCGGTAACGCCAAGCTGGTCAAGTACGTCCCCTCCGAGCAGATGCTCTTTGAGCGGTTCGAGGATTTCTACTACCAGCCGGCTAACGGTTTCCCCGAGGACCGGAGGTTCAAGTTCCAAACCCTGGACCTGCGGCTGGTGCCGGAGGAGTCCACCCGGGTGGCCGCCTTGCGCGCCGGCGACGCCGACATCGTCGAAACCAGCTTGGTCTCCCGCAAGCAGATTGAGAACTCGGGCGGACGGGTCGTATTCAGCCGGGAGTCCTCCTACGGACAAATCCAGTTCCTCCAGTGCTGGCAGCCCGAGCTGTGGTGCAACAAGAAGGAGGTGCGCCACGCCCTGGACTACGCCATCGACAAGAACCTGATTCGCACCACGCTCTACGGTGTCGACGTGATGGATAACAGGGGCTGGACCCTGGTCACCCCCAGCGCCCTGGGCTACAGCCCGGAGCTGGACCCCTTCCCCTACGACGTCGCCAAGGCCCAGCAGCTCTTGGCCCAGGCGGGCTACCCCGGCGGAAAGGGCTTCCCGTCCTTCAAGATCCAGACCTGGGCTGCCGGGGATTTCCCGTTCCTGCCTGAGCTTTCCCAACTGGTGGGGGATATGTGGAAGAAGAACCTGGGCCTGGACGTCCAGGTCAACGTGGGCGAAGCCGTCGGCATCCGGGAAAAGTGGCAAGCCTTCCAGTTGGGCGGGGACGTCATGCTTCGCAGCAACGAGGGGCGCCTGGACGGCGGCTCGGCCATCGTCGGCGCCTACGCCATTCCGGATAGCCGCTCCCGGCGGAGCGACGACCCGGTGCTGCGCGCCGCGGTGCAGGAAGGCCTGGCGGTGATGAACCCTGCCGACCGGCAAGCCGCCTACAATAAGATGTACCGCACCCTGTACGACGCCCACTACGAGATCGGCCTGGGGTACGTCAACCTGCCCTGGGGGCTGGGGCCGAGAGTGACGGACTGGAAGCCCTGGCCGCTGAGCGCCTACGCCACCGCCCTCTGGACGGTGACGCTGAAGTAGCCCAGCGCGGATAGTGTCCGGACGACCAACGGCCTGCGACCCGCCGTAACGGGGGTCGCAGGCCGTTCGTTTTCCGACCCTCACCCTGATGGGGAGGGGGAAGGAGGGCCTCTCCCCAAGCCCCAGGCGCCCGCTTTCCGGCGCTGTCGCGGCGCCCGCCTACGGGTCAGCGCCCGGTTCCTCCCCAGGGCGTGCTGGCGGCGGGGGCGGCGCGGCCAGGAACAGCAAGACAGAGGCTGTCACGCTTACCAACCCCAGGAAAAGAAAGGTCATCCGGTACACCCCGGAGACGTCGGCCATGAATCCCACCAGCACCGGTCCGCCGATGGCGAAGGGGGAGCTGATGCCTTGGGAGATGCCGCCAATGCGCCCGTAGTGCAATCTGCCAAAGTACTCCCCCCGGATGGAGTTTTCTCGAGCCGCAGGGGATCTACAATCGCCGATATTCGATGATCACTGACCCGGGCTGGTCCGGGATCGAGCTGAGGAG
>JBGPJN010000142.1:0-7833 GCA_041485445.1 Dehalococcoidia bacterium
CAGCTGTCTTTCCCACTACTCCCGGGGCCGCAACGGGCAGGACCTGCTCCAAGAGCTGCGCGAGGTGGCCCAAGAGCAAGGGCTGGGCGACCGGGTGCAGGTCACCCCCTGCCGGTGCATCTTTGGCTGCACCTATGGACCCCGCATGGACGTGGCCCGGCGTTGGTCGGGGGAGAAGCTGCTCTATGGCACCTCCCAGGGCCGGGTCAACATCTCCCGTCGAGGCCGGGTGGACATGAACCAGATTCCCGCGGACCTGGAGCAACTCCTGCGAGACAACCTGCCGTGACGACAAACCGTATCCAGAGCAGCCTCAGGAGGCGGACATGACTACCAGTATCCAGACCGTGCGCCAGATTCTGGAGGACGGCCAGCCGGGCTTCGCCGAGGTGGTGCTGGAGGTAGCGACCCCCGCCTCCACCGCGGAGGTGTACACCATGTACGAGGACCTGCGGTTCACCCCCGACGGCAAGATCGTGACCTTCATGGCCCACGGGGGCACGCACCTCCATTTGGAGCTGGACCAGGTGTGGCAGGTGCAGTTCATTCACAAGATGAACGACCGGGGGTTGCCCAGCTACCAGGTATGGTTCCTTGACCAGGGCCAGCGCCCGCTTTTGAAGGTATACTTGAGGAAGTCGGACAAGGCGGAGGCCAACCCGCCCCGCCACAACCTGTTCATGCGCCTGAAGGAGAAATACGGTGACACGGTCCGCCTCGGCGGCTGATTGGGTGACCTATTATCCTAGGCCAGGAGAGGGGGCCTTTAGCCATCAAGGTCAGGGTCAAGATGTTAACTCTCTTTGGCTTTGTAGCAGTCACGATAATGTTTCTATCCTACTGGTGGGAAGCTCGCTCAAAGTGGATGGTGCTGCTCTTCGCTGGAGGCTCGGCCCTGACTGCGGTCTACAGCGCCCTGGCGGCGGTCTATCCTATTACTATCGTGGAAAGTCTGTGGTCTCTGGTAGCATTGCGGCGCTTCTTCCTTAGATACCGGCGGGAGAGTTTAAAATGGGCGCAACCATAGTCATTGCCGGCGTGCGCAGCGGGGTGGGCAAGACCACCATCGCCACCGGCATCATGGGTGCGCTGGTCCGCCGGGGCTACCGGGTGCAGCCCTTCAAGGCCGGCCCGGACTACATTGACCCCTCCTACCACCAGCTGGCCTGCGGCGTGCCCTCCCGCAACCTGGACACCTGGCTGCTGCCCCACCGAGCGGTGCTGGAGCTGTTCCAGCGGGCCAGCGGGCGGAGGCAGATTTCGGTGGTGGAGGGCGTGATGGGCGTGTACGACGGCCACTCCAGCCTCACCGAGGAGGGCTCTACGGCGGAGCTGGCCAAGCTGCTGGACGCGCCGGTGATTCTGGTGGCCGACGCCGCCAAGGTGGCCCGCAGCGTGGCCGCCGAGGTGCTGGGCTACCAGCAGTTCGACCCCAAGCTGCGCATCGCCGGGGTGATCCTCAACGGGGTGGGCGGCCCCCGGCACTTGGAGTTCTGCCAGCCCCAGATTGAGGCCACCACCGGGCTCCCGGTGCTGGGCTACCTGCCCCGGCGGCCGGAGTTCCTCCAGCCGGAGCGTCACCTGGGACTGATTCCCACGGTGGAGGGCACGGTGGTCCAGCAGTGGTACGATGCCCTGGTGGCCCAGGTGGAGCAGACCATTGACCTGGACCGCCTGCTGCAGCTGGCCGCCACCGCCAACCCTCCGGCGGCGCCGGCGGAGGTATACCCCAGTCAGCCCCAACCGCGCCGGGCGGTCATCGCCGTGGCCCGGGACAAGGCCTTCAGCTTCTACTACCAGGACTCCCTGGACCTGCTGGAGGCCTGGGGCGCGGAGCTGGCGCCTTTCAGCCCATTAGAGGACTCCTCCTTGCCCGCCGGGGCCACCGGGGTCTATATTGGCGGCGGCTTCCCGGAGATGTTTGCCCGGGAGCTGTCGGAGAACCGGCCCATGCAGCAGTCGGTGAGAGACGCCATCGCCCGGCGGGTGCCGGTGTACGCCGAGTGCGGCGGGCTGATGTACCTGGGACATAGCCTGTCGGACCTGGAGGGCGTGCAGTACCCCATGATTGGGGCCATTCCGGTAGTGTCCTCCATGACCGGCAAGCGCCTGACCTTGGGCTACCGGGAGGTGGAGTCTTGCACCAACAGCCCGCTGCTGCAGCGGGGCCAGCGGGTGCGGGGCCACGAGTTCCACTGGTCGGTGCTGGGCGAGCCCCCGGACCCGGAGCAGGCGGTGTACCGGGTAGTGGACCAGGACCGGCGTCCCGAGGGGTTTCAGGTAGGCAGCGTGTGGGCGTCCTACATCCACATCCACCTGGGCAGCCATCCCTCCCTGGCGCGGAGGTTTGTGGAGACCTGCGCCGCCACATCAAAGCATAACCCTGCCCAAAGGAGACGCACTAACCCATGAGCACCGAACCAACCTATCAGGAAAGTCCCCAGTCGGTGAAGGGGCCCCGCATCAACAAGGGGCTGGTCATCGTCAACACCGGCGAGGGCAAGGGCAAGACCACCGCCGCTCTGGGCGTCCTGTTCCGGGCCTGGGGCCGGGACATGAAGGTCATCATGCTCCAGTTCATCAAGCACTCCACCGCCAACTTCGGCGAGCAGCGGGCCGCCCAGAAGATCGGCGTGCCGGTGCGGGCCATGGGCGACGGCTTCACCTGGCGCTCCCGCAACCTGGAGCACAGCGCCGACCTGGCCCGCGCCCACTGGGAGGACGCCAAGGAGGTCATCGCCTCGGGCGAGTACCAGGTGATCGTCCTGGACGAGTTCACCTACCCCATGCACTACGGCTGGATCCCGGTGGAGGAGGTGATTGAGGTGCTGAAGACCCGCCCGGAGATGCAGCACATCATCATCACCGGGCGCCACGCGCCAGAGGCGCTGGTGGAGTTCGCCGACCTGGTGACCGAGATGCGGGTGATCAAGCATCCCTACCACAAGGGCATCAAGGCCCAGCCGGGCATTGAGTTTTAGGGACTGAAGGGGGTTTCGCCATGCGCGAGGTAGTGTTCGCAGTCGAGCTTCGGGGGAAGGCCGGGGCGGTGGAGGGCAAAGAAGGAAACTTTAAAGCGATCACGTCCGGGAGGGACCCCAGGGGAGGACGGGTGAACTTCGAGTCTGATGTTGTTGTCACCGGCGAGACCTTCGACGAGAAGGGGACGATAGATTACGCTGGACACGGCAAGGTACGATTCGAGACGGTCGGGGCCGGGTATATGACGACCATGCCCGTTTCCGGACTGTTGTGGGGGGTGGTTATGTGGAAGGTCATTGGAGGGGACGGGGAGTATCGGGGGACCAGCGGGTTCATCACCTCCAACTTCACCTTCTCCCCTGAAGATGGGGAGGTGGTGGACAACCAGTACGTTCGACTGGCTGTGCCGTAAAGGCGCAGGGACCCAAGCTGTTCGCCAGGAGGCACCGTTATGGCTATTTCACCGCTGGTTGACCAGACCCTGGCGGAGATCGTCCCCCTGGACCAGGCGGCCATGGCCGCCGCCCGCGCCCGGCAGGACACCCTCACCAAGCCCCCGGGGAGCCTGGGCCGCCTGGAGGAGCTGTCGGTGCTGCTGGCCGGGATGCTGGGCCAGCCCATCCCGCGCATCCGGCGCAAGGCCATCATCCTGGCCGCCGGCGACCATGGCGTGGTGGCCGAGGGCGTCAGCGCCTACCCCCAGGCGGTCACTCCCCAGATGGTGCTCAACTTCCTGCGGGGCGGCGCCGCCATCAACGTGCTGGCCCGCCACGCCGGCGCCGACATCGTGGTGCTGGACGCCGGCGTGGCCGCCGACCTGCCCAGCCACCCAAGGCTGCGGTCGGTGAAGGTGGGCCGTGGCACTGCCAACATGGCCCGCGGCCCCGCCATGACCCGCCGGCAGGCCATCCAGTGCCTGGAGACGGGCATTGACGCCGCCCGGGAGCAGATCGCGGAAGGCGCCGACCTCATCGCCTGCGGCGACATGGGCATCGGCAACACCACGCCCTCCAGCGCCATCACCGCGGTGATTACCGGGGCCGACGTGGCGATTACCACGGGGCGGGGCACCGGTCTGGACGACGCGGCGCTGGCCCACAAGGTGGAGGTGCTGCGCCGGGCCATCGCCCTCAACCGGCCCAACCCCAGGGACGGCCTGGACGTGCTCACCAAGGTGGGCGGCTTTGAGATCGGGGTGCTGGCCGGGGCCATGCTGGGCGCCGCGGCCAGTCACCGCCCGGTGGTGGTGGACGGGTTCATCTCCGGCGCCGCCGCCCTCATCGCTCACACCCTGTCGCCCGTGGCCGGGAGCTACTTCCTGGCCTCTCACCAGTCGGTGGAGCCGGGCCATCGCATCGGCCTGGAGCACATGGGGCTGAAGCCCCTGCTGGACTTGGGGCTGCGCCTGGGCGAGGGCACCGGCGCCGCCCTGGCCATGCACCTCATTGAGGCGGCGGCCAAGTGTCTGGCGGAGATGGCCACCTTTGCCGAGGCGGGGGTCTCCGAACGCAGCGAAGACGACGGCAAAGGGGCCTGACGCTGACGCCCTTCTTGGTGGCCCTGAGCTTCTTGACCGTGTGTCCGGCCTTCCGGCGGGAGGCTCCCTCCCAGGGGCAGATTAGCGCCTCCCGCGCGTGGTACCCGGTGGTGGGCCTGCTGGTGGGGTTGACGCTTGTGTTACTGGAGCGCGGCGCGCGGATGGTCTTCCCGCCGTATTTGACCGCCGCCCTGCTGGTGGCCGTGCTGGTGGCGCTGACCCGGGGGCTGCACCTGGACGGCTTCATGGACGTGTGCGACGGCCTCTTCGGCGGGTACACCCCGGAGCGGCGGCTGGAGATCATGCGGGACAGCCACGTGGGGGCATTTGCGGTGGCCGGCGGCGCCACCCTGCTGTTGCTGAAGTACGGGGCGTTGTTGTCGGTGCTGGCCTTGCCGTCAACGGGCCGTACTGTGTGCCTGCTTCTGTTTCCCATGCTCTCCCGGTGGAGCATGGTGGTGGCGCTGGGCGCATTTCCCTACGTGCGCTCACAAGGACTGGGCTCGCCCTTTCACCAGGGTCATGCCAGGCTGGCCGCCGGCTTTGCGCTGTTGGTGGCTGCCGCCGCGGCAGCGCTGCTGGGCGGCTGGGGTGGTGGGGCCATCCTCTTGGGTGTGGCGTTGCTGGCCTGGTGCCTGGGGTGGGCCATGTGCCGGATGCTGGGCGGCCTCACCGGGGACACCTACGGGGCGATCAATGAGCTGACGGAGGTGGCGGTGCTGATGGCCGGGGTTGCGCTGGCGCCCCGAGGGTGGCTGGCCCCCCAGTTCTGGACCGGGAGGTTCTAAGCAGTGGCAGTTCCGTGGCCAGACTACGCCGACCTGTGGGTGCTGGGCCTGGCGGTGCTGCTGGACCTGGTGGGCCGGGAGCTGCCCGCGCCGCTGCACCCCACGGTGTGGATCGGCAAGACCGTGGCCCTGGCGGACCGGATATCCCCCAAGGGACGGGTGGGCGGGTCGATCGCTGGCGGGTTGATCGCCCTGCTCGTCCCCGGACTGTGGGCGACGGCGGCTTGGTTTGCCGTGCAGGGCCTGAAGGATTGGCACAGCGTGGCCTACATACTGGTGGGCGCGGTCTGGCTCAAGAGCACCTTCGCCCTGCGCATGCTGCACGGTGTGGCGGGCAGCGTGCGGGACCGGCTGCAGCGGGGCGACGTGGCCTCCGTGCGCCTGGAGATGCGCTCCCTGGTCAGCCGGGACGTCTCCGCCCTGACCGCGGAGCAGATGACCGCCGCCACCGTGGAGTCGGTGTCGGAGAACACGACCGACAGCTTCATCGGCCCCTGGCTGGCCTTCGCCCTCTTCGGCCTGCCGGGAGCGGTGGCCTACCGCGCGGTGAACACCCTGGACAGCATGATCGGCTACCACGGCAAGTACGAATACCTGGGCAAGGCCTCCGCCCGGCTGGACGACCTGCTGAACCTGGCGCCCGCCCGGCTCAGCGCCCTGCTGCTGGTGGCGGGCAGCGCCCTGCTGCCCGGACAGCGGCTGGCCGGGGCCTGGCGCATCATGTGGCGCGACCACGGTCGCACCGAAAGCCCCAACGCCGGGTGGACCATGAGCGGCATGGCCGGCGCTCTGGGCGTGGAGCTGGAGAAGGTGGGCCACTACCGCCTGGGCGACCCCACTCGGCCGCTGGAGCCCGGCGACATCACCCGGGCGGTGCAGTCCATGTACCTGATTGCCGCCCTGGGGCTGGTCATCGCCGTGGGCGTATGGTATGTGCGTCATGGAATCCTTCAATAAGCCGCGGGACCGGCATGGCGCCGGCCGCGTGGTGCTCGCCGCCCCCGCCAACGGGGGGCAACTTTTCACCCCGGCGGGCGGTGCGGGGCGCCCGGTGCATGGCGGCATCCGCCCGGCCGACCTGAGGGCGCTGGGCCTGCGGCCCGAGGACGTGCTGGACTTCAGCGCCAGCGTCAGCCCATTGGGGCCTCCCGCCGGGGTCTGGGAGGCCCTGCAGCGGGTGGACCTGACCGCCTATCCCGACCCGTCCTGTACTGCATTGCGGGAGGCCCTCTCCTCCCATCTGGCCCGCCAGTCTGCCTACTTGACCGGGCAGGGCGGCCTGTCCCCGGACCGCATCCTGGTGGGCAACGGCTCCACGGAGCTGATCCACCTGCTGGCCAGGGCGTTCCTCACGCCGCCGCGGAAGACCACCCATAACTTCGGTCTGCAGTTAGGCCCCACTTACGGCGAGTACGCCGGCGCCTTTCGCCTGGTGGGGGCAGGCGCCGGCACGCTGGATTCACGCCGAGAGGCCGGGTTTGTCTGGGACTTGAAGCATGCCCGGGTGCGCATCAACCAGCAACGGCCTAGCCTGGTGTTCCTGTGCAACCCAAACAACCCAACTGGGGTGTTCCTGCCGCAGCCTGAGGTGGAGGCCCTGGCCCAGTCGGTCCGACTGGCTGGCGGGCTGCTGGTGGTGGACGAGGCGTACCTGGGGTTTGTGGACCAGCCCTGGGACACCTTATCTCTGCTGGCTTGGGATAACGTGGTGCTGCTGCGGTCCATGACCAAGGACTACGCCCTGGCCGGCCTGCGGCTGGGCTACCTGCTGGCCTCGGCGGAGGTGACGGCGCGGCTGGCCGCCTTCCAGCCCGACTGGAGCGTCAACGCCCTGGCCCAGGCCGCCGGGCTGGTGGCCCTGGCCGACGCTGACTATCTGCCCCGCGCCAGGCAGGCGGTGGCCCAGGCCAAGGAGTACCTGACCGGCCAGTTGACCGCCCTGGGTTTCCAGGCGTACCCGTCGGCGGCCAACTTCCTGCTGGTGGCGGTGGGCGACGGCGCCGCCTGGCGGGACCGGCTGATGCGGCGCGGGCTGTTCGTGCGGGACTGCGCCTCCTTTGGCCTGCCCGACTGCATCCGGGTGGGCATCCGCCCGCTGGCCGACTGCGTGCGCCTGGCGCAGGCGATGGGGGAGGGACGATAATGCTAACCGGAGTGTGTGGGAAGCCGCTCTCTCCCCCTTACGAAGACGCCATCTCGACGTCTAAGGAGCATTTCATAGCTACGAAGCTGTCATTCCGAGCCGAAACGCAGCGCAGGCGAAGAATCTAAAGAATCTGCGATGGCGCTGTGCCCACGACTTTAGATTCTTCGCTGTGGCTCAGAATAACATCCGTAGGATTTGGATGTCGGACAATTAGCATCACGCATCTTACCAAGGGGAGACCAAGAGGGGGTCGTGCCCCCCCACCAAAACACCCCATGGGCAGGGGCGGGAACCGGCAGGCCCGCCGTAAACCCAAGGCGGTTAACAAGGGCTGGACCGACAACCAGGAATGCGCCGACGGCACCAACAACCTGGGCGCC
>JBGPJN010000143.1:0-7829 GCA_041485445.1 Dehalococcoidia bacterium
CATAGACGGCCAGGAAGGGAAGCTGCTCTATCGTGGCTACAACATCCATGATCTGGCGGAGAAGTCCACCTTTGAAGAGGTGATCTACCTCCTGCTCAACGGCGCACTGCCCACCCGGCAACAATTGAGCCGGTTCGATGCCACCCTGCGGGCCAACCGCCGCATCCCCGACGAGGTCATCCAGGTCCTGGAGCTGGTGAAGGCCAGCCACCCCATGGACGCCCTGCGCACCGGCATCTCAGCTTTGGCCGCCTTCGACCCCGACGTTAAGGACAACTCCCCCGAGGCCACCCTGCGCAAGGGCATCCGCCTCACCGCCATGGGGCCCACCCTGGTGGCCGCCCACCACCGCCTGCGCCAGGGCTTGGAACCGGTGGCCCCCACCCCGGACCTGACCCACGCCGGCAACTTCCTGTACATGCTCCTTGGCGAGGTCCCCGACGCCGAGACCACCAAGCTGCTGGACGTGGACTTCATCCTCCACGCAGAGCACGGGGCCAACGCCTCTGCCTTTGGCGCCCGGGTTACTGCCTCCACCCTGTCCGATCTGCACTCCGCCGTGGTCACCGGGGTGGGAGTGCTGAAAGGTCCCTGGCACGGCGGCGCCGCGGAAGAGGTGATGAAGATGGCTGAGGAGATTGCCCAGCCTGAAAACGCCGAGGAGTATTGCCGCAAGATTCTGGACAGCGGCGGGCGCATCATGGGGTTCGGCCACCGGGTGTACAAGGCGGAGGACCCCCGAGCCCGCCACCTGCGCCAGCGGGCCAAAGAACTGGGCGACAAGGTGGGCCAGCCCCAGTGGTTCCAGATCCTCACCTACGTGGAAGAGAAGGTCATGGTGCCCTACCGAAAGCGGGGCATCTTCGTCAACGTGGACTTCTTCGCCGGCTCCATCTACTACCTGCTGGGCATCCCCGACGACCTGTTCATCTCCATCTTCGCCCTGGGCCGCATCCCCGGCTGGACGCTCCAGTGCCTGGAACAGTACAAGGACAACATCCTCATCCGGCCCCTGCTGGAGTACATCGGCCCCATGGACCTGGAGTACGTGCCCATCGGGCAGCGGCGGTAGGGCGGGGTCTCCCGCACGTAGTTGTTTTCCTCGTCTCTAGGGGAGGGAGTGCATCAAGGGCTCCGGGCAATGTGGTCCCCTAGCTCAGTAGACTAGCATCAGTCTGATAAACTGAGGCGTTTTGGTTCGGTTCCAATCCGGCCCGCCAATGCCATTTGGACTTGGAGGAAAAAGACGGACAGTTGGCACTTTCTGAGCAAGAAAGTAAATGCGTCGGTGCAACCTGTCGGTTTCTTGACCAGACGCGGGGCGGAACTTGGGAAGTACCAGCCGGGCCGACGCTTGATGACCAGCACCCGGACGAACCGAGTCCCGAAGTGCTTGTGACTAATGGTCAAGCCGATGCCGCTGTCGAGGTCAAGCGATTAGGCAACGACAGTACTCAGTCATATTTCGAGAGCATTGTTTCGCTGGAACAATATCTTGCCCCCTCGTGCGGCGGCTACTATACCCTCATGCCCTGCACGAACCTTTCATTCCCGCTGGACCGAAAGTTGATGCGCCACTTGAAACGAGAGATTGGTCGGGTGGCACCATCTATGCGGGACGGTGAGACACGCCCAGTTCCCATCGAACGGAGCGCACAACTCGTCGTCCGAAGCCGGAACGGTCCCAGTACGCTCTCATGCTGCCATAACACCTTCGGCTTGTTGCGGAGTCTCTCAAATCGCCTAGACGGCATTTACGCTCTCCTAGTCGATCAGGGTCAGATTGAACACAGCTTTGTCACTGACGGCCGGCGTGAACAGTTCGCTCAGGCGATCATCGCGGTCGCGATGAGCGGCCAAAGCCAGACGGTCACATGGACGGAAGAGTGGCCGTTGGAGCGGTTGGCCGGGGATGATACGGGCGTCTACGTATTCGGCACGTCGGCGGCATTCGATGTTCCAACGAGCGTGTCGCTTAGCGTCGAAAGGATGATTGAGCAGGCTCTTGAGAAGTTCCGCAGGCGGCGGTGGGCGGCAATGCATATAATCGCGCTTGAGAGCCAAAGTCCTCATATGACGCCAGATCGAGTTCGCGAGGCACTTGTAGCATTTGGCCGTGAGGAACTTCAAAGGGTAGATCTCGTTGTTCTTGTGGTTGACGGCGAAGCGCGCCTGGTGTGGCCACAATAGTGCTTGCCCTAGCGTTCAGCCAGTAGCTGCCTTAGCCTGGGCACCAGGTCAAGCCGCAGAAGGTTCGAGTAGTGTCCACAAAGGACCACCACTGTCTCCCGCAGCCCTGACGCCATGACCCCCGAAGCCGAAATCCGCCGCCGCATCCGGGAGCAGGGCCCCATCACCTTCGCCCAGTTCATGGATGTGGCCCTGTTCTGGCCCCAGGGCGGCTACTACGTGGCCCGCGACCCCATCGGCGCCGGCGGCGACTACTACACCAGCCCCCTGGTGCATCCCGCCTTCGGGGCGCTGCTGGCGGCGCAGCTCTACCAGATGTGGCTGCTGCTGGACCGGCCGGCGCCCTTCACCGTGGCGGAGCTGGGGGCGGGCGCGGGCCGCCTGGCCCTGGACATAACCGGCTACTCCCGCCACCTGCCGGCGGGGTTCGCCCAGGCGCTGCGTTACCTCTGCCTGGACCGCCGCGCAGGCCACGGGCTGGACAGGCGTTTACCCAGCCAGGACGGGCCACCGGTGCGCCGCATCGCCGCCGCCGGGGTGCCCCTGCGGGGCCTCCGGGGCTGCATCCTGTCCAACGAGCTGCTGGACGCCTTCCCGGTGCACCAGGTCACCCTGCGTGAGGGGCGGCTCCAGGAGGTGTACGTGGCCCTGGAGGAAGACGCCCTGGTCACCGCCCTGGGCGCGCCGTCCACGCCCAGGCTGGCGCAGCGCCTGCATGAAGTGGGGGTGGCGCTGGCCGAGGGCCAGACCGCCGAGATCAACCTGGGTCTGGAGGCGTGGGCCCAGGAGGTGTCAGCGGCCCTGGACGCCGGGTTTGTGCTGACCATTGACTACGGCCATCCGGCCACCGAGCTGTATTCCCTGGAGCGGCGGCATCGGGGCACTCTGGTCACCTACCACCGCCACCTCCAGACTGACGCCCCCCTGCGCAACATCGGCCAGCAGGACATAACGGCGCAGGTGGACTTCACCGCCCTGGTCAACGCCGGCCACCGCGCCGGTCTGGCGCCCCTGGGCTTCACCACCCAGCGACGGTTCCTGGACAACTTGGGGCTGGGCCGCTTCCAGCGCCGCCTGGCGACCCTGGGCGTGGCCCGCCGGGAGCTGGAGGCCAACCGCGCCGCGCTGGTGGCGCTGGCCCGGCCCGGCGGCCTGGGCGACTTCAAGGTGCTGGCCCAGGGCAAGAACGCGGGGTCGCCCGAGCTGTGGGGCTTTGCCCCTGGCGAACCGGTGGCGGCCTTGCTGGAGGCGATGCCGGTGCCGCTGCTGACCCCCCAGCACCTGCGCCTGTCCGCAGGGCGCTACCCGCTGGGCGAGGCCGAGGTGGCGCTGGAGGAGCTGTGGGGCGGCGCGGAGCCGGCAGGCGGTCGGCCGGGCGACGCTTAAACTACTAACAGAAGCAATACTCCCTCGCCCTCGATGGGAGAGGGTTGGGGTGAGGGTGAAGCCGCGCCTAGCCGCTCTTCGTCCTCAGCCCAATCTGCGCCGCCACGGGCTTCATGCTCGCCACGATGAACGCGATGTGTTCGTCCAGGTCCACGCCCAGATCTTGCGCGCCCTTGGCGATGTCGTCCCGGTTCACGTCCCGGGCAAATGCCTTGTCCTTCAGCTTGCGCCGCACCGACTGGGGCGTCACCTCGTCCAGGCTCTTGGAGGGGCGCACCAGCGTCACCGCCCGGATGAAGCCGGACAGCTCGTCCACCGCGTACAGGGTGTGCTCCACGCGCGACTGCCGGGGTATGCCGGTGTGGTCGCCGTGGGTCAGCACCGCCCGGATGATGTCCTCCGGGTAGCCGTGCTGGCGCAGGATGTCCGCCCCGAAGCTGGGGTGCGATTCGGGCGTCGGGCAGATCTCCCAGTCGAAGTCGTGCAGCAGCCCGGCGACGCCCCAGCGGTCCGCGTCCTCGCCGTACTTGCGGGCGTAGCCGCGCATGGCCGCCTCCACGGTCAGGAGATGCTTCATCAGCATGTCGGTTTTCACGTGGCGGCCCAGGAACTCCAGGGTCTGCGCCCTATCCATCACGTCCATCATGCCCCTCCTTGGGTAGTGGGTCTGTTTGCTATGGGAGAGTTGACCTTAGCGACGCGCGTAAGGAACGGGAACTCTATCCGTCTCACCGGCGAAGGCCGGTGTCCAGGAACGACCGAGGTTGAGATGCTCGGATGGATTCCGGCTTTCGCCGGAATGACGAGGACCTGTCTGACTCACTACCCCTCCTCGGTGTCCTGGTCCGGCCCGGACTCCTGGCTTGAGGCCGATGGCCCCGGCACCCTCCCCCTTTCGGCCCCTGCCGGGGTTGGCGCCGGGTGGCTCACCGTGCCGATCACCCGCGGCTGGCAGCGCACCGCGGTGGTCAGGAACCCGCTGTGGGCCACCATGCGGTGGGCCGGGCGCACGCTGCGCTCGGTCACCTGCCAGCTTCGCAGCAGCGTTTCCACCGTTTCGATAAGCTGGAACCGGGTGTCCTTCTGCAGCTCCAGCACCAGGCGGTGCACCTGCAAGATGGTGGGCAGAAAGCTAAGCAGGATGCCCCCCATCATCAGGGCGTCGCCGGCGTGCGGCACCACCTGCCACGGCTCCGGCACGTCCAGCACGATGCGGTCCACCTGGCGCTGGGCGATGCCCTGGTAGATGTCCCCCAGCACCACCGTGTGATTGGAAATGTCCGGCACCACCTTCTGGATGTTGCGCAGCGCCCGGGGCACTACTTCCTCATCCACCTCGTAGGTGATCACCCGGCCGGCGGGCCCCACCGCCCGCAGCAGCGCCGCGGTCAGCGACCCGGACCCCAGGCCGCCTTCCACCACGGTGGCGCCGGGGAAGATGTCCGCCAGGCTCACGATGTTGCCCAGGTCCTTGGGGTAGATAATCTGGGGGCCCCGGGGCATCTCCCGGACAAAGTCGCCCAGGGTGGGCCGCACCGCCAGCAAGACGTGGCCGCGGTCGGTGCGGTACCAGCCGCCCACGCCATGGTCAATGAGCAGGGCGTGGGGCAGCCGTCCCAGGTGGCTGTGGAACACCTGGTCCGCGCCCAGGGTCAGCATGTAGCGCCGGGCCTTGCGGTCAATCAGCAGGGCCAGGTCGCCCGCCCCAAACAGGTTGCGGTCCGCGCTGGAGGTGTTCATGGCGAACCTGAGGCACGCTCCTCTCGCCCTGGCTGGTGCTGGCTAGCGTGATGCCGAATGGGTATTGCCTTCCCGGCCATGGTCGGAGTATACATTGTGGCGTTGATGGTTCCAACTCCCGCGCCCTCGGCTACACCAATCATGGGGTGCACCTATGACCCCTGACCAGATACTGGGGGACCACACCCCGTCCATCGTGGACCTCGTCCAGCGCCTGCGCCAGGTGGTGAGGCAGGCCGCGCCTGAGGCGCGGGAGGCGGCGTACCCGGAATGGCACGCCATCGGCTACCGGCACCCCGATGCCGGGTACTTTTGCGGCATCTTCCCCTACGCGGACCATCTCAAGCTCTACTTTGAGTACGGCAAGTTCCTCCCGGACCCTGGCCGCCTCTTGCGGGGAGATGGGCGCCAAACGCGGTACCTGGTCGTTGCGTCCTTGGAGGACATTGGGGCCGAGTATATCCAGCAGCTGGTGAGGGAAAGCATCGCATTGAAAAGCGATCTGGCGCGCACCAACAAGAAGCGCCCCACCTCCCGGTAACCGTGGTCACTGTCCTGTCCACAGTCTGCCCCCTGCCCACCCCGGCCGGCGGCGCGACCAGGGCCTTTTCGTTTTCCTCCACTCGCCGGTCGAGTAGTCCCGATAAAATCGGGCCGTATCGAGACCAACGAGGTGACGGGTCTCGATACGGCCCGACTGCGGTCGGGCCTAGTCAACCAGCAGGGGCAAGGCCTTTGCGGCGACAATGAAAAGGCCCTGGCAGCGCGTCCGGTGAACCTTGACGGCGCCGGTACCTTAATCTACACTGCATCGGGGCGCACAGCCCGCCGGGTAGTGATCAACTGATGGACCTGAAGACCTACATCCGGGACATCCCCGACTTCCCCGAACCGGGCATCCTGTTTCGGGACATCACGCCGTTGCTGCGGACGCCGGCGGCATTTCGGTTCGTGGTGGACCGGCTGCAGGAGCGGTACCAGAGCGAAGTGCTGGATACCATTGTGGCGGTGGAGTCCCGCGGCTTCCTGTTCGGCGCCCCCCTGGCCTACCAGATGGGCAAGGGCCTGGTGCCGGTGCGCAAGCGGGGCAAGCTGCCCTCCCGCACCTACAGCACCGAGTACTCCCTGGAGTACGGCGCCAGCGCCATGGAGATTCACGCCGACGGGCTGAATCCGGGCCAGCGGGTGCTGTTGCTGGACGATCTGCTGGCCACCGGCGGCACCCTGGCCGCCACCGCCCGGCTGGTGGAGATGTCCGGCGGTGTGGTGGCCGGCGTGGGTGTGGTCATTGAGCTGACCGAGCTTCAGGGCCGCCGCCGCCTCAAGGGCTACGACGTATTCTCCCTGATTGAGTACTGAGGCTGGTTCGGCTCGAATTCCACCCCACCGGGTCCGGTATTCACCCATGGACAAGGAGGCTACATGGCTGACCGTTGCACCGTTGGGGATGTGCAAGTCACCGCCGTCATCGACATGGTGCCGCCGCCCCGGCAGCCCTCGGCGTTCTTCGCCGGGGTCACCGCCAGCCAGTGGGCGCCCTACAAGGAGTACCTGGACAACGGCAACGTCCAGCTTTACTACGGCTGCTTCGTGGTGAAGACCGCGGAACACACCCTGATGGTGGACACGGGCATGGGGCCCGGCCCACACCCAGACCGGGGCAACCTCACCGGGAACCTGTATGAGGAGCTGCGCCCCATCCTGGCGCCCCCGGACAACTCCCGGAACACCAACGTTTCCCCCTCCGACCAGGTCAACTACGTAGTGCATACCCACCTGCACGCCGACCACGTGGGCTGGAACCTGCGCTACCAGGGCGGCATGCCGGCGCCCACCTTCCGTCGCGCCAGGTACATCATCCCCAAGGCCGACTACGACTACTACACCACCAAGGAGATGCTGGAGAAGTTTCCCCACATCGAGAAGCAGGTCATGCCCCTGCGTCGCCTGCGCCTCCAGGATCTGGTGGAGGGCGACTACGCGGTCACCGGACAGGTCTCCTGCGCGCCCGCGCCGGGCCACACGCCGGGGCACCAGGTGGTGATGGTCAACGCCGGCAGGCAGAAGGTCATGCTGGTGGGCGACATGCTGCACAGCCCGGTGCAGGTGGCTGAGCCAACCTGGTGCGCCGCCGTGGACTACGACAAGGTCCAAAGCGGCGCCGTGCGGGAGCGGCTCCTGGCCCAGGCGGAGCGGGAGGGCTGGATCATCGCCGCCGGCCACTTTCCGCCGGGGCAGCAGGTGGGCAAGGTGGTCAGCCGCCAGGGCAAGCGGCGCTGGCAGCCCCTGTAGGCCACGTGCCGATTCAGGCAATCCCGACCGGCGAACCCACTCCAATGCCGGGCGGCGGTGCAAGGTGAGCTTGCTCCAGGTGCTGGCGGCCGCGGCGATTGGGCTGGTGGCGGGCCGCTGGGTCAACTTGAGCATCGACTGGCTGCCGGGATGGCGGCAACCGAAACCGGCGCCGCCGTCAGATAAAGATAAGCTGCCCGGCGTCGCGGTGTCCTTCCTCG
>JBGPJN010000144.1:0-7754 GCA_041485445.1 Dehalococcoidia bacterium
CGGCGGCCTGAGGCGGGGGTGCAGCGGCAGCGGCGGCCTGAGGCGGGGGTGCAGCGGCAGCGGCGGCCTGAGGCGGGGGTGCAGCGGCAGCGGCAGCAGCGGACCCAGGCGCGGGTGCAGCACCAGCGGCGGCCTGAGGCGGGGGTGCAGCGGCAGCGGCGGCCTGAGGCGCGGAGGCAGAGGGAAGCGGTGACGTTGGCCGTGTTCGGCGCGTGGCGCCCTGGGCGGGAGAAGTCTTGGGGGATTTTGTAACCCTGGCTTGGCAGGCTGCATCGTACTTGGCCCGGCGGTCCCGGTCGGACAGCAGTTCGTAAGCCTCGTTCAACCTGGTTATCCGCACCAGGTTGGCCTTGGAGTGGCCGGCCACGCCGGGGTCGTAACTCTTGGACAACCGTCCCCAGGCTTGGCGGATTTCCCTGAGGTTGGCTCCGGGCTGGAGCCCCAGCACTTTATAGTAGTCCTTCCAGCGGATTTCGTATGCCTCGCGCTTCATTTGATCTTCTCTCCAGTGCCAGGGTTGAGCCAATTGAGTTGTGACCGGGCCGGTGCGTGTAAGTTTCCGCACCTCCCCATCTCATGGTACGTCGGGGAGCCGTGAGGCGGAATGGCGCCTACCCGATGCACATCAAAGGCGCACTGCGTCCAACAAAAGTAGCAGGTGGCGAGGAAAACCAGGGGCTGAAGGACAGGCCGCGGAGATTGCCGTCAGCTTCCGGGGTGAGCAGGCTCAGTCCAGGAAGCGGATAAACACCTGGTTGGCGATGAGGTAGGCGCGCTTGGTCAGGCGCAGACGGGGGCCGGCACGTTCCAGCAGGCCCAGGGCCAGCAGATCGGCGATCTCCGTCCGGTACCGGTCAGCCAGGTCCAGCCCCACCTGGTCCGATGCCGCCGCCAGATCCATGCCCTCCATCAGGCGCAGGCCCAGGAACATGGTCTCGGCGGCGGACAAGGTCTGCCCAATGTGCTCCTGGCCGCCCACCGGGGGAACGCTCCCCAGCGCGGCCTCGGTGAGCCCGGGCAGAGGCAGGGGGCTGCGGCCGGCCCACTGCTGGACGCGGGCGATGTACGCGCGGGGGGACGCTACGTCCCAGAACCGAAACTCCCCCAGCCGCGAATGGGCGCCGGGGCCAACCCCCAAGTAAGGGAGGTTGCGCCAGTAGACCAGGTTGTGCTGGGCCGGGAAGCCGGGCAGGCACCAGTTGGATATCTCGTAGTGCTGATATCCGGCGCCCTCCAGGGCGTCCTCGGCGTAATGGTACATATCGGCGGCCAGGTCGGGGTCCGGCTCGGGCACCGCTCCCTCAGCCACCCAGCGGTGGAGCGGCGTGCCCTCCTCCAGTGTCAAGCAGTAGGCGGAGATGTGGGTGGGACGCAGGGCCAGCAGCCGCTCCAGGGTGTCCCGCCACTGGACCAACGTCTGGCGGGGCAGCCCGTACATCAGGTCCAGGTTCAGGTTGCTGAATCCGGCCCGCCGGGCGTCTTGGTACGCCTGGATGGCTTGACCGGCGTTGTGGCGGCGACCCAGCAGCTTGAGGAGCTCGTCATCCAGGCTCTGCATGCCGATGCTCAGCCGGTTCGCCCCCTGGGCCAGCAATCTGCGGCAAGCCGTCTCTGACAGGTCGCCGGGGTTGGCCTCCACGGTGACCTCGGCGCCGGGCTGCAGGGTGAAGGACTCACGCGCCGCCGCCAGGATGCGGCCAATGGCGCCCTCAGTCAGGTAGGATGGGGTGCCGCCGCCGAAGAACACCGTGTTGACCCTTGGGCGGGACAGCGTCCGGCCCCACAGGTCCAGCTCGGTGGTGAGGGCGCCCAGATACGGTCCCATCAGGTCCTCAATGCCCTGATAGGTGTTGAAGTCGCAGTAGGGGCACTTGGTCTGGCAGAAGGGCACGTGAATGTACAGGCCCATGCCCTGGGCGGGGACGATGGGAGCAGTGAGTAATGGCGCGGTCAGATTGGTGGTGCGGGGCGTCATGTTGGTCCCGCCTCAGGCGGCGTTCCGGCGGCGGCCCGGCGTTCGGCAATCAAAGAGCGAGCGTACTCCGGGTTCATCTCGATGACCTGGAAGGCCATGACGGCGCCCAGGAAATTTTCCGTGCCCTGGGCGCTGGACTTCAGCTCCTGCACATGGCTGTTAATCGCGGCGGCGCTCCACCTGGCGTGCAGCAGCAATTGGCGCAATTGCATCTCCAGGGCGGTATCGGAGAACAGAGTCATCATCTCTCGCTGGACCAAGAGGGCCCTGGAGGTGGTGAGTTGGGCCACCTTAGCGGCGCGTCCGTTGTTCCGCTGTTCCTGCTCGGACAGCATCCGCTCCTTGTAATTGTCCAGTAGCTTGGAAAGGCTGCCTACTTCGTTACCGCCCACGTTCAGGGCGAAGTTTTGCAGCGTGGTCACGCTGCCCAGCACCGCCAGAAACGCCAACAGCGGCAGGTACAGGTCCGGGTTAACCTGAAGTATGAGAAAGGCGGCCAGCAGACCCAGCAAAACCCGGAACATATGGTAAAAAAGGTAGTTCAAGCTCCGAAGAAAGCTGAACCCCACCCGCGGCTGTAGCTCCATGACATCGAAAATGAACGTAATCCCAATGACCAAGAGAATGACGATGCCCGTTTGCAGCGACGACATAACCACTCAGCGGCCGCGCGGAATAGGGGAAACGCTCCGCAACGGTCAGAACTTCATCTGCCGCGTTGAGGGACGGGACAGGTATTGCTTCATCCGGAAGCCGCGTTCCGTGGGAATGTAGGGCTGTCCAAAGCCCCCCTTGGTGGCCACCGTCTGGATCAGCCCCGCCTCCAGCAATTTCTGGATCAGGGGGTTCAAAGCGGTGGGTTCCAGTTGCAGATCGTAGGACATCTTCAGCGCCGAGGCCGCCTGGTTCTTCAACAGGTACTCCAGCAGCCGGCGCAATGCCGGGTCCTCAAGCAACCGGAAGGCGCTGAGATTGGCGTCGTCAACCATGTCCGACATGTCTGTCTCCCCTGACCCGCACGTACCTCTGAGAGCGTGTTTAGAAAGCCACCTTCTCCCCCTTACGAAGGGGGAGATACAGAGGGGGTGGTCTCGGCGCAGAAAGGGGGAACGACCCCTCCTACTTCCCCTTCGTAAGGGGAGGGACTTCTTGGACGCCCTCTAACGCCATGTTAGCATGGCGGCTATGGGCGAACAACCCGCCCATGACGTCCCTGGGGCCATTCTCCGGCCTGGAATGCTCAGCCGTTGGCCGTCGCCGCCCGCCATTTCGTCTACCGGACCACTCGCCCCTGGCCTTCCACCACTTTGCCTGCCGGTCGCTCCAATGGGCCTGCGCCGCCCGGCCCGCCGCCCAGGTGTTCCAGGACCACCGGCTTGGGGGCCAGCTTCACCAGCAGCCAGGAGGCCAGCAGCAGGAGCACCAGGTCGTCGGCTTGGCCAAGGAAGCGCCAGCGGTCGGGCACCAGGTCGATGGGCGACAGGGCGTAGATCAGCGCCAGCGGCGCCAGCAACCGCAGCAGGAAGGGCACCCGCCGGTCCCAGGTCAGCCGCCACACCAGCCGCAGCCGGCCCAGCAGCCACGGCAGCAGGGCCAGCGTCAGCAACGCCAATATCAGGGGAAGGGCCAAACGAAGCAACGGCATCGCTCGCACACTCTTGGATAAATTCTATTATAGCCTACCGGGGCCGCAGGCGTGATGCTATACTTTTGTCGGAGTCGCAGGCTGGCCCGGCGGGCGTGACCGGCCGGCGACGAGGGGGCAGGAACTATGAGCGCAAACACCCAGGAAAGGACCATCGGCCAGTTGCGGCGCACCGGCTACCAGGTGCTCCCCGTGCGAGAGGAGCTGCGCAAGAACCTGATGGCCAAGATCCGGGCGGAGGAGCCGGTATTCCCCGGCATAGTGGGGTTCGACGACACGGTGATCCCCCAGCTGGAGAATGCCCTCTTGGCGGGCCAGGACGTGATACTGCTGGGCGAGCGGGGCCAGGCCAAGTCCCGGCTAATCCGCAGCCTCACCACGCTGCTGGACGAGTATGTGCCCCGCATCGCCGGCTGCGAGATTAACGACAACCCCTACAACCCCATCTGCCGGGCCTGCCGCGACCTGGTGGCGGCCCAGGGAGACGACACGCCCATCGAGTGGACCTCCCGGGAGGAGCGGTATTCGGAGAAGCTGGCTACCCCGGACATCTCCATCGCCGACCTCATCGGCGAGATCGACCCCATCAAGGTGGCCGAGGGCCGGCACCTGTCCAACGAGCTAGTGATCCACTACGGCCTGGTGCCCCGCACCAACCGGGGCATCTTCTCTATCAACGAGCTGCCCGACTTGGCCGAGCGCATCCAGGTGGGCCTGTTCAACCTGATGGAGGAGCGGGACGTGCAGATTAAGGGCTACCGCATCCGCCTGCCCCTGGACGTGTTTGTGGTGGCCACCGCCAACCCGGAGGACTACACCAACCGCGGGCGCATCGTCACCCCGCTGAAGGACCGGTACGGCGCCCAGATCCGCACCCACTACCCGCGGACCATTGAGGAAGAGATGGTCATCATGGACCAGGAGCGGGTCCGGTTCCAGGACGAGGCCACCCTGGTGACGCCCGGCTACATGAAGGAGATAATTGCGGAGATCACCAACCAGGCCCGCCACAGCAACGAGATCAACCAGCGCTCCGGGGTCAGCGTGCGGGTGTCCATTGCCAACTACGAGACCCTGCTGAGCAACGCCGTGCGGCGGGCCATCCGCCACGGCGACCGGTGGGCCTGCCCCCGCGTCAGCGACCTGCCCTACATCGTGGCCTCCCTGGCGGGCAAAATCGAGCTGGAGACCTTTGAGGAGGGCCGGGAGGGCAAGCTGGTGGAGGAGCTGATCAAGCGGGCGGTGCTGCGGATCTTCGGCCAGCACCTGGAGGTGGGGCAGCTGGAGGGCGTAGTGGCCTTCTTTGAGGCCGGCGGCGTCGCCGAGACCGGCGCCGAGCGGCGGGCCGCGGAGTATCCCGGCCTGCTGCGGGTGGTGGACGGGCTAGGCCCGGCGGTGCGCCTGCTGGTGGGGGATGAAAAGCGCCCCGAGGTGCTGGCCTCCGCGGTGGAGTTCGTGCTGGAGGGGCTGCACCTGAACCGCCGCCTCAACTGTGAGCGGACGCCGGTGGGCTTCAAGTACCAAAAGTAGGGCGCATACCCGCCCGGCTACTGGATGGTGATGGTGGCGTCCACGTCAGTAGTTGGAATGCGATCGCCATTCCGGGCGTCCGCCAAACCGATGACTGAGAGGTCCAGAGTTGTGGGACCTCTAGCTGCTCCATCAGACTGGACCACCAGGTGGGCGACCACCATTTCGCCGGTAGGTCCGGGCATACGGGTCTGGACCGCGTTCAAGTAGACCACTCCGGCCTCGTCATCAATGCGGTGCACCGGCGGGTCATGGAAAGGGGACTGTCCGCCGGTGACCGCCACGACCTTCATGGTCTGAGGGTTGAAGGTCACTTTGAAGTCGTAGGCTCCCAGTCCATCCGAGTCGGTAAGTCCGCTCACGGTGATGGGGAGCCGCAGGGTCTGCCCTGGGAGCAGGTTGTCCGAGGCCAGGCGCACACTGGCGGGCGACGCCGTGTCTTGCTCCTGGCCGGCCGCCGCCGCCGCGCTTCCTTCCAGGAAGTTGAAAAACTTGTCCCGAAGGCCCACCAGGTACTGGGCGATGAACAGGCGGTCGGCGATGGAGATCACGTCGCAATTGTTCCCTTCGATGTCATGGCGAATGCTGGCGGCGTTCACTCCGTGCACCGTGAGTGTGTCGTCGCCGCCCAGACCACGCAGGCCCGCCAGGAACTGGGCGATGAACAGGTCGTCACTGTTATTGACCACGCCATCCTTCCGCGCATCACCACGGCGATAACTGCGGCTCACCGCCACGTTGGACGCGGCCGCTCCGGTGCCCGTGGCAAAGTAGCTGTAAGGCTGGGCTGGCTGTTGTGCCGCTGCCGGGAAGGTGAGGGTAGAAGGAACCAATGTCGACCCGGTCAGCCGCAGGTACAAGTACCAAAGGTCCGCGGGAAGCGCCGCCGGACCGACAGGGCCGGTGAAGGTAGCCGTCCCATTTACATTGTCAATGCTTCCCGGCGGCGGTGGTGGGAGTCCGTCGCAGAGAGCGCCCGAGGTAATGTCCTGAACTTTGATGCCGCCCGGCGGGACGATGACCCCCGGAGGGAACGTGACCTTGTTGCTGACGGCGCTGATGCCGCCGGGGGCGGAAACGTTGACCCCACTCGACGTGAGGCCAGGCAGACGCACTGGGGTCCTGATTCTGCGGGTGCCAACCACCTCCTCTTCACCTACTTTCAGCACCGTGGGGGTGGCGGTGGCGCAGGACACCCAGCCATCGGCGTTGTAGGTGATGGTGTTCTGGTAGATGGAGGTGGCGGCGCATTGGTTTTGGAGGGCGGCCTTCCAAGAACTCCAGTATTGGGCGAAGGTGTTGTCCACGGCCCCGGCCAGGAAAGCACTCCATATGGGGGTAAAGCCTAATCCTACCGCGTCCGTTCCATCTGCAGGGCCTGCAGGGCTGTCATAAATGTCCCACAGCGCAGCGGATAGCCGACCTGGTGTTGTATCACCCACCTGCCAAGCCGGGTTGGTGTTTTCGTAATCATCTGAACTTGTGAGGTAGGTTACAACAGGCGAGCCCAGCGCATAGAGGCGCCACCAGTCGGCCCAGCCTTCTTGCCAAGCACAGTCCGCGTTGCCGGTTAACTGCAGCCCAGGTTGCCAGATTCCACATGGTCCTGGCCCGTTGAGGTCCCAATAGTCCGTATCCGGCGCAGGCAGACTGCTGTTATACAGGAAATACATCACCGCGTGGCCCATCTCGTGCAACGGCACACGGTCAGGCCGGCCCACACCGAAATCCCCGACTCGAACATCGTCCCTGAACAGGTAAATGTGCTCGCTGGTACACCACCCGCCGGGGATGAAACCGTAGCAGAAGAATGCCCGGCTGACCTGACCGCCTAACATGCTTGTGAAGGTTGGGCCCCACCGGGCGCGCACCTTGACTGTGCCCTGCTGGGCTGGCGGGATTCTTTCAAATCCAAGTTTGAAATCGTCCATTATCCAGAAGGCGGGCAGTTTGAGCTCGACAAATTGTATCTGGTGGGTGATATTCAGGGCAGGATTAAAAGGTGGCGACAGGTAGTACCACACGTCGGGGTCGCCTGCCGAAGCGCCCTGGACGACGATGTCTCCTGCTGGGGAGGGGCTTGCGGCGTACAGCGCCACGCGGACGTCCCCTCCAGTGTATTGGTTTGTGAAGATGGTGAAATTGCCGTTGGCGTCGGTTGTCGCCGTGGAATCGGTGAATTCTAAGTTGCCGCTGGCATCCCATAGACGGGTGTGGAATTGGCGGGCAACTACGAATGCGGAGTTGTCGCGGTTGATAAACTCCCACTTGCCCAAGACTGTCAAGGGCGCTACGGTTGGAGAAGGAATCGCCGCTGAATTCAAAGGCCCCGGGGAAGCAACCACCGCGACCAAAGCACTCAGGGTTAGCCCCGGACAAGCTCTTATGAAGCCACTTTTCCCGGCCATGTCAACTCACTGCACGTCGGTCTTTTCAGCCCGCTTGAGATCCGCCGTGACCGGCGTCAACGGCCGGCCGTCCACGTTGAACTCAAAACGTTGTTGTCCCCGGTAGGAGAACTCGCTAGGTCGCGGCGGGTTGTCCCACCACGCGATGGCCCGGACTTCCACCGCAGACACGGCTCTTTTCGCCCGGCCCAACTCC
>JBGPJN010000145.1:0-7749 GCA_041485445.1 Dehalococcoidia bacterium
CCGCAGCACCTGGACGGCCACCGGCTCCAGCCGCTGATAAGACACCCCGGCGTAGATGGGCATGGCCCGGGCCATCTCCTCCATCACTGCCGCGGCGGAGGCGTAGTCCGGCCCGGTGGCGCCCAGGCGCCGGGCCAGCTGGCCCAGGACCCAGCCCTCCGCCTGGGCCTCGCCCCGCTTGGGGCGCAGGCTGGGTTGGAGGCGCTGGACCCGCCGCTCCAGATTGGTGAAGGTGCCGTGCTTCTCGGCAAAGGTGCACCGGGGCAGCACCACGTGGGCCCGCCGGGCCGACGGGCCTAAGAAGGTGTCCAGCACCACCAGGAACTCCAGGTTGTCCAGGGCCGCCAGCCCGTCCCCCAGCCGCCCATTGTCCAGGTTGGGGCTGTCCCCCACCAGCAGCATAGCCTTCAGGGCCTTGACGCCGCCGGCCAGCGCCTCCCGCACGCCCAGGCCGGGAGCGGCGGGCAGCGGCCCGCCCCACAGGGCCTCCAGCTCTTGGCGCGCGGCGGCGTCGCTCACGGGGCGGTAGCCTGGCAGCAGGTGGGGCACCGCGCCGGCGTCCCAGGCCCCCTGCTCGTTGCCGCCCTGGCGCAAGGGGTACAGGCCGCCGCCCGCCTTGCCCAGGTTGCCGGTGAGCAGGGCCAGGTCCACCAGGGCGGCCACGCAGTCCTGGCGGGCTGGCGGGGGCACGTTGTCCAAGGCGTAGACGATGGCGCCCGCCCCGGCCTGGCCGAAGAGCCGCGCGGCCTCGGCCATGTTCGGCCGGGAGACGTGGGCGGCCTGCGCGACCTGGTCCAGGTCCAGGGCCAGCACCGCGGCCCGCAGGGCGGCCGTATCTCCGCAGCGCTCCGCCAGCCACTCCTTGCGCTCCAGCCCCTGCTCCAGCAGGGACTTCAGGATGCCGCCCAGGAGCAGCAGCTCCGTGCCGGGGGCGGGCCGCAGCCACAGGTGGGCGTAGCGGGTCAGCTCCACCTCCCGCGTGTCTATGACTACCAGCTTGGTGTTGCCCCGGGCCGCCCGCTTGATGGGCACGCCCACCACGTTGTGCTCTTCCGTGAGGTTGGCGTTGAAGGCCAGGATGCACCCGGCCTGCTCCAGGTCCCAGATGGGGTTGGTGCCGGCGGCGTAGCCCAGGGCCTCCTGAAGGCCCGCCACCAGCTCCGGTTGTAAATTCGAGGTCTGGTCCACGTTGTTGGTGCCCATCACCAGCCGGGCGAACTTCTGGGCCAGGTAGTGCTCCTCGTTGGTGCTGTCGGGAGCGGTGAGCAGGGCGAAGGATTCGCCCCGATATTCGGCCAGGCGGCTGGCGACGTAGTCCAGGGCCTCGTCCCAGGTGGCGGCCACCAGTTCGTCGCCGTGGCGCATCAGGGGATGCCTCAGCCTGGCGGCCTGGTTCAAGAACTCCAGGCCAAACTTGCCCTTGAAGCAGGCCTGGCCTCGGTTGACCGGAGAGTTCAGCTCCGGGACAACCCGCGCCAGGCGGCCCTGGGGGTTAATCTCCAGATTCAGCTGGCACCCCACCGGGCAGTGGGGGCAGACGGTGGGGGCGACCCGTTGGGCCTTCTCCCACTTGTGCTCCCGCTCCACCAGGGCGCCCACCGGACAGACGTCGATGCAGGCGCCGCAGAACTCGCACCCCGACTCCAGCAGCGAGGTGCCAAATGAGGTGCCCACCAGGGCCATGCCGGAGCGGTCAGTGAAGCAGATGGCGTCGTCGCCCCGCAGCTCCTGGCAGGCCCGCACGCAGCGCCCGCAGACGATGCACAGGTTGTAGTCCCGGTCGTAGAAGGGGTCGGCCACCTCCAGGGGGATCCCCCGGTACTTGTAGTTCAGGGGCGACTCCAGCTCCATCCCCAGGTAGCGCACCGTGTCCTTGAACTCGCACCGCTCGTTCTTGGGGCAGGTGATGCACCGGTCGTTCACCGACACGTGGCGCAGACAGACGTCGTTGGGGCCGCAGATGTCCACCCGGTGGCAGGTGAGACAGCCGTTGGGGTGCTCGGCCACCAGCATCTCCATCACCGAGCGGCGCACCTGCTGCACGTCGGGGGCCTCGCTGCGGATGGCCATGCCGTCCTCCACGGGCAGGGTGCAGGAGGCGGGAACGCCGGGCAGGCGCTGCATGGTCCCGTCGCGGCCCTTGCGCTCCGCGCCCACCACGCACATGCGGCAGGCGGCGTAGGGCTTCATCCCCGGGTGGTAGCAAAGGTAGGGAACGTAAATGCCGGCGTCAATGGCCGCTTCCAGGACCATCTTGCCCGGCCGGGTCTTGACCGTCACACCATCGATGGTGATGGTGATCTCATCAGGCATGGGTTGCCCTCCAGTGGGGCTTGTCCGCTGAGGGTTCCAAAAGCAGATGTCCCCAGACTCGCTTGCCGCTCTTCTGCAGCATGGTCACCAGGAACCCCTGGAAGTCGTCCAGGCACCGGTCCTTCATCCGCCGGGGCAGGAAAGTGCCCAGGAGCCCGGTCAGGACGATGACCAGGAAGGAGGCCAGTATGAAGGTGTCCAGCATCTGGTTACTCCCTGCGGGAGGTTAGAGCCTCTAGCAAAATGACTCTGGCAGGGCATTGCACCCCCACCTTAATCCTCCCCCGTCGAGTGGGAGGAGACCCATCCCTTCCCACTTTATGATGGGTGATGCTAGTTTTGTCCGACATCCAAACCTTACGGATGTCATTCTGAGCCGCAGCGAAGAATCTAAAGTAGTGGGCACAGCACCATCGCAGATCCTTTAGATTCTTCGCCTTCGCTGCGCTTCGGCTCAGAATGACAGTTTCGTAATCTATGAATTGCTCCTTAGAATTCGAGGGTCCGACTAGCGTCAAGCGTCTTTATGGGGGGAAGGTTAGGATCGGCGTGCGTCTCAGCAGGAATTGTTATTGTCAGGCGCCCCACCCGCTGCACCCGTTACCTCCGGCTCCCCCGCGGCGAGAAGTGGGGGTCGTGGCACCGGCCCGTGGGGCAACGGTGCTCAATGATATGCGCGTCAAACTCCGGCCCGAAGTACTTCAAGGCCGAGGACACTGGGTTGAACCCCAGCTGCCCGTGGCCGCACAGAGACCCGGCCTGCATGTTCTCGCCGATGGTGCGCATCAGCGCCAGGTCTTCGGGCGTGCCCTCCAGCCGGCAGATGCGCTCCAGCACCTCCAGCAGGTGGCCCATGCCCATGCGGCAGGGGAAGCACTTGCCGCAGGACTCGTACTGGCAGAAGGCGATGAGCGCCCGGGTCAGGTCCACGACGCAGGCGTCTTCGTCGGCGGCGATGATGCCGCCGGACCCCATGATGGCCCCCGCAGCGCGCAGCACCTCAAAGTCCAGCAGCAGGTCCACCTTGTCCGCGCTGAGCACGCCGCCCAGGGGCCCGCCGGTCTGGAGCAGCTTGAGCTTTTTGCCGCCGGGGATGCCGCCGGCCACCTCGTAGACCACGTCCTTGAGGGTGATGCCCAGGGGCACCTCCACCATGCCGGTCCACTTCAGCGCCCCGGTGAGGCACAGGATGGCGGTGCCGGTGCTCTTTTCGTGGCCGATGCCCGCGAACCACTGCCCGCCTTTGGCGACGATCTCCGGCACGTAGGCCAGGGTCTTGACGTTGTTGATGTTGGTGGGCTTGCCGAAGAGCCCCACCTGGGCGGGGAAGGGAGGCCGGAACCGGGGCATGGACCGCTTCCCCTCGATGGCGTCCATCAGGGCGGTCTCTTCGCCGGCGACATAGGAGTCGCCGGTGAGGGCGACCTCCAGCTGGAAGCTATACTTGGAGCCCAGGATGTTCCGGCCTGTCAGCCCCAGCTCCTGGGCCTGGCGCACCGCGTCCTGGGCGCGGCGGATGGGGCCCTCGTGGCCGTGGCGGATGAAGATGTAGCCGTTGCTGGCGCCGGTGGCGTACCCCGCCAGCACCAGGCCCTCCACCACGGTGTGGGGGTCGCTCTCCAGAATGGCCTTGTCGTTGAAGGCTCCTGGGTCGCCCTCCTCGCAGTTGCACAGAATGTACTTCACCGGGGCCTTGGACCCGGCCAGGAACCGCCACTTGCTGGCGGTGGGGAAGGCGGCGCCGCCCCGGCCCCGCAGGCCGGAGGCGTTCACCTGCTCCAGGGTCTGCTCCGGGGTCATCTGAGTCAGGGCCTTGTGCAGCGCCCCGTACCCGCCGTTGGCCACGTACTGGTAGATGTCCCCCGGGTCCACGTTGCCGGCGTTGCGCAGGGCGATGCGCACCTCCCGGGCGCGCATGGGCAGACGGTCCAGGTCCGGCAGGCCGTGGCCATTGAGGCCGCCCAGGCCGCCGCCTTCGAGGCCGCCCAGGGAGCCCAGGGCCAGATGCGCCGCCGGCGTCCCGGTGGCCACGTGGGACGCCACAATCTCCCCGGCCGTCTGGGGGGTTACGTTGCCGTAGAACACCCGCGGGCCGCCGGGCCACTGCACGTCCACCAGCGGCTCGGCGTAGCACAGGCCCAGGCACCCCACCTGGCTGACCTGAGCGTCAACGCCCTGTTGGGCCAGGGCTTGGTGGATGGCCGCCAGCACCGCGTCGGCGCCCGCGGCCTTGCCGCACAAGGCGGCGCCCACCCGGACCCAGGGGCGGCTGCCCGCCGTCAGCCCCTGCCAGCGCCGCTGGGCCTCCGCCTGCAGCTCGGGGTAAGTAAGCGGGTGGCTAAGCGTCATGCCTGCTCCCGCCCCGGCGCGTTGCCTCTTCGGTCGGATGCAGCGCCTGGGTGACGGCGGCCTGGGCGGCCTCAGGAGAGAGGCGGCCCATGAGCTGGTGGTCCACAGCGATCACCGGCGCCTGGGCGCAGGCCCCCAGGCAGGTGTTGTAACGCACCGTGAGTCGGCCGTCGGGGGTGTCCCCTTCCTCCGACAGTCCCGCCGTTTGGAGCACCGCGTTAATGATGGGCATGGCCCCCATCAGGTGGCAGGTGGGGCCCCAGCAGAGCTCCACCCGGTGCTCACAGGGCGGCTGAAAGCGGAAGTTGGGATAGAAGGAGGCCACGGCCCACACGTCGTTGATGGTGGAACGAGTGAAGGCGGCCACCTCCTCCACGGCCTCTTTGGGGATGTAGCCCAACTCGTCTTCCACCGCCAGCAGGGAGGAGAGGACAGTCACGGTGGGCTGGGGTTGATGGTGGACCGCCTGGACTATCCGCTGTCGCAACGCGTCCATTTGCCGAGTCCTGGGCCTGGCCCACCGCCCAACCGCCAGCCGGGGTGCCGGTGGCCACCAGTTCGTGAATTTGGTAACAAACTGGGGCCAATCCTAGCACAAGGCGGGTTGGGGTTCAACCGAGTGGTGGCCCGCTGCCGGGAGAGTTTCTCGTTGCTCGTTGGTCATGTACATGACCAACGAGCAACGAGAATCCCCCCAAGGCATTGCAGGAGGGTTAAGGCGTGGCGACGGCAGGCGGCTCCTGCCCCAGCACCCGGCGCATGGCCGACTGGAACACCGGGTAGGGGTGGGCGCCCGTGAACAGCAGGTTGCCCACCACGAAGGTGGGGATGCCCCGGATGCCGTGCTGCAGGGCCTCCTGGTACTGGCCCATGACGGCGGCGGTGTAGTGATGGCTCTCCAGCCGCTGCCGCATTTCCGTCCCGTCCAGGGCGGTGGCGTTGGCCAGCGCCTCCAGCACCGCCAGGTCGCCCAGGTCCTGGCCCTGGGACCAGTAGGCCTTATAAGCGGCTTGGTGAAACTCCAGGAACTTGCCCTGCTGCTGGGCGTACTCGGTGGCCTCCAGGGCGTACATGGTGTTGGGGGTCACCGGCGGCGGGCGCATCACCAGGGACGCCTCCTGGGCGTGACCTCGCAACGGCTCGGCCAGCAAGCCGTCCGCCTCGCCGGGCCGGGGCTGGCGGCGCAGGCCCTCCTTGGGGGTGTCCGGGCGCAGCAGGTAGGCGCGGCCCACCACCTGAATGCGGTACTCCTGGCCCAACCGTTCGACCCGCTCCAGGCCGATGTAGCACCAGGGTCAAACGTAGTCGTACCAGACGATGACCCGGGTGGGTTCCGGGTTGCCGGATATAGGCTGGGACTGTGCGCTCATGTCAATGCTCCCGTTCTGCCTAGTGGCGAATGAATGGAGTCTAGCAGCGGGTTAGGTGCGGGTCAACGGGACGGGAGGCTGGCGCTGGCCAGCGGTGGCTATTGTTTAGGCTACGCTGCCTTCGCGCTTAACCGTAGAGGAAGAAACCCACCCAACCCCCGCCCTTGCAAAGCGGGGCGAGGGGGATTTACGCCGCCAATCCTTTCCAACTGACCAGATACTCGTGCAAGTCTCAGCAGAAACCACCCCGCCCCGTCACCCCGCGCCAAGTGGCGCGGCGGGCCGGATTTGCTATAGTATATGAACAAACTCGGAGGGGGTCGGTCCCAGTTGGTCAGCTCCCGGCAGGCCGCGGGCACGGATTATGAAACGGTCATCGGGCTGGAGGTCCACGTCCAGCTCCAGACCCGCAGCAAGATGTTCTGCCCCTGCGGGGCGGACTACCAGACCGCGCCGCCCAACAGCCGGGTCTGCCCAGTGTGCCTGGGACTGCCCGGCACCCTGCCGGTGATCAACCGCCGGGCGGTGGAGTTCACCATCATGACCGGCCTGGCCCTGCACTGCCGAATCCCCGAGTACTCCAAGTTCGACCGCAAGAACTACCCGTACCCCGATTTAATGAAGGGCTACCAGATCTCCCAGTACGACCTGCCCCTGGCCGTGGACGGCTACCTGGAGATTGAGCTGGAGGGCCAGACCAAGCCCCGACGAGTCGGGGTCACCCGGGTGCACCTGGAAGAGGACGTGGCCAAGCTCCAGCACTTCCCCTCGCAGGGGGGCGACCCCTACTCCCTGGTGGACGTCAACCGCTCCGGCGTGCCCCTCATGGAGGTGGTGGGCGAGCCCGATCTCCGTTCCGCGGAGGAGGCCCGCGCCTACCTGATGACCCTGCATTCGATAGTCCAGTACCTGGGCGTCTCCACCGCCAATATGCAGGACGGCAGCTTCCGCTGCGACGCCAACGTCAGCATCCGGCGCCGGGGCGCGGAGGGGTACGGCACCCGCACCGAGGTCAAGAACATGAACAGCTTTCGCTCCGTGTTCCTGGCCCTGAACTACGAGGTGGAGCGGCAGCGCCGGGTGCTGGAGGACGGCGGCCGGGTGGTGCAGGAGACCCGGGGCTGGGTGGAGGAGCGGGGAGTGACCGTGTCCCAGCGCAGCAAGGAGCAGGCCCACGACTACCGCTACTTCCCCGAGCCGGACCTGCCGCCCTTGATGGTCAGCCCCCAGTGGGTGGAGGAGCTGCGCCGGAACCTGCCGGAGTTGCCCGCCCAGCGCAGGGCCCGGCTGGTGCGGGAGTACGGCCTCCCCGAGTACGACGCCGGGCTGCTCACCGGCTCCCGGCCCGTGGCGGACTACTTTGAGCAGGCGGTGGGGGCAAGGGCAACCGGCGCGGCGGCGATGGCCCTGGCCAAGCAGGTGAGCAACTGGATGCTGGGCGACCTGAGCCGCCTGATGAACCTGGCGGGGCAGGACATCACCCAGACCAGGGTCACGCCGGCCCACCTGGCGGAACTGACCGGCCTCATTGAGGCGGGCGCCCTGAGCACCAGCCTGGCCAAGACGGTGCTGGAGGAGGTCTTCCAGACGGGGCTGCGGCCCGCGGACATCGTCCGGGACCGCGGCTACACCCAGATCAGCGACTCTGCCGTGGTGGAGGCGGCGGTGGCCCAGGCCATTGAGGCCAACCCCCGGGCGGTGGCCGACTACCGCAGCG
>JBGPJN010000146.1:0-7686 GCA_041485445.1 Dehalococcoidia bacterium
CTTTTTGAAAGGGGGGCGAGGGGGGATTTCGTCAGCCTCTGTTAAGAGCTTTATGCAAGGGTCTATAAATAACCTGTCATGGTGCTGTGCCCACTACTTTAGATTCTTCGCTGCGGCTCAGAATGACATTCGTAAGATTTGGATGTCGAACAACAAGCATCAGGCGTGGTACCAAGGGGGAGAAGTGGACTTCTCCCACACCCTCTCCGAGCGTCCAAGCTTTGCTCGCGTGGGTGAATGACCTGCCGTTGGTGAAGCGACTTCCGCGCCACGCCCGGCAGGTTTTGGTTTCCCCGAGCCTCCCTCTATGGCTTATCCTCGCCCTGGCCGTGGCCCTGCGGCTCCACGGCCTTAACTGGGACCAGGGCTACGGCTTTCACCCCGACGAGCGCTCCCTCTACATGCGGGCCGGCTGCATGTACGACCTGATGGCTCAAGCCCCCGGCTACCAGGAATGCCTGCAGGACCACCCTCAAACTCAGCCCGGACTGCCCGGCCTCGGCGTGCTGTTGGACCCCCAACGCAGTCCCCTGAACCCCCACTGGTTCCCCCTGGGCAGCATCCTGCTCTACGTCCTGGTGGGTGCCCGCGCCGTCCTGGAGCTGTTCGGCGACTTCACCGCCCTGGACCTGCGCTACGTGGGCCGCCCCCTGTCCGCCCTGGCCGACGTTGGCAGCGTTTACCTGGTTTACCTCCTGGGCCGCCGCATGTACGGGCACGGCGTGGGCCTGCTGGCCGCGGCCTTCACCGCCCTGGCGGTCATCCACGTCCAGAGCAGCCACTTCTACCGGCCCGAGACCTTCTCGGCCTTCTTCACCCTGGCGGCTTTCTGGGCCATGTTGCGCATGGTGCAAAACCGCCGCCCGCGGGACTCGGCGCTGCTGGGCCTGCTGGTGGGGCTGGCCCTGGCGCCCAAGGTCAATGTCCTGCCCCTGGTGTTTCCCCTGGCCCTGGCCTATCTCTACTGCTTCCGGGACTCCCTGGGCGCCTCGGGAGCGACCCGGCCCGGCGGAGCTGCGGCGCAGACCCTGGGCCACGCCTCCCTGGCGGCGATGGTGGCCCTAGGCGCATTCTTCGCCACCAGTCCCTACGCTCTGCTGGAGTTCAGGAGCTTCTTTGCCGAGCAGGTGGCCCAGGCCAACATGGCCCGGCACGCCGGCGTGTTGCCCTTCACCATCCAGTACACCGGCACGCCTCCGTTTCTCTACCAACTGCGCCAGAGCGTGGTCTGGGGCCTGGGCATCCCCCTGGGGGTGGTCGCCTGGGCCAGCATCCCCTTCACCGCGGCCCTGGCGTATTGGCGCCATCATACCCGCCGGGCGGACCTGCTGCTCCTGGCCTGGGTGGTGCCCAGCCTCTTGCTGCTGGAGAGCTTCCACGTGCGCTTCCTGCGCTACCTGTTCCACCTGGTCCCCTTCATGCTGCTGATGGGCGCCCGGATGCTGCTCTGGCTGGTGGCGGCGGCCCGCGCCAGGGCCACCGCGCCCGCGCCAATTCCCGACCACCCATCGCACGAGACTCCCTCATCCCCCCCCCTTTCGCAAAGGGGGGTAAGGGGGGATTTTCGCCGGCTTCTGCCGGACTGCACCGGGCTGGGCCTGTACCTGCCCTGGCTGGCCACCGCTCTGGTGGTGCTGGTAGTGGCCGCCACCGCCTTCTACTCCCTGGCCTTTCAGCGAATCTACAACAGGGAGCACCCGGCGGTGGCCGCCTCCCGCTGGATCGGCGACACCGTCCCCAACGGCGCCGCCATCGTCAGCGACAACCACTGGGACGAGTACCTCCCCAACCTGTACCAGTACTCGGTCTGGCAGTTCCCGGCCTACCACTCGGACACGCCTGACAAGATGGCGGAGCTGGCCCAGCGCCTGTCCAAGGCAGAGTATTTGGTGTTTTACAGCCACCGGCCTTACCTCAGCGTGGGACGTGCCCGCCAGCGCTTCCCCCTGACCGCCGCCTACTATCAGCAGCTTTTCGCGGGCAAGCTGGGCTACCAACTGGAGCGGCGCTTCACCTCCTACCCCCAGCTGCTGGGCGTGGCCTTCCGGGACAACCCATTCCCCGCCGCGGGGCTGCCGCCGCCGGAGCCACTTGTCACTGAGACGGATGCCCCGGCACTGACCCTGGACCTGGGCGACGCCGACGACAACGTGGTGGGCTACGACCACCCCACGGTTCTGGTGTTCCGCAACGCGGGCCATCTGTCGCTGGAGGAGCTATCGCTCCGGCTGAAAGGTGCTGCGCCCGCCGTCGCCGCGCCAGGGCTGATGTTGTCTCCAGACCAGAAGGCGGCCCAGCGCCGGGGCGGCACCTGGTCGCAGATCATCCACCGCGACGGGTGGACCAACCGCTGGCCGGTGGTGGCCTGGCTGCTGGCGGTGGAGGCCATCTACCTGGCCTCCCTGCCCCTGGCCTTATATCTCTTCCGGCCCCTGCCCGACCGGGGCATGGTCCTGGCCCGCATCCTGGGCCTGCTGGCGGTGAGCTACGTAGCCTGGCTGGCAGTCAGCCTGGGCTGGACGACCTTCTCCCGGTCCGCCATCCTGGTGGGGTTCGCGGCGGTGGCCAGCCTGTCCTGGGTGGCCCTGGCCGCCGCGTGGCAGGACACGGTGGCGTTCCTGCGGGCCCGCTGGCGCCTGCTGCTCCTGGGCGAGATCGTGTTCCTGGCGGCGTTCCTGGCCTTTGTCGCCGTGCGCGCCGGCAACCCGGACCTGTGGCACCCGTACCGGGGTGGCGAGAAGCCCATGGAGCTGGCCTACCTCAACGCCGTGGTGCGCTCCACCCTGATGCCGCCCTACGACCCCTGGTTCGCCGGCGGCTACCTTAACTACTACTACTGGGGCTACTTTGTGGTGGCGGTGCTGGTGCGCATCACCAGCATAGTTCCCACCACCGCCTTCAACCTGGCGGTGCCCCTGTTCTTCGCCCTGACCCTAACGGGAGCCTACTCCCTGGTCTACAACCTGGCGGAGGGGGTGCGAGGGCCGCGAGAGATCTACAGGGACGGGGGTGAACTCCCCCCAGGGCCCCCTTGGCGGAGGTGGGTGGGGAGGATTCTTGCGTCGGGCCGCTCCCCGGTATGCGCCGGGTTGCTGGGCGGCCTGTTGGTGGCGGTTATGGGCAACCTGGACGGCGTGGTCCAACTGGCCCAGGGGGTCTGGAAGACGGCCGTGCTGGGCCAGGGCTTCCCGGCCTTTGACTTCTGGCGCAGCAGCCGCCTGGTGCCCTCGCTGCCCAGCGTTGACCCGTCGCCGCTGGCCTTCTGGCTGCCGGACCCCGCGAGCGCCGCCGCCGAAATGTCGCCCCACATCACCGAGTTTCCCTTCTTCACCTTCCTGTTCGCCGACCTGCACCCCCATCTGATGGTCATTCCCTTTACCCTGCTGGCGGCGGGACTGGGGCTGGCGCTGGCGGTGGGGTTCTCTCGCGCCAGGCCGCCCTGGACCGTGGCCGTGGGCGTCGTCCTGGCGGTGTCCCTGGGCGCGCTGGGCGCCATCAACAGCTGGGACTATCCCGCGTACCTGTTGCTCACGTGGGCTCTGCTGGGGCTGGCGGCCTGGTCCCGGGCGGGTTCCGCGGCGGCCCGCCTGGGGTGGTGGTGCGCCTTGGCCGCCGGGGTGACGGTGCTGAGCCTCCTGGCGTTCTATCCCTTCCACCAGAACTACGAGACCTTCGACGCCGGTGTTGCGGTGTCCCGGTGGCGCACGCCCCTGGACCGGTACCTGGGCATCCACGGCCTGTTTATGTTCATCGTTATCACCTTCCTGGTCGCCACGTTGCTGCCCCCAAGGACTCGGGGCGCTTCATGGCGCACCCTGGTAGCGTGGCATCCGGCCAGACTGGTGGCCGCCCAACCCTGGGACGCCGCTCTACTTGCATTGGCGCTGCTGGCGGTGGGCTTCTTCGCCCTGGCCGGCTACTGGACGGCCGCGGTGCTGCTGACGCTGCTGCTGCTCACCGCTCGGGTAGCCTGGCGCGTGCTGACCGGCGCCGAACCTGCGCCGGCCAAGCAGTTCCGCCTGGTCCCCCTGGTGTTGCTGGCCCTGGCCCTCAGCATCGGCATCGGCCTGGACCTGGTGCGCCTCCAGGGGGACATTGGCCGCATGAACACCCTCTTCAAGTACTACCTGGAGGCCTGGGTGCTGCTGGGCCTAGCATCGTCCGCCCTGCTCGCCCACCTGACCCTGGGCGGTTTCTTCCGCCGGCGCTGGGCTGCGGGCCTGTGGCTGGGGGCCCTGGGCCTGCTGCTGGCCAGCGGCCTCATCTACACCGTGCTGGGCACCCGCGCCCGCCTGGCCGACCGGTTCGCCCTGCTGCCGCCGACGCTGGACGGCGCCGCTTACATGGCCCAGGCGGTGCGTACCGAGGAGGGCAAACCCGTGGCTCTCCGGGGGGACCTGGCGGCCATCCGCTGGCTCCAGGATAATGTGGCCGGCTCGCCGGTGGTGCTGGAGGCCCACCACGAGCAGTACCGCTGGAACGGCCGCATCTCCAGCTACACCGGGCTGCCCACGGTGCTGGGCTGGCCCTGGCACCAGATCCAGCAGCGAACTCCTTACGAAATGGCCATCCGCAAACGTGCTGCCGACGTGGCGGAGATGTACAATACCCTTGACATGTCACAAGCTGAGGCGTTGCTGCGCCAGTACGAGGTCCAGTACATCGTCGTGGGAGAGCTGGAAGGCGTCTACTACTCCCCGGCGGGACTGGCCAAGTTCGGGGCCATGGCCGGCGCCGGGCGGTTGACCCTGGTGTTTCAGGAGCAGCGGACACAAATCTACCAAACCGCCTGGTAATCCATCGGTAATGGGCCCGGCGGTATAGTCAAGGTGCAAGGTGAGTGGACCGGAAACCGTCGCGGTGATTCGAGACCTGTCCATCATAACGGCAGCGGTAGTGTTCATCGGGGTATTCGTGCCGGCGGGCATCATGTACTTCCGGCTCTACCGCAGTCTGGCGCGGACGGCGGAAAACCTGGAGGGCATCTCCAGCGCCGTGAAAAACGGGTTGGTCCGCCCACTGAGCAGCCTGTCAGGAGTTATGGAACTCATTGATCGCATAGTGGGGCTGGTGCAACGACGCCGGGCCCCCGAAAGGAGTGACACAGATGGCTAATCGGGACAAGTTCGTGGCCGGGTTAATCGCTGGAGCCGTGGTTGGGACGGTGGCGGCGCTGTTGCTCTCTCCCAAGACGGGGAAGGAGAACCGCCAGTTTGTCAAAGACCAGGCCAGTCGGCTGAGCAAGAAGGCAGGCGGCCTGGGAGACGTCTTCGGAAAGAAGCCGGGCGCTGACACGGAAGCCGCCCGCGCCGGCAACGGGGCATCCTCCCGGCACCCGTCCTAGCCTAACCGCCGGGCGGAGCGAGACCTCTGGAGGCACGGGCGGGGAGAGCTATCCCCATGCCCCGTCCGTGCCTCAATTGGCTCTCACCGTGCGGGAACCGTGACACTCCCCGGGAAGAACCCAAGGGGCGCCTAGATTGTCTGGGCGCCCTTGGTTTTTGCCCGTACCGGAGCTTATAACATTTCCATTACCCAAAGTTCCCATTTGTCACTTTACCTGGTACTCTTTGATGGTCGGGTTGGCGCCGAGGGACTGGCGGGGGTGCCTCGGATGAGGCGGGACGCAACGCCACCAGGCCGCTGAACCAAGTGGCAAGTCCCACGACATCTCTCCCGCGCCTGCTTAGGCTGGCGGATCGCACAGCGGGTCTGGCGCCAGAGCGCCGGACTCTCGGAAGGAGTGTACAACGTGGTGAGAGGTAACAAGTTTCTGGCGGGATTGGTTGCCGGGGCTGCCGTAGGGGCAGTGGCTTCACTGTTGCTGGCGCCCAAGTCGGGTAAGGAGACGCGCCAGGCCCTCCGGAACAAGGCGGGCGCGCTGGGAGAGTCGCCCCTGGGCCGCATGTTCGGCCGGCGGAGCCATCCCGAGTATGCGGAGGCCTCCGCACCCAACGGCGCGGCCACCCGCCGCCACTAGCCACCGGTCCGGCTGCGCCGGTCCGCGCCCCGTTGATGCCTTGAGGGCGCCCCCATTTGCCGGGGCGCCCTTGCTGTTTATCCCCGCCTCAGGCGTTCCACCGGGGATAGGACCCCAGCACCTTCAAATTGCTGACCTGCCGCTCCAGCCCGGCCAGCGCCTGAGCCACCGGTGGGTCGGTGCGGTGCCCGTCGCAGTCGATGAGGAAGATGTACCGGCCCAGCACCTCCTTGGTGGGGCGGGACTCCACTTTGGCCAGGTTAATCCCCCGCTGGGCAAACTCCCCCAGGGCATGGTACAACAGGCTGGGCGCATCCTGGTCAAAGGAGAAGCAGATGGAGGTCTTGTCTCTCCCCGTGGGCGGGTGGTCGGCGCGGGCCAGCACCACGAACCGGGTGAGGTTGTTGGGGCTGTCCTGCAGGCTCTGGGCGATGATCCGCACATCGTGCAGCTCCGCCGCCCGCCGCGGGGCGATGGCCGCCGCCGGCGCCCGGCTGGCCTTCATGTCCACCACCGCCGCCACGGTGCTCAGGGAGGCCATCTGCTGGGCCTGGGGCAGGTGCTGCTCCAGGAAGGCGCGGCACTGGGCCAGCGCCTGGGGGTGGGAGTAGATCACCTGGACCTCCTCCAGTCGGGTGCCGGCCTTGGCCATCAAGCAGTGGTCTATGGGGAGCACGATCTCCTTACGGATGGACAGGCCTGAGTGGCTGATGAGCAGGTCCAGGGTGTAGGTCACCGCGCCTTCCAGGCTGTTCTCGATGGGCACCACGCCCTCGTCGGTGGCGCCCGAGGACACCGCCTGACCCACGGCGGCGATGGTGGGGAAGGCGTGCAACTCAGCGTTGGCGTCGTAGCGCAGCGCCGCCTCTTCCGTATAGGTGCCTGCCGGGCCGAAAAAGGCGATGCGTTTGGCCACTGGTCTCCTTCCCCTGGGCTCAACGGGCCGCCGCTGCCCGCGATCCCGGTTGGTTACCTGCTCCCGATTCTGACGCCACGTTGAGGATTCTAGGCACCAGTCCGTAGGGTGTCAATGCGCGCCGCCGGCCTCCGGTTTCATCCCCGTATTCGGTGCTGCTATAATTGGCCCCGTGCAGCTTGCCCCGTGCAGCTTGCCCCGTGTAGCTTGGATGAGGTGACCGGCCATGACCACCCCTTTCCGGCAGATTGAACTGCGGTACGACCCCACCGCCATTGACCGCAAGTGGCAGGAACGCTGGGCCGCCGATGGCCTGTACCGCGTGCCCGACGACGACCCGCGCCCTAAGTGGTTCGAGATGACCATGTACCCCTACCCCTCGGGCGACCTGCACATCGGCCACTGGTACGCCATGGCCCCCTCCGACTGCCACGCCCGCTTCCGCCGCATGCAGGGGTACAATGTGCTGCACCCCATCGGCTTCGATGCCTTCGGTCTGCCCGCGGAGAACGCCGCCATCAGCCGGGGCATCCACCCCCACACCTGGACCATGAGCAACATCCAGAACATGCGCCGGCAGCTCAAGTCCATGGGCGCCATCTACGACTGGGACCGGGAGATCATCTGCTGCCTGCCCGAGTACTACCGCTGGAACCAGTGGTTCTTCCTGCAGCTCTACCGCGCCGGGCTGGCCTACCGCGCCAAGGCGCCGGTGGTGTGGTGCCCCTCCTGCCAGACGGTGCTGGCCAACGAGCAGGTGGTGGACGGCAACTGCGAGCGCTGCCACACC